>DASVPW010000055.1:0-38562 GCA_036389455.1 Beijerinckiaceae bacterium
GATCCACTGCACCCGCTCCGGGAAATGGGCGTGGCAGGGGTTGATGTCGGACCAGGTGTTGATGATGCCGATCACCGGCTTGCCGGCCCAGTCGGCCTGGTCGTAGCCGATCTGGCGCAGGCGCGAGCGGTGCCCGAAGGCGCGCAGGTCGTCGACGCCGAGCCAGCGGTGGCTCCTGAGGTCCTCGGGCTTCTTGCGCGTCGCCATCGTCGTCCTTTCAGGCTTGATCATGAAGCTCGGCTTTTGCGGATGCGCCGAGACGGCTAGCTCCCTTGTGGCCAAATATGGCAGAAGCAGTCAACGGCTCGGGCCCTCGGCGGGCGGCCGGGCGAAACCATTGGAGGATGTTCGATGCGCCGCCTCGTTGCCGCGGCCGTGACGGCCGTGCTCGGCCTTGCCGGATCGGCTGCGGCCCAGGACAAGTGGCCCGAGCGCCAGGTCAACGTGATCGTGCCGTTCACGGCGGGCGGCACGACCGACATGTTCGGGCGCATCTTCGCCCAGCACATGCAGCAGAAGTTCGGCCCGCCCTTCATCGTCGAGAACCGGGCCGGCGCCGGCGGCAACATCGGGACCTCCGCGGTCGCGAAGGCGGCGCCGGACGGCTACACCATCCTGATCGGCACGGTTTCGACGCACGCCATCAACCCGTTCCTCTACACGAAGCTTCCGCACGACACCGAGAAGAACTTCCAGCCGGTGAGCCTCATCGCGCGGCTGCCGAACATCCTGGTCGTGCACCCGCGCATCCCGGCGAAGACCCTGCCGGAGCTCATCGACTACATCAAGGCGAACCCGGGCAAGCTCAGCTACGGCTCGTCCGGCGCCGGCACCTCGACGCACCTCGCCTCCGAGCTGTTCCAGATGACCACGGGCACCAAGATGACCCACGTGCCCTACCGCAGCTCGGGCGACGTCATGAACTCGATCGCCGGCGGCCACATCGACCTCACCTTCGACAACATGACGCTGGCGTGGCCGCAGGCCCAGGCCGGCACCGTGCGGGCGATCGCGGTGACGAGCCTCGAGCGCAGCCCGACGGCGCCGGACGTGCCGGCGGTCTCGGAGACCCTGAAGGGGTTCGAGGCGACCTCCTGGCACGGGGTGTTCGTGCCGGCCGGCACGCCGCGCCCGGTCGTGGACAAGATCAACGCGGAGGTCAGGCGCATCTTCGAGCTGCCCGAGGTCAAGTCGAAGATGGTCGAGATCGGCGCCGTGCCGTCCCCGATGACGCCGGACGAGTTCGCGGCCTTCATCAAGACCGAGCGCGACAAGTGGCAGGAGGTGGTGAAGACCTCCGGCGCCAAGATCGAGTGACGAAAGCCGGGAGAGCGACCCATGACGATCGAGCGCGTCCGCCAAGCCCTTCGCGGCATCTCGGGAGTCCACGCCACGCCCTACCGCGCGGACGGCGCGGTCGACGCGGACCTCCTCGCCGCGATCGTGCGGCGGATCGCGGCGGCGGGCGTCCACAACGTCGTCGCGGGGGGCAACACGGGCGAGTTCTACACGCTGACCCCGGCGGAGATCGCCCTGGTGCACGAGACGGCGATCCGCGCCGCCAAGGGCCGGGCCCTCGTCACGGCCGCGGTCGGGCGCTCGCTCAAGGAGGCGGTCGAGGCCGGGCGCCGCGCCGCGGCGCTCGGGGCCGACGCCGTCATGGCGCACCAGCCGCTCGACCCCTTCGCGGCCCCGGTCGGGCAGGCCGACTATTTCCTCGCCGTCGCGGACGGCGTGCCCGTGCCGCTCGTCGCCTACGTGCGCTCGAACGACCTCGGCCTCTCCGACCTCGTCCGCATCGCGGCGCATCCGAACGTCGCCGGCGTCAAGTTCGCGACGCCGAACCTGATGCTCCTCGCCGAATGCCTTCGCGCGAGCGAGGCATACCCCGCGATCTGGGTCTGCGGCCTCGCCGAGGGCTGGGCGGCGCCGTTCCACGCGCTCGGCGCCCGCGGCTTCACCTCGGGGCTCGTGAACGTCGTTCCCGAGCGCTCGCTCGCGATCCACGCGGCGCTCGATCGCGGCGACTACGACCGGGCGCGGGCGCTCGTCGCCGAGATCGCCGCGTTCGAGACCATGCGGACGAAGTTCAACAACGGCGCGAACGTCACGGTCGTCAAGGAGGCGATGACCCTCGCCGGCGTCCCGGTCGGCCCGGTGCGCCCGCCCGGCCTCGTCGCGCTCGACGCGGACGACCGCCGCCGCCTCGCCGAGGTCCTGCGCGGCTGGGGGCTCGACGTCCCGGCGGCCGGCCTCGCGCAGGCGGCGGAGTAGGGCGCTTTAGAACGTCTTCGCGCCGTTGACCGGGAGCAGCACCGCGTAGAGCGAGGTCGTGGCGCAGATGAAGAGGCGGTTGCGCTTCGCCCCGCCGAACACCACGTTCGCGACCCGCTCCGGCACGAGCACCTTGCCGATCAGCTCGCCCTCGGGAGTGAGGCAGTGCACGCCGTCGCCGGCGCTCGTCCAGATGCGGCCCTCGTCGTCGAGACGGAAGCCGTCGAAGACCGCGTTGGTGCAGGTCGCGAACACCTCGCCGCCTGAGAGGCGCCCGTCGTCCGCGACCCGGAAGACCCGGATGTGCTTCGGCCCGTCCTTCATGTGCGAGACGCCGGTGTCGGCGATGTAGAGCAGGCGCTCGTCGACCGAGAAGGCGAGCCCGTTCGGGCGCACGAAGTCGTCGGCCGCGATCGCGACCTCGCCCGAGCGCGGGTCGACCCGATAGACGTGGCAGGCGCCGATCTCGCTCTCGGCCTTGTGCCCCTCGTAGTCCGAGTCGATGCCGTAGGCCGGATCCGTGAACCACACCGAGCCATCCGACTTGACCACCACGTCGTTCGGGCTGTTGAGGCGCTTGCCCTCGAAGCGGTCCGCGATGACGGTGATGGAGCCGTCGTGCTCGGTGCGGGTGACGCGCCGGTTGCCGTGCTCGCAGGTGACGAGCCGGCCCTCGCGGTCGACGGTGTTGCCGTTGGAGTAGCCGGCGGGCGCCCGGAACACGCCGGTCTCCCCCGACGCCTCGTCGAAGCGCAGCATGCGGTCGTTCGGGATGTCGCTCCACACGAGCGAGCGGTGCGCCGGGAACCAGGCCGGCCCCTCGGCCCAGCGGCAGCCCTCGAAAAGCTTCTCGACCCGGGCCGTGACTTTGACGAGGTGCCGGAAGCGCTCGTCCAGGATCTCGAAATCGCCGCTCATGCTCCCTCCCGTTCGTGACCGCCCGAGCCAGCATGGCGCGGGCGCAAGGTCAAGCGCGTGCGGGCGTGCTGTCGCCCCGCGACACCGGCTGTCCGAAGAGGGCGCAATCCGGGAACCTCGCCGTGCCGCCCCCGTTCACCGGCCGACCGCGGACGATCGAGGAGGGAGCCCGATGGAAGGATGGCTGCCGACCGTGCTGGGAAGCATCGCTGGCCTGCTCTCCACGGCGAGCTTCGTGCCGCAGGTCTTCAAGGCCGTCCGCGAGGGCGACACGGGCGCGATCTCGAAGCGCATGTACGTCGTGACCGTCACGGCCTTCGTCCTGTGGATCGCCTACGGCTTCGTGATCGGCGCCCTGCCGCTCGTCGTCTTCAACGCGCTGAGCCTCGCCTTGAGCGGCACGATCCTGTTCCTCAAGGTCCGCAACGACCGCCGGGAGGGGGCGGCGGCGGGTCGGCGGGGTGCCGAAAGATCGGCGTGACCTCCAGCCTCCTCGAGGTTTCCCCCGGCCTCATGCGGGCAAATGCGAGGAGGTTTGCCCCTACGGCTTCGCGCCGAAGGGGATCGGCGGGGCTTCCTTGAGGAGCGTGATGGTGACGCGGCGATTGGCGGCAAGATAGGGGTTGTCCGGGAACATCGGCTCGACGTCGGCCTTGCCGGTGACCGCCGCGAAGCGGTCGTCGGGGAGGCCGTTCACGGCAAGGATCTCGCGCACGCTGACGGCGCGCCCGGCCGAGAGGTCCCAGGCGGAGCCCGCCGGACGCGCCGTGCCGGGCCGCGCCGCCGCAGTGTGGCCGGTGATCAGGAGGCGGTTCGGCATCCGCCGCATGGTCGGCGCGAGCGCCGCCAGCACCCGCCGGGTGCGGTCGTAGGGCTGGACCGAGCCGTCCGGGAACATCGAGCGCCCGTCCTGGTCGACGAGCGACACGTCGAGGCCGGCCTTGGTCTCCTCGATGATGAGGTTCTTCGACAGCTCGGCGATCTCCGGCATGTCCTGCAGGGCCTGGCGCAGCGACGCGGCGGCGAGCCCGAAGCCGCGGTCGAACGCCGTCGTCGACAGGCCCTCGTCGCGGTGGTCGAGGTCGTTCGGGGTGGTGTAGTCGGCGGCCTGGTCGGGCGGCGCCTGCTTGGCGTTCTTGAGCCGCGTCCGCGTCGGGATGCCGTCCTGCTCGACGATGCCGGCGTAGCGGCTCTCGCGGGTGACCCCGAAGGCGTCGCGCATCGAGCCCGCGACGAGCTGGAGCTTCTTCTGGTCCTGGGTCGAGTAGGCCGCCACCATGACGAAGAAGCTCATGAGCAGCGCCATTAGGTCCGCGAAGGTGACGAACCAGCCGTGGCCGCCGTGGCCGCCTTTCGGTTTCCTGCGCACCTTGAGCCCCGCTCAGACCGCTTCCGCGAACTCTTCCCGATGGTGCTCGGGCAGGTAGGCGATCAGCATCTCCTTGACGAGCGACGGGCTCTTCGACTCGCGGATCAGGAGGATGCCGTCGATGATGAGCGAGCGCGAGACGTTCTCCTCCTCGAGCTTGACGTGCAGCTTGTCGGCGATCGGCAGGCAGAACAGGTTCGCGACGAGCGCCCCGTAGAGGGTCGCGAGCAGCGCGATCGCCATCAAGGGCCCGAGCTTCGAGGGGTCCGACATGTTGGCGAACATCTGGATCATGCCGATGAGCGTGCCGACCATGCCCCAGGCCGGGGCGCAGTCGCCCATGGCGCGGTAGACCTTCTGGCCTTCTTCCAGGTGGTGCAGGAAGATGTCGCGGTCGCGCTCCATCGTGTCCTTGATGAACTCGCGGTCGTAGCCGTCGGCGACGTAGCGGATGCCCTGCGCGAGGAAACTGTCGTCGACCTGGATGTTCTCCAGCGCCATGGGGCCGTTCTTGCGCACGACCTCGGCGATCTGGGTCAATTCCTCGATGAGCTCGCGCGGATGGGAGCTCCTCATCGAGAACGCGAACTTGATGCCGAGCGGGATGCCGTGGGCGATCCCGGAGAACGGGAACCGGATCATGGTCGCGGCGAGCACGCCGCCCCCGATCACGATGAGGGCATGGACGTCGTAGAACATCCTGAGGTCGCCGCCGAGGAAGACGAGGGTGACGACGACCGCGATGCCGACGATGACGCCGGCCCCGGTGGCGAAATCCATCCGGACCTCCTTGGGCACCCCGCCGGCGTCCTGGCGGCGGGTACGCGCCTGACGGACCGACCCTAGGCGGGCGCCCTGAAGGAAGGGTTAACCTTGTGCCGCAACGGCAGGCTGCCGGATCGATGCTGCGGTGCCGCAAAGGGGGCCGTGAACGCAAGCCCGGCCTTGGCGTTGAACTCTCGATGTCGAGCAGGCTTCAACGCCTCCCGAGCCATGGTGGCAAGACCGCCCGGCGGACGCTTGCGGTCCGCTCAGGGCACCGCCATTGTGCTCAAAGCTTGACCGTCAGAGCGCCGCGATGAGCCTCTTCCGCCTCTACGCCCGAGTCCTCGGCCAGCTCGGCTCCGACCTGCGCATCGGCGCGGTCCTGGCGCTCGCCAACGTGGCGCTCGCCATTGCGGCCTTCGCCGAGCCGATCCTCTTCGGGCGCATCGTCGACCGGCTGACGCAGGGGCAGGCCGCCGGCGGCACGCCCGTGACCTTCGGCTCGCTGATGCCGCTGATCGTCGCCTGGGTCGGGTTCGGGCTGTTCGCGATCGGGGCCGGCGTGACGGTCGCGCTGCACGCCGACCGGCTCTCGCACCGGCGACGCCTTGCCACCATGGCGAACTACTTCGAGCACGTCCTGGAACTGCCGCTCGCGTTCCACACCTCGACGCACTCGGGCCGGGTCCTCAAGGTGATGCTCGAGGGCTCGAACGGCATGGCCTGGCTCTGGCTCGGCTTTTTTCGGGACCACCTCGCGGCGCTGATCGCGCTCATGGTCCTGCTGCCGCTGACCGTGTTCCTGAACTGGCGCCTCGGCCTCCTGCTGGTGGCGCTCGTCTGCGTCTTCGCCGTGCTCACCGCGATCGTCATGCGCAAGACCGAGACCCTCCAGGGCACTGTCGAGGGCTACCATTCGAGCCTCGCCGAGCAGGCCTCGGACGCGCTTGGCAACGTGCCGGTGATCCAGAGCTTCACCCGCACCAAGGCCGAGGCCTCGGCCCTGAAGGGGATCATCCACCAGCTCCTGCAGGCCCAGAACCCGGTCCTGACCTGGTGGGCCCTCGCCTCCGTCGCGACCCGGGCGTCCGCGACGATCACGGTGACGGCGATCTTCCTGGTCGGCACCTGGCTGCACCTCAACGGCCTCGCCTCGATCGGCGAGATCGTGATGTTCATGTCGATCGCCACGATGCTGATCGGGCGCCTCGAGCAGGCCGTGCAGTTCGTGAACCAGCTCTTCCTGCAGGCGCCCAAGATGCGCGAGTTCTTCGAGATCCTCGACACCGCGCCGGCCGTGCACGACCGCCCGAACGCCAAGAACCTCGACCGCTTCGCCGGCGCGGTCGCGTTCCAGAACGTCAGCTTCTCCTACGACGGCAAGCGCCCGGCCGTGCAGGACGTGTCGTTCACGGCGAAGCCCGGCGAGACCGTGGCGCTCGTCGGCGCGACCGGGTCCGGCAAGTCGACGACGCTTGGGCTCCTGCACCGGGCCTTCGACCCGCAGTCGGGCGCGATCCGCATCGACGGCGAGGACATCCGCGACATCTGCCTGTCGTCGCTCCGCCGCAACATCGGGGTCGTGTTCCAGGAGCCGATGCTGTTCGCCCGCTCGATCCGCGAGAACCTCCAGGTCGGGCGCCCGGATGCCTCCGACGAGGAGATGATCCAGGCGCTCGATCGCGCCCAGGCGCTCGAGTTCATCAACCGTCAGGCCGAGGGGCTCGACACCTCGATCGGCGAGCGCGGGCGCTCGCTCTCCGGCGGCGAGCGCCAGCGCCTGTCGATCGCCCGCGCGCTGCTCAAGAACCCGCCGGTCCTGATCCTCGACGAGGCGACGAGCGCGCTCGACGCCGCGACCGAGCGCAAGCTCCAGCTCGCCTTGGAGGAGGTCATGAAGGGGCGCACCACCTTCGTCATCGCCCACCGCCTCGCCACGATCCGCAACGCCGACCGCATCCTGGTCTTCGACCAGGGCCGCATCGTCGAGAGCGGCACCTTCGACGAGCTCGTCGCCAAGGGCGGCCGCTTCGCCGAGCTGGCGAAGGCCCAGTTCATGGCCGGCGAGACGCCGCGCGACCGCATGGACGTGCGGGCGGCCGACGTGGTGATGGCTTGACGCGACGCGCCGTCATCCTCGGCCACCCCTCTGCCTGACCGTCTCCTTACGAGGTCCGATTTGTGATATCATGCCCCTTCCCAAACCAAGGGGAGGAAAGCCATGTCACCTCGTCTTCTCGTCGTCGTGGCCATGGCGTCTGGCCTTGTAGCCTTCGGTCAACCGGCACAGGCGCAATTCAGTCTGCCGACTACGGTCAAGAGCAGCAAATCCAACACGAGCGACCGCTTCGGCGGCCCGCCCCGGGGGCCGCAGGCTCGGGCCACGACCGTGAAGAGCAGCAAGTCCAACAGCAGCGATCGCCTCGGCGGCCCGCGTCGTGGACCGCAGATGCGGGCGACGACGGTCAAGAGCAGCAAGTCGAACACGAGCGATTAGGGACCGTTGCCGCACGGACCACGGGTGCGCGGCCCCGGGAGGCACGCCCCTGCTACGGCTTGGGCGAGCGCGCGAGCACCTCGCGCACCTTCGAGCGCAGGGCGCGGCGCGTGAACGGCTTGAGCAGGTAGCCGTCGACGTGCGCCTGCCGGGCGGCGACCACCGGCTCGATCTTGGTCGAGGCGCCGACCAGGACGAAGCAGGTATCCATGAAGTCGTCCGAGCGCACCCGGCGCAGGAGCTGGAGGCCGTCGATCGGCTCCATCTCGAGCGCCGCGATCACGAGCCCGTACTTCTTCTCGTTCAGCATCGCGAGGGCGGCAAGCCCGTCCGGCGCCCGGTCGATGTCCGAGAACCACATGTCTTCGAGGGTCTCCCGCATCCGGTCGGCCTGGTCCCCCTGGGGCTCCACGATGAGGATCGGCATGGCCAGGCTGAGCCGGTTCCGCAGCGCGAGGTCACGATGCTCTGGCATAGGACACCCGATCGACCACCGGCGCGATGCGGCCGCGGCGGACGAGGACCGACGACGGCAGGCGCGCCTTCCTGCGCACCGCCGCGAGGCTCTCCTCGGAGACGTCGATCGCGACCGCGACGCTCGCCTGGCCCTCCACCATCGCGGGCAGGCCGAGGGGCCGGGCCCTGAACCCGGCCTGCTGCCAGCGCGGCAGCCACCACATCTCGACCACGGCCGTGACCTGGGCGATGCCTTCCTCGAGGCAGAACTGCTGCAGGGCCGCGAGCAGCATGCAGTCGGTGCGCCCGATGCGCCGCTCCTTGACGACGAAGTAGCGCGTCCATTCGAAGACGTCCGGCGCGCTCGGCACGCCGCGCGTCGCGAGGTACGGGAACACCTCGCTGATCATGTGGGGCAGGACGGTCGGGTAGAGCCGCTGGCCGCCGACGACCCGCTCGCCGTCGATCGCCAGGAGATAGATCGCGTCGCGGCCGTCGAAAGCGTCGACATCGCGCCCGTCCGGGCGCTCAAGCGCCGCCCAGCCGCGCTCGCCGACGAAGACCTCGTGTCGCAGGCGGTGGTGCCGCTCGATCTCGGCCCGGTAGGAATTGCGGTTGTCGCAGGTGATGACGTGAACGGCGGTCATGGGAAAAACCTTGGTCCGGCAATCGATCGCAATGGATCGCGAGGAAATGCCTGACCGGTTTTCGCCGGCGCCGCTATTGTCAGAACTTACAGGGGCGTTGCGTCAGACGCCGATCAGCCGGTGCTTGATCGCCTTGGCGACCGCGTGGGTCTTGGTCACGGCGCCGAGCTTCGCGCCGGCGTTGGTCACGTGAGCCACCACGGTGCGCTCGGTGATGCCGAGGATCTGGGCGGTGTCCTTGGCGCATTTCCCGGCCGCCGCCCAGGTCAGCACCTCCTGCTCCCGGGGCGTGAGCGGGTTTTGGCGTAGGCTCTCGGGTTGGACGAGCTGACGGACCCGCTCGAAGGCGTAGAGCGCCATGAGGTGGATGGCGGGCTTCGTGCGATGGTCGAGGTCGATGTCCACCCCGCTCATGGACAGGCACGCCTCGTAGCCGCTGAGGCCGTGGACGGGCAGGCAGAAGCCGCGCGCCATGCGGAAATCGGCGGCCCGGCGCATCACCTCGCGGGCCCGCGGCTCGCGCTCGGGGTCGTAAGGCGCCTCCGCCCACTCGAAGGGGTGGACGGTGCGCCCGCACAGGCGGATCACCGGGTCGACCCGGACGTAGTCCTCGCCGGCGTAGATCTCGAACCATCCGGCCGGCCACTTGCGCGCCACGACGAGCTCCTCGAAGCGCTCCTTCGGATTGGGCAGGCCCGTGATGATGAAGTTCTCGAAGCCGAAGATGGCGAGCGATTTCTCCATCGCGGCCATGACGCCGTCGGAATCGTTGATCGCATCGAGCCCCTCGATGAACGAAAAGGCCTCGTCTGCATGGTTGAAGGTCCGGTCCCGCATGACCCCTTCCCTCAAAGACAAAGGTTATGAAACCGCAATTCCGATACTCTAAGGAGAATCTATGTTCCAGGCATAGCCTCCAAAGCTAAAAAACCGGTGTATGACATCGAAATTCAAGTCAAGACCATGCCTCCGGCCAAGCTTGTAAGATGCGCGGACGAGCGCGGCTGGGTTCGGCCTTCTATTCTCGAATCGGCCTGAGCCTTGGTCTTGCATGAGCAATTCCGCATCAATGCCGATGTCGCCGACATTCAACTCATCCGGAAGGGTGACCCGTCCTGGCGCACGGAACCCCTAAGCTTGTGGTGCGTTGCGGACTCCGGGGCGCGCCGGGACTTTGTCCGATGCAAGCCAACGCGCCGACCGTCCGCTCGAAGCCGCACCCTGCGATGTCACGGTGCGCACTGCTTCTGGCCTTCCTCCTCGGCGCCGTCTCGGCAGGCTTCGGGACCGGGGCACGCGCGCAGGAGACCCCGGCGCCGTCCGAGACGGCCGCCCGGGCTTTCCCCAACCTCTTTCCTCCGGCGAACGGCGGGCCGCGCGACCTTCGGGCCCTTTTCGACCCGAGCCCCACCGGCCCTCTGCAGGCGCTGTCGCGACCGGCGCCGGCCCCCGCCGCCGAGGACCAACCTGCGCCGCGGGAGGAAGCTCAGCTCCCGTCCCGCGAGATCGGGCGCGGGCTCGCCGCCTGGTACGACCTGAAGAACCGGACCGCGAGCGGCGAGCGCTTCGACGGCGGCGCCTTCACGGCCGGCCATCGCACCCTGCCGTTCGGGAGCGAGGTCAAGGTGGTGAACCAGCGCAACGGACGCGCCGTGACGGTGCGCATCACCGACCGCGGGCCGTTCACCAAGGGCCGCGTGATCGACCTCTCCCGCGCCGCCGCGCGGGCGCTCGACATGACCGGAGTCGACCAAGTCGTCCTCTATGCCGGCCCCGAGCCGGACGTGACCGCGACGGGCTCGATCGGGCCGACAAGGCCGTGAAGCCGCGCGCGCGGTGACGGGGACGCGCCGGGAGGGTACACGCGCCTCGGATCCGTCATTTCCCGAGGAGCTGCCTTGGCCCCTTACGACTTCTCCGCGCCGCGGCTCTTCCTCGACGCGCCGCTCGCCGCGGGCGCGCATGTTCCCCTCGACCGGGCCCAGGCGAACTACCTCCTCAACGTGCTACGCCTGAAGCCCGGCGGGCGCGTGCTCGTGTTCAACGGGCGCAACGGCGAGTGGCGGGCGAGCCTCGCCGAGGCGGGGAGGAAATCGGCCGCCCTCGTGCTCCAGGAGCAGGCGCGCCCTCAAGTTCCGCCCGGCGACCTCCTGTACCTGTTCGCGCCGCTGAAAAGCGCCCGGCTCGACTACATGGTCCAGAAGGCGGTCGAGATGGGGGTCTCGGCGCTGCAGCCGGTGTTCACGCGGCGCACGCAGGCGGCCCGCGTCAATCGGGAGCGCATGCGCGCCAACGCCGTCGAGGCGGCGGAGCAGTGCGGCATCCTGTCGATCCCGGAGATCCTGCCCGAGGCGGACTTCCCGCGCGCCCTCGGCGCACTGGAGGCGGACCGGCTCCTCGTGTTCTGCGACGAGGAGGCGCCGGTCGCAAACCCCGTCCAGGCGCTTTCGGACCTCCGGGATTCGACGGCCAAGGCCGCCGTCGCGGTCGGACCCGAAGGCGGGTTCACCGAGGAGGAGAGGGCGCTCGCGCTCCGCCATCCCCGTGTGGTCCGCGTGTCCCTCGGCCCCCGCATCCTGCGCGCCGACACGGCCGCGGTCGCGGCCCTCGGCCTCGTCCAGGCGGTTCTCGGCGACTGGCGCTGACGCGCCGCGGGGTGGGGCGGATCAGCTCGCGTCGGCGTAGGCGAACGGCGCGTCGGTGACGAGGAGGCTCTTGCGCGGGACGACGAGGGTCAAGCCCAGCATCACGATCGCGGCGGCGACGGCGGCGATGGCGACGGCGTTCTGAACTCGGGCCTGCACGACGAAACTCCTCGACCGGACCGCCGAGCCGGCGGGCTTCGTCGAGGATCATGGCACCGGCCGGTTACCGCCCGATTACCTGCCGGACACGGGCGACGAAACATCGTCCCGACCGGCGCCGGAGAGGCCGGGCGTCAGTGCAGCAGCAGGAGCCAGCAGGTTCCGGCGATCGGCGAGACGATGCCGATGAGAAACGGAAGCAGGTTCCGCGCCATGTAGTCGCCCGCCACGTCGGTGCTCCTTCTCGCAGGGCCGGCCGAGCATGGGCGCGCAAACGTTTCGGTAGGCTTTCCGAATCGTTGGGAAGTCCGGTCGAATTCCTCCGAAGGGTTAACCGGCGCTTAAGGCCCGGCTTTCAGGCGGCGGCGGCGCGCTCGGCCTCGATCAGCACGTCGATGGGCCGCCAGGGCTTCTGCATGTAGCGCGTCCCGCGGGGCAGCTCCTCCAGGCGGTCGCCCGGGTTGCCCGAGGTGACGAGCACCCGAATCCAGGGCCAGTCGCGCTTGACGATGCGGGCGAGCTCGACCCCGTCCATGCGCCGCAGCCGGATGTCGGCGAACAGCAGCGCGACTTCCCCGGCGTGGCGCTTCAGGTAGGCGAGCGCCCCCTCGGCCGAGTCCTCCTCCACGACGTCGAGGTCGGTCTCCTCGATCAGGGTCGCCGCCAAGCTGCGCACGTCGGGATCGTCCTCGACGACGAGGGCGACGCGGGCCGTGTTCTCGGGTCGCATGGCGGTGTCCTCCGGTCAGTGGGGGTCGGTGTGGGGTTCGAGCCTCTCGATGATGGCGGCCAGATGCTCCGGTATGGGCTCGCGAAGGAGCTCGGTATACACGCTACGCAGCTCGCGGCCGATCTCGGCCAGGAGCTCCATGTCGGACAGCGCCCGCCCCGGCCTGCCGCGAGGATCGGGCCGGGCCGCCCGACGGACGATGAAGAGGCCATCGTCCTCGGGAAGGGTCTCGTCTGGCAACCCCCCGCGCCCTCCAGCAGGAACCTCCAACCGGGCATAACCCGGCTGGGTTTCCGGAGTTGCATCGGCGCCGGGTTTTTTTGCCCCGGGGACCCGCTCAATGCCGGTGCTCGGGCTCGCCCCGGGCCGCGATCGAGCGCACCGCGTACTCCACCTCGACGGCGCCTGCCTTCTCGAACACCAGGGTGCCCTTCACGGTACGGCCCTCGGCCAAGGGCTCCTTCAGGTCCATGAACATGATGTGGTAGCCGCCGGGCCTGAGCTCGACCGTGCTGCCCGGCGCGATCTCGAGACCCTTCTCCAAGGGGCGCATGCGCATCACGTCGCCGGCCATGGACATCTCGTGGACCTCGAACCGCCCGGCCCGCGGCAGCGTCCCGCCGATGAGGCGGTCGGGCTCCGCCCCGGTGTTGACGATCCGCATGTAGCCGGCCGCGACCTTGGCGCCGCCCGGCGTCGCCCGCGACCAGGGGGCCTCGATGACGAGGGCGCCGACCTTGTAGCGCGGGCCGGGATCCGCCGCCGCAGCCTCGGCCGCCGCGACCTTCACGGTCGGGGCGGGTGATTTGAGCTTGTGCGGGTCCTGCCCTTCGGCCGCGACCTCGACCCAGCGCTCCGATCCGTTCGTGCATTCCTGGATGACCGGGAACGGCAGCGTCTTGCCTGCGGCGTCGCCCGCGATGCGGGCCCGGAACACGAACTCGTCGTAGAAGGCGTCGGGCAGCTCGCCGCCGCCCCAGACGATCTCCTTCACCCCCTCGGCGACCGGCTTGCCGTAGAGGTCGTAGGGCTTGGCGTAGGCGCCGCGCGTGACCGCGAGAGTCCAGCCGGCCTTCGGCATCGGCTTCACGTCGATCACGCCTTCGGGGATCTGGATGCGCAGTGTCCGGGTCGCCTCGCCCTTGCAGCCGTGCGGCACCCGCACGACGCCCTTGTAGGTCGAATTCGCCGGCGCTTGCATGGTCTCAAGGGTCGAGTGGGCAAGGGCGGCGGTCGAGGCGGCGATGAGGGCGGCCGCGCCGAGCGCGCCGCGAACGGTCTTCGAGTGCATGGGAAAAGTCCTCTTCGGTCGATCGGAACGGTTCGATCAGCCGAGGAGAGGCGGCGCCCGCGATCCGAGGGGGAGGAACGGAACTGTGGCGACCTTCGAGGCGGCGCGGGCCGGGAGGAGGACGGCGGTCCAGGTCGCCCGCGCCGGGCGCAGGCCCGGGGGCGGGGCGGCACGGGTAAGCGGTGCGTCGTGGCAGGCGAGGATGCAGCAGTCGCCGGCGTGCGGCCCGGCGGGGTCGTGCGGGACCGGCGAACCGGCTTCCGCCGGATCGCACATTCCGGCGAGCGCGGACGCGCGGTGAGCCGCGCCGGCGGCGCCGGCGAGGAGCGCCTGGAGGGCGAGCGCATAAGCCGCGACGACGGCGAGCGCCGCGCGGCGCCAACGGTACGGTCGAGCCGCCTGCATCGGGGAGGTATGAGCCCGCGGAGAGGGTGGGTCAACGCCGGTCGGCAGCGGACGGCCGTGAAAGCACAACTGCTACTGCCCGCCCTCCCGCACCGAGCCGCCGTGTCCGAGCACCCGCTCGGCCTCGCGCACGACAATGCCGTAACAGCCGCAGGAGCGGGCCTCGAGGCCGGGGCGGTCGGTGACGGTGATGAGCCCCCGTCCGGCGCGGACGAGCTTCTCGCCCTCGAGCTCGTGCAGCGCAACCGTCACCCCGGCCCGGCGGACGCCGAGCATCAGGGCGAGGTACTCGTGGGTGAGCGGCACCCGGTCGTCGCTCATGCGGTCGTGGGCGAGGAGGAGCCAGCGCGCGAGGCGCTGCTCGATCGAGTGGCGGGCGTTGCAGGCGGCGGTCTGCGCCGCGAGGCAGGTGAAGACGTGGGCGAAGTTGAGGAGGAGGCGGCGCAGCGACGAGCTCTCGTTCATGACCCGCCGCAGCTCGGCGGAGGCGATCCGGTGCCCGTGCCCGCCGACCTGCATCAGCGACTCGTGGATGCCTCGGTCGGTGCCGAGGAGGATGGGCAGCCCGACGAGGCCCTCGCAGCCGGCGAGCCCGCATTCGACCGGACGGTCGTGCCCGGTGACGGCGACGTCGGAGGAGAGCCCCGCCTCCAGGAAGTAGACGTAGGGGATCGGCTCGTGCGGGCGCAGGAGGACGGTCCCCTGCGGCAGCTCAACCTTATCGAGGTATGGGGCGAGGCGTTCGAGATCGTGCGCCTCGAGCGCCACGAGCAGGCGGTTCTTGAACGGCGGCGACGCCGGGGCAGGACTCACGACCGGTTATCCGGAAATGCACGTCGTGGTAGGAACCCCGAATTCGTAGAAGGCTTCTTGCACCCCCGCAAGCAATCTGCGGGCCCCGGAGCCGCGGGGGCGGGATTTTTAGGCGAAACCCGGCCCGATTCGGGGCCGGGGTGCGATAGCGTACGCTAGAACACGCATTCCTCGAAGGCCGGCTCGACCGAGCCGCCCCAGGGGCCATGATAGCGGTCGAGGAGGTCTTGCGCCGCGGTCCTGCCCCGCGCCACGATGGCGTCGAGCGGGTCGAGGAAGTGGGTCTCGTCGCGCCCGGCAGCGTCGAGGCGGGCGCGCCGGCTCAGGCCCGAGCGCGAGAAGGCGAGGGCGTCGCGGGCGACGTCGCGCACCGGGCGGCCCGCGACCTGCGCCTCGAGGCCGAGGCGCGGCACGTCGGCGCGAAGCCGCTCGCGGTCCTCGCCGGTCCAGCCCTTGACGAGGTCCCAGGCCGCGTCGAGGGAGGCCTCGTCGTAGAGGATCCCGACCCAGAACGCGGAGAGCGCCGCGATGCGCTCCGGCGGGCCGACGTCGGCGCCGCGCATCTCGATGTAGCGCTTGAGGCGCACTTCCGGGAACAGCGTCGAGACGTGGTTCGCCCAATCCGAGCGGGTCGCGACCTCGCCGGGAAGCTCCGCGAGCCTGCCCGCCAGGAGGTCGCGGAACGAGGCGCCGGCGACGTCGTGGTAGGTGTCGTCGCGCTTGACGAAGTACATCGGCACGTCGAGGGCCCAGTCCACATAGGCCTCGTAGCCGAAGCCGTCGTCGAAGGCTTGCGGCAGCATGCCGGCGCGCTCGTTGTCGGTGTCGCGCCAGATCTCGGAGCGCATCGACAGGAACCCGTTCGGGCGCCCGTCGGAGAAGGGCGAGTTGGCGAAGAGGGCCGTCGCGACCGGCTGCAGGGCGAGCGACACGCGCAGCTTCCTCACCATGTCGGCCTCGGAGGCGTAGTCGAGGTTCACCTGCACGGTCGCCGTGCGGAACATCATGTCGAGGCCGCGCGAGCCGACCTTCGGCATGTAGTTGCGCATGATCGCGTAGCGCCGCTTCGGCATGAACGGCGTCTCGGCCCGGCTCCACTTCGGGCTCATGCCGAGGGTCAGGAAGCCCATGTCCATCGGCTCGGCGGCGCGCTTCACCTCGCCCATGTGCCGGGCGAACTCTTGGGCGGTCTCGTGGATGGTGGCGACCGGCGCGCCCGAGAGCTCGAACTGCCCGCCGGGCTCCAAGGAAATGGCGCCGCCGCCGTTGCCGTCGAAGAGGCCGATGATGTTGTTGCCGTCGAGGATCGGCTCCCAGCCGGTCTCGGCGCGCAGGCCGTCGAGGAGCGCCCGGATGCCGGCCTCGCCCTCGTACGGCACCGGCGCATGGGTCGCGCGGTAGAACGGGATCTTCTCGTGCTCGGTCCCGAGGCGCCAGGCGTCGCGGGGCTTCTCGCCTTCCGCGATCCAGGCCACGAGCTCGTCGCGCGCGCCGATGGGGGTCGCATCGGAAACGTCGCGGGCCATGCGCTACCTCGTCCGTGAGGCGCGCGTGAGCCAAACGGGCGCGCCAAGGTCCGCGCTACATATGGCCCCGGTCGCGGCCGTGCAATGCGGGTCCCGGTGCCGCCCGCAGTCCCGAATCTTGGTCGCCGAAGAGGAATGTTGCGTTGATGAAATATCCGACGACATCATCGCGAAACCGGGTGGGGCTAGTGTCCTCGATCGAAGGCCCCCTTGAGACCCCCATCCCACCGGCCTTCCGCCTCAACGCCCGGTTCTGCCGGGCGTTTCTTTTTGGCGGATCGGCCGGCTGCGGCCGTGCTATGCCTCCGCCGGAGGAGGCCCGAAGATGCCGCGCGACTTCACCATGCCGTTCTCGGACCTCCTGGGCGTCGAGCTCGTCGAAGTGACGCCGGAGCGGGTCGTGGCGCGCCTCAAGGTGCGCCCCGAGCTGTGCACGCGGCCGGCCGTGCTCCACGGCGGGGCCGTGATGGCGCTCGCCGACACGCTGGGCGGGATCGCGACCGTGGCGAACCTCGGCGAGGGCCAGTGGACCACGACGATCGAGAGCAAGACCAACTTCCTGGCCGCCGTCCCCGAGGGAGAGGTCGCGACCGCGGAGTGCGCGGCGCTCCACCGCGGCAAGACCACCATGGTGTGGCAGACGAAGATCACCCGCGCCGACGGGCGCGTCGCCGCCTATGTGACCCAGACCCAGCTCGTCCTCTCCGGGAAGTGATCCCTCAAGGCTCCGCCTCCCGCCGCTCCCGCCGTGCGGCCTCGAAGACCTCCCGCGCCGCGCCGGCGTTCATGAGCGCGATGGCGAGGCCGACGATGAGGTCCGGCCAGGCCGACAGGGTCCAGGCGGTGACGAGCCCCGCCGCCACGATCGCGACGTTGGCGGCGGCGTCGTTGCGGGCCGACAGGAACGCGGCGCGGCTCAGGCTGCCGGCACGGCGGCGGAAGCGCGCGAGGAGGAGGGCGCAGGCGAGGTTGACGGCGAGCGCGCCGAGGCCCGTCAGCGACAGGGCGAGGGGCGCCGGCGGCATGGGCGCGTTGAACTTCTGCCAGGCGGTCCAGAGCGTCGCGAGGCCGGGCACGAGGAGGATGGCGGAAAGCGCCATGCCGACCCTGGCGCGGGCGGCGGCGCTCCAGCCGAGCGCGGTCAGGATCAGCAGGTTGATCGAGGCGTCCTCGAGAAAATCGACGCTGTCGGCAAACAGCGACACCGACCCGATCGCCGCCGCGACCGTGAACTCGACGCCGAAATAAGCGAGGTTGAGGGAGGCCACGACGGCGACGGCGCGTCTCAAGTCGTCGTCGTGGGTGCGGCGGACGTCCTCTGGAGCGGTCACGGGATAGCACGGGGCGCCGGGCTGGCCGGGGCCGGACCCGGGGCGGCTTCCGGGATGACGTGCAAGGTCGCGTCCGCTCAGGCGGGCGCGACCTTGGAGCTACTGCCGCTTCGCCGCGTCAGGTTCGTAGGCGGCAAGCGCGAGGAGCGGGGCCGGCATGTCGGCGCCGGCGCGGCGCAGCTTCTGGGCCGAGTCCCGGCAGGCCTGCCGGTCGCCGCCGCCGGCGGTGTCGCGGACCTGCTGCAGCGTCACGCCGCCGGCGAGCTTCGTGTCGGGGGAGGGGCCCGCCGGTGCCGCCGGCGGCGACCCGGCCTGAGGACCGCTGCCCGAGCCGGAGGCATGCGGGCTTGCGGCGGCCTCGGGCGCGGCGCCGGTCGAGACCGGGGCGGTCGTCGGAGCGCTGCCCTGCTGCGAACTCGTGTTCGTCGAGGTCGTAGGCCCCTGCGAGCCGCCCCCTTGCGTGCCGGTGTTCTGGCCGTCGGTGCGCGGCGGCTGGGTCGGCGCCTGCTGCTGCGAGCCGCCCTGCGGCGCCGGCTGCGCGGCGGCCTGCTGCTGCGGCTGGGCGGGAGGCTGGGCTTGGGCCGCCGCCGGAGCGGCGGGCTGGCCGGGCGCGGGCTTCGGCGGCTCGGCCGCCTTCTTCTCCGCATAGGCCAGGAGCTCCTTGCAGAGGTCGCCCGGCCCCGATGCCGCCTGCGCGGCCGGCTGGGCGGGAGCCGGGGCGGGCTGGGCGGCTGCGGCCGGGGCCGGCGAGGATGCCGGAGCCGCCGGGGCCGCCGCCTGCGGCTGCGCCGGCTGGTCCGCCGGCGGCGGGCTCGTCTGCGCGACCGCGGACGCCGCGACCAGCGCGGAAGAGCTCAAAAGGGCGGCGAATAGGGCTTGGCGCATCGTCATCTCCCGGCGGGCTCAGATGTTGGTCGCGCGCGCCTTCGATCGGCACGCATCATGAAGCTCGAGCCCTTGGGCCCGAGTGTGCCCGCCCGAAAAAATCCCGGCAAGCGCTCAATTGCTGGCTTCGGCGGCGCAGATCAGGGCGAAGACGCCGACCACGGCGGCAAGCTCCACGAGGCTGCGCAGGACATAAGAATAATCGACGTGAGGCGCCAGCACGGCGATGGCCGCGAGCGCCAGCGCAAGGACACCGGCCCACAGAGCCATGGCTCCCTCCCCAACCGGCAGAACCGACGAAAGCTACGCATTCACCCGCGCGAGAACGCGCATCGCCCGGTTTGGTTCCATCAATGCTTGGGCGCGGGCGCGGGGGCGATCGAGGACACCATGCTGGCGATCTCGTCGGCGAGACCCTGCCGGAACGCCGCCTCGTCCTCCGGCGGCATGTCGGTGAGCGGCACCCGCGCCGCGAACGACGAGCACAGGCCCGAGAAGCGCTCGGCCCAGGCCCGCATCTCCTCCGGGCTGCCGGAGCGCGCCTGGGCGAGGTCGGCCATCAGCCCGATGACGAGGATCTTCAACGCTCCGATCGTGACGACCTGCTGGTCGATCATGGGGCATCCTCCTCGGGCGCTTCGGGCCGCCGTGGAGCCGCGGGTCTACCCATTCCGGCGCGCCGCCGGAGAGGCTTCCTGGAGTCTTGCGCGAGCCGGCAAGCCGCCTCGCCGCCTTCGAACCGCCACAGCTCCGCCGCGAAGCCTCCGCGATGCGGGTCCAAAGGGGCGGGACCTGAGGTTTCGAGACCCTTGGGTGGTTCATTGTCCGGACCGGCCTCCGGCCGGATGATCCTTCAGCCCCGTCCGCTCCAAGCGGCGGGGCTTTTTTCATGGTGCGGGGCGGCCGGGCTCCGCCTCCCTGAAGGTCCGGTCGGGATTGCGCTTTCCTGGAAAAAGTCCAGGATACCGCGAACGGAAGATCCGTAAGGACACGCTGACCGCACGGCTCGACCGGGCGGCAGCGGAGGATGGGACGAAACGTCAACGGGAGGAGAATCCATGGCGAAACTGAAGGTCACGCGCCGCCGGTTCCTGCAGACGACCGCCGCGGCATCGACGCTCGTCGCGGCGCCGTTCGTGCGCGACGCCAACGCCGCCGGCAGCCTGTCGATCGGCTTTTGGGACCACTGGGTCCCGGGCGCCAACAAGGCCACAGAGGAGATCGTCCGGGCCTGGGCCGAGAAGGAAAAGGTCGACGTGAAGATGGACTTCATCACGTCGCAAGGGTTCAAGAACCTCCTGACGATCGCGGCCGAGGCGCAGGCGAAGGCCGGCCACGACATCTTCGCCTTCCCGACCTGGTATCCGCACGAGCACGCCGACAGCCTCGAGCCGGTCAACGACATCATGGCCGAGCTCATCAAGCAGAACGGCAACGTCAACGGCACCGTCGAGTACCTCGGCAAGTCCAAGGACAAGTGGCTCGCCGTTCCGGCGACGGTCGGCAGCCAGATCAAGGGGCCGTGCTCGCGCATCGACCTCATGAAGCAGCACGCCGGCATCGACGTGCAGGCCATGTACCCGGCGGGCAGCGCGCCGAAGGCCGACGACTGGACCCTCGACACCTTCCTGAAAGCCGCCGAGGCCTGCCACAAGGCGGGCGTGCCGTTCGGCATCGGGCTCGGCCAGACGACGGACTCGGTCGACACGGCGGGCGCGATCTTCCAGAGCTTCGGCGCCGAGCTCGTCGGCAAGGACGGCAAGTTGACAGTGAAGTCCGACGCCGTCCGGCAGGCCATGGAGTACTACAAGAAGCTCGCCGCGGTCCTGCCGCCGGACGCGCCGGCCTGGGACGACGCCTCGAACAACAAGTGGCTGGTGTCGGGCCGCGGCGCCCTCATCTGCAACCCGCCGAGCGCCTGGGCGGTGGCGAAGCGCGACGCGCCGGACGTCGCGAAGCAGTGCTGGACCCACGGCATGCCGTCGGGCCCGAAGGGCCGCTTCGCGCCGTTCCTGCCCTACTTCTGGGGCATCTGGAACTTCTCCAAGAACAAGCCGGCGGCGAAAAGCGTGCTCGTCGCCCTGTCGCAGCCCGACGCCATCGCCAAGATGGTCGACGTGAGCGGCGGCTACGACCTGCCGGCCTACGAGAAGCTCACGACGCTCAAGACCTGGACCGAGGCCGAGCCGCCCAAGGGCACGCTCTACCACTACCCGAACCCGCACAACCACCAGACCCTGTCGATCGCCGCGGCGCCGGCCCCGCCCTCCGTCGCGAACCAGATCTACAACCAGGCGGTCATGACCAAGATGGTCGTGCGCTTCCTCCAGGGCGAGGCGCTCGAGAAGACCCTCGCCTGGGCCGAGAGCGAGGTCGAAGGCTTCATGCGCGGCTAAAGCCCGCGCTGCGCCGCCGCCCGTTCCCGGACGGGCGGCGCGTCCGTTTGCGCGGCGCGGGGAGAAAAACCTCGCGCCGTCATCCTTCGAGGTAGCCGATGTCCCAGATCGCCGTCCGAGACCATGTAGGCTTTGCGGCCGAGGCCCGCCCGCGCTCGCGGGTCAGGGAGTTCTTCCAGCAAAAGTCGACGGTGGCGTTCCTGTTCACCCTGCCGCTGATCCTCCTGATCGCCGTGCTGGTGATCTATCCGGCGTTCTACTCCCTCCATCTCGCGACGCTGAACAAGCGGATGGACAAGTTCGTCGGCCTCGGCAACTTCAGCTTCCTGTTCACCCGCGAGACGTTCTGGATGGTGGTGAAGCAGAGCTGCATCTTCGCGGTGAGCGCCGTCATCTTCAAAGCCCTCATCGGCTTCATCGTCGCCCATCTCGTGAACGCGACGCCGGCGAAGGGCCAGCGCAAGTGGCGCGGCATGCTGCTCGTGCCGTGGGTGATCCCGCCGGCGCTCTCGACGCTCACCTGGCTGTGGCTGTTCGACCCCTCCTACTCGGCCTTCAACTGGCTCCTGGCGCTCGGCGGCATCGGGCCGGTGCCGTGGACCGGCGACGCCATGTGGGCGCGCTTCGCCGTGATCCTGGTCAACGTCTGGTACGGCGCGCCGTTCTTCATGATCATGTACCTCGCGGCGCTGAAATCCGTGCCGGCCGAGCTCTACGAAGTCGCGGCGATCGACGGCGCGACGTGGTTCCAGAAGCTCTGGTACATCACCATCCCGATGATGCGGAACATCATCGCGATCACGACCCTGTTCTCGCTCATCGTCACCTTCGCGAACTTCGACATCGTCTGGATCCTGACCGCGGGCGGACCGATCGACCGCACCCACGTGTTCGCGACCTGGGCCTTCAGGCTCGGCATCCAGGGCGGCGACATCCCGCTCGGCGCCTCGGTGTCGCTGTTCATGGTTCCGATCCTGACCGTCGCCGCGATCTTCATCCTGCGGGACATCAACAAGCGCGGGGAGCGGATCTGATGGCGACGGGCGCGCTCTCCTCCACCACCGCCACGGCGGCTGCGGCCCATGCGGACGCCGACGCCGGTCCCGTCGGCGGCGACCGCAAGTGGGCGCTGCGCCTCGCCTACGTCTTCCTCGTCCTCTTCGCGGCCTTCGCGCTGATGCCGCCGCTCTACATGCTGATCACCGGCCTCAAGACCTCGAACGAGATCTCGGCCGCGACGAGCCCGTGGTGGGTCTACCGCCCGACGCTGTCGAACTTCACCGAGCTTCTGGCCTCGCCCCTGTTCCAGACCTTCTTCATGAACTCGGCGATCGTCGCGGTCTGCGTCGTCGTCATCACCATGCTGATCAGCGTGCCGGCGGCCTTCGCGCTGTCGCGGATGAAGTTCTGGGGCTCGGGCATCCTCGCGACCGGCGTCTTCCTCACCTATCTCATCCCCGAGACGCTGCTGTTCATCCCGCTGTTCAAGATGTTCGCGACCTTCCGCGACTGGACCGGGATCGAGCTCATCAACCGTTGGTACGTGCTGCTCCTGCTCTACCCGACGCTCACGGTGCCGTTCTGCACCTGGATCATGATCGGCTACTTCGCCTCGATCCCGAAGGAGCTCGACGAGGCGGCCCTCATCGACGGGGCGAGCTGGATCCAGACGCTGACCAAGATCTTCATCCCCGTGGCGCTCCCCGGCCTCATCGCCGCGACGATCTTCGCCTTCACGGTCGCCTGGGCGCAGTTCCTCTACCCGCTCGCCTTCACGACCTCGCAGGACCAGCTCGTGCTCAGCGTCGGCATCGCCACGACGCTGATCAAGGCCGACGTGTTCAACTGGGGGCAGATCATGGCCGGCGCGCTCCTCGGCGCCGCCCCGCCGCTCATCATCTACGCCTTCCTGATGGACTACTACATCGCGGGGCTCACCGCGGGCGCGACGAAGGGATAGCGGCGCGGTTCGATCAGAGACGGCTCGGGAGGGACGACACGGCGTCTCCGATCGAATCGAGCGCCTCCTTGATCTGGCGGCCCCCCGGGACCGGAATGCCCAGGAGGCGAACGGTCTCGTCCTTCACGGGCGCCGCGGCGCTCCCCGGGTTCTGCGGCGGACTCTCGCCGGCATCGGCCGCAGTTTGGGCGCCGCGGGCGTTCGCGGCACGGGCGGCATGCTTCGTCCTTGGCTCGACTTTCGATGCGGCGGCGCGCAGGGTCGGCGCGGGCCTTTGCCGGGCGGCCGTTTTGGCCTTGTCGGCGGATTTGGACCGGTCCTGCCGCTGGCGCGCATCGGCTTGGGGCTTCTGCCTAGGAGGCAGGGGAGCAGGCGCGGCTTGCCGCGCCGCGATCCCGTCCAATCCGCCTTCCTGGGCTGAGGCCGTCTGCAAGCCCGTCGGGGCATCTGCCGGGCGAGGCGTTGCCGCTGCCGGTTCCGGCGGAAGCTCCGAGGTGGAGCTTCGCAGCTCCGGCGCAAGCGGCGGCGGAGCCTCCACGGCCGGAAGGAGCGGCGCCGCCTCGGAACCGCCCTGCGCGGCGATTTGGGCCCGCTCCGGAATCGCCGCGCCGGTCGGCTCGGAAGCGCCGGGCGGAGGAGCAGGCACGGCGGGCGCGGGAGCGGCCGGCCGGGCGGAGACCAGCTCGGGAACGCCGTTCTTGATCTCCGGCCAATCCGCGGCCCGTCCGACATGGACCTCGCCCCGGACCGGTTCGGAAGGGTCGGAGAGCAGCGCCATCGCCCCGGCGAACGATCCCGCCAGACCGGCGATCCCGACGGCGATCTGAAGCCCGAGCACGACCGATCTCCGGCCCGCCCGCGGGCGCACGTCACGGCGATCGGCCTTGACCGGCGGCATACCCGACACTCTCTTCACGATCGGAGAAGAGGCACCCAATTCGGGCGGGAAGATGATGCGAATGCTCCACGGGATGTCCGGCGGACCCTGAAGGGAGCGAAGCCGCCGGAACGGCGCTTGCGAGGACGCCGTCGCGGGCCCTCCCGTCCGGGAGGATCAGCGTCCGATAAGACCGGCGAACAGGTGGGCGATGCCGCGCAGCACCGAGTGGGTGGTCGCGCCCTGCAGGAGCACGAAGTCGAACAGGACGAAGGCGCTGGCGAAGCCGATCACGAGGCCGCGCGAGAACGCCACGAGGTTCGACACCTCCCGCGGCTCCTCGGCGGCGCCGGGCCGGCGATCGAGCTCGGATTTCGCGAGACGCAGGGAGAAGCTCATGCCGGCGTCTTTAGCAGGTGAGGCTTAACGGGCTCCTAACGCGGAGGGCGCGTAAGTATTCGGACCAGCCAATGCTTGGCATGATCGAAGTCGGGCGCGGCTCGACTCGACATGGGCGAGGTTAGCCGGACGACCGCAGGCATCATCGCGTCATTCCGCTGCGATAGGCCCATGCGGTAAGCCCTCTGCGGCAAGCCGAACGGAAGAAGGCCCGGCTTCGCGAGAGCCGGGCCTTCCCCTCCTGCGCCCCCGCGGATCATCGAGCGGGGGCCCGTCTCGTCAACCTTGGGATCACGCCCCCTCAACGCATCCGGGACGGCGCGGTTCCAGCGCGGCCATTCATTCGGCGGCCGCGAGCCGCTCGGCCGGGCGGCCTTCGGCGAGGGGGATCAGGACCGCGCAGGTCATGCCCTCCGGCCGATGCTCGAGGGCCACCCGCCCGCCGAGCTCGTCCTCGACGGTGCGGTGGATGAGGCGGGAGCCGAACCCGGCCTTGGCCTGGCCCGCGACCTTGGGGCCGCCCCGCTCGCGCCAGTGAAGCGTCAGGGTCCGTCCGCCGTCGATGCCGGACGAGACCGCCCAGCTCACCTCCACGCGGCCCTCCGGCGTGGAGAGGGCGCCGTACTTCGCGGCGTTCGTGGTCAGCTCGTGGACCACCATGCCGAGCGCGAGCGCCTGGCGCGCCGGCAGCGCCACACGGTCTCCCTCGAGGCGGGCCCGCCCGCCTTCAGGACGAAGGTACGGGGCGAGCTCGGTCTCGAGCAGGCTGCGCAGCGACGCGTTCTGCCACGCGCTCTCGGTCAGGAGGTTGTGGGTGCCGGAGAGCGACAGGAGACGGGCCTGGAAGCTCTCCGCGAACGCGGACGGGTCCCGGGTCTGGCGCAGGGTCTGCATCGCGATCGCCTGGACCGTCGCGAGCGTGTTCTTCACCCGGTGGTTGAGCTCGTGCAGGAGAAGCCGTTGATGTTCCTCGGCTTGCCGGCGCTCGGTGATGTCGATCACGACCGCCACGGCGCGCAGGACCAGGCGCCGGCGCTTGTCGAAGATCACGCGCCCGATGACCAGCATCCAGCGCTGCCGGCCGTCGTCGGCGCGTCGGATCGGGACCTCGACCCGAAGCGGCTCGTCCCGGGCCGGGTCGCTCGCCGCCGCGAAGGCTGCCTTCAGGCGCTCCCAGTCCGGCGGCTCGAACAGGGGCTTCAGCACCGACGGGCGCGCCTCGGCGTCGGGCGGAAGCCCGGCCATGCGCTTGATCTCGTCGGACCAGGTCTGGCGCCCGGCGACGAAGTCGGCGTGCCAGGTCCCGAGGCCCGTCGCCGCGATGGCGAGGCGGTTCTGCTCCTCGCTCTCGCGCAGGGCCGCCTCGCGGCGCTCGAGCGAGTCCGCCATGGCGTTGAAGGCGGCCCCGAGCTGGGCGAACTCGTCGCGGGCGTCGCGGACCGGTACCCGGGACGAGAGGTCGCCGGCGCTCCAGCGCCGCGCCGCCGCGACGAGCGCCTCGGTCGGACGGCGGATCACGTAGGAGCCGAGCAGGAGGGCCAAGAGGGTCGCGAAGAACACCGCCGCCCCGCTCAGGGCGAGGCTGCGGTAGCCGGCGCCGCGGATGTCGGCCATGAGCTCGGGCAGGAAGAAGCCGAAGCTGACCCACAGGCCCTTCGGCTCGACCGCGGGCGGGAAGTAGCCGATGAGCCGGTCGCGGCCGTCGTAGCCCGGCGCGACGGCGATGCCCGGAGCGGAGGCGTTGAGCAGCTCCTTGACGCTCGGCAGGAAGGACTTCCCGGCATAGGTTGCGTTCTCGGGGTGCCGGGCGAGGATCGTGCCGTCCCGGTCCGCGATGACGACCGTGCTCTGGCCCGGAGGCTTCGCGGCGCTCATCCGCTGCGCCACGGCCTCGAGCGAGAGCGCGAACACGACGGCGCCGCGGACCGTGCCGTCGTCGGCCTTCAACGGCACGACGAGCGGCAGGTGGGCCTCCCCGGCGCCGCTCCCGGCCGTGTAGCGCCCGGTCGCCGGGAGGCCGGTCGCGAGGACCTCGGCGAGCTCGGGCGGAGCCCGGACGGCGTCCGGAGGAGCCGCGAGCGTCGAGCAGACCGGCCGCCCGCTCGCGTCCCACACCGCGATGTCGCGATAACGGCGGAGCCGCCGCCTCACCTCGCCGAGGTCGCGGCCGCAGGCGGGATCAAGGCTCCTGACGCTCGGGAACTCGGCGATCGCGGCCGTGATCTGGTCGGCGCCGGAAATGAGGCCGGCGAGGTTGGCGTTGAGGAGCTCGGCCTGCCGCAGGGCCTCCTCGCCGACCTGCTTCTCGCGGGCGCGGCGGAGCTCGTAGGCGTTGTAGATCTGGACGCCGACGGCCGGCAGGAGCGCGATCGCCAGGATCAGCAGGATCCGTATCGTCAGATTCATGATGAACCGGTGAGCGTCGTTTCCTCGACGGCCGCGAAGCGGCGCAAAGCTTAAGCACCGGGACGAGTCTTGTCACGGCTTCGACCGAAATCGTTCGCCTCGCCGGCTCGATAACATGCGTGAATAGCCCCGCCGTCGCCCGTGCGAGGCTTCGCCGGCCGGCCGATCCCCTCTAGAAGATCGGCGGCTGCAGCCCTTCCGCCTCGATCGCCGCCTGCACCGCCGGGCGGGCGAGCACCCGCTCGGCGAGGGCGCCGAGCGCCGGCAGGGTGCGGGGCGGGCGGGGCATGCCGCGGCCCCAGCGGATCAGCATGAACAGGAACAGGTCGGCGGCCGAGAAGCGCTCGCCGAGGAGCCAGGGGCCGGCCCCGAGCTGGTCCGCGATGCGGTCGAACATGCCGTTCAGGCGCGTCTCGGCGGCGGCCTTGACGGCGGGCGCCGCCGCCTCGTCGGCGACGTGCTCGTGCGGATAGAACCACGAGCGGTACTCGGCTTGCGGCGTGTTCGTGAGGTGGACCATCCAGCGATAGAACAGGGAGCGCTCCGGCGTGCCGGGCGGCGGCGCAAGTCCCGCGTCCGGATGGCGGTCGCAGAGGTGGAGGGCGATCGCCGCGGTCTCGTAGAGCACGAGGCCGCCGTCGACGAGCACCGGGATGCGCCCGTTCGGATTGAGCCGCAGGTATTCCGGGCTCTTCTGGGCGTTGCTGGCGCGGTCGACGAGGTGCAGCTCGAAGGGCGCGCCGATCTCGCGTAGCATCATGTGCGGCAGGAGGCTGGCGTTCCCGGGGAAGTAGTAGAGGGCGTACACGGGCGAATCCTCCTCAGCGACGGCGGCGGAACCGATCCATACGGCAATCGTTGCCATTCGACCCCGAAAATTATGTCCCACAGGAGGCTTCCTTGAAGACAGCCCGCTTCCTCACCGGAGCGGCGGTTGCCGCGCTTCTCCTCGGCGCCCCGGCCGCCTTCACGTCCGCCGTCGCCCAATCGACGAGCCCCGGCTCGTCCGGCCCGCCTGCGACTTCGCCGGGCGGCGCTTCGGCCGCGCCGGACACGCCCTCGAGCGGCCGCGCCACGGGCGCAGGCCCGTCCCCGGCCCGTCCGAGCGCTGCGACGCAGGGCGAGCGGCGCGGCCAAGGCTCCGTTGGCGCATCCGACAACCGTGGCGCGGCATCCGGCGCCGCCCCGGCCGACTCCATGATGGACGCCTCCTCCGGCCAGCCGTCCACGGCAGGCGCCGACATGCGCCGCACCCGCGACAACGCCGGACGGGACAATGCCCGGCGCGATAGCGCCCAGACGGGCCGCGACAACCGCGACGACACCGCCTTCGGCCGCGACACCAACCGCGACCAGTTCGGCACGGGCCGTCGCGGTCGCGACGCCGCCGGCATGCGCGACCGTCGCGACACGTCGGTGGGCATGAGCCGGACCGAGACCCGGGTCGACGTGACCGAGTTCCGCCAGCGGCTCGAGCCGCAGGGCGGCTACGTGCGGGTCGAGGGCCTCGGCGAGGCCTGGAAGCCGCGCGACGTGCCGTCCGGCTGGACGCCGTATTCGCACGGCCGCTGGATCTTCAACAACCAAGTCGGCTGGTACTTCGAGTCGGACGAGCCCTGGGCCGAGATCACCTACCATTACGGCCGCTGGTACCAGGACCCGGTCGAGGGCTGGGTCTGGATCGCGGGCGACACCTGGGCCCCGGCCTGGGTCGAGTGGCGGCGCTCGAAGAACGTCGTCGGCTGGCGCCCGCTGCCGCCCGACAACGCGCCGAAGCGCGTCGCCTCGCGCTCGAAGACCACCACGACGACGGCCACCCGCCGCCGCGGCGGCGCGGTCGAGGAGGTCGCGGACGAGTGGGTGTTCGTGCCGACCGAGCGCATCGTCTCGGAAGAGATCTCGACCGTGCGGGTGCCGCGCCAGCGCGTCGTCGAGGTCTACGAGGAGACCCGGCCGATCGGGCGCGTCGAGCGCCGCGGCGGCATCGCCGTGAACTTCGCGATCCAGCCGCAGGTGATCGAGCGCGAGACCCGCGTCACGATCCGCTCGCAGAACCTGCCGCGCGCCGAAGCCGCGCCCGTGCCGCCGCAGGTGCAGGCGATCTCGACCGAGACGCGCGCCACGACGAGCACGAGCACGTCGGGGACGACCGGCACGAGCGGAACCAGCACCTCGACCACGGCCGCGCCCAGCGCCTCGCCGTCGGGGACATCCACCTCGGCGACCTCGCCGTCCGGCACGCAGCCGCCCGCGAGCGGCACGGCGTCGAGCCCGAGCGGTACGGCGGCCGGCAGCTCAACCGGCCAGCCTTCCACCGCCGGGCAGCCCTCGGCGGCGGGAACGTCGACGAGCCAGCCGTCCACGGCGGGCAGTTCCACGTCCGGACAGCCGTCGACTGCGGGCACCTCGACGGGTCAGCCTTCGGGCACGGCCGGGCGGACCGGATCGCAGCCGTCAGGCGCGGCGGCCTCGACGGGCCAGCCCTCGGGAGCCGGCCCGGCATCCTCGGGCACGCCCAATGCGCCCTCGCAACGCGCGACCGGCGCGGGCGGCGACAAGCCCGCGACCTCGCCGGCCACGGCCGCAGGCCCGAAGGGCGACGACAAGCCGGCTTCGGCCGCCGCCCCTCGGAGCGACTCGCCGCGGACCGGCAGCGCCGCAAAGCCTGGCGAGAAGCCTTCGGCCTCATCGGCACCCTCGCCCGACAAGGCGGCGCCTTCCTCGGCTTCGACCCCGTCGCAACCCTCCGCGACTGAGGATAAAGGGCGCGGGCAGGCACAGCGCGGACGGTCCGACAAGGATGCGACCAGCTCGACCGAGCGCACCCCGCCGGCGGCAGGCGCGCGTAGGCCCGACGCGACGCCGGGCGCCGGTGCCTCAGGTGCGGGCGCTCCGGGCGCGGGCAAGGCCGAGGAGCCGGCGGCCCGTCCGGACCGGCGCTCCTCGACCGAGCAGCCGTCGGCACGGCCCGAGCGCAGCGGCGCGGCGCCGGCCGAGCGTAGCGGCGCCTCCTCTCCGGCGGGTGCCCGCGGAGCCGACGCCGCGGCCTCCGGTTCGGCCGGGCGGGCTGAGCGTCCGAGCGGCGGAGCCGGGGCTTCGGCCGGCGCCCGCAGCGGCGCGGGCGCGGGCGCGTCCGGCGGAAGCGAGCGCTCGCCCGCCTCAGGCGGCACCGGGCCGAAGGCCGGGGCAGCCGAGCCGCAGTAGGCTGTCTCGCAAACCGAGACTTGCGAGCGCGGCGCCTCAGGCGCCGCGCTTTTTCGTTGGGCTGGTGACAAGCCCAAAGCCCTCGGGCAGCATCGCCGCCCGGGAGGAAGGGATGGCGGAGGGGGACGAGCCGATCATCGTCGTCGGCGGCGGCATCGGGGGGCTCGCCTGCGCGCTCGCGCTCGCCCGCCGGGGCCGTGCCGCGCACGTGCTGGAGCAGGCCCAGGAATTCCGCGAGGTCGGCGCCGGCATCCAACTCGGGCCGAACACCTTCAAGATGTTCGACCGCCTCGGCCTCACCGAGGCTATCGACGCGGTTGCGGTCTATCCCGACAATCTCGTCATGATGGACGGCATCACCGGCGAGGAGGTGACGCGGGTGCCGCTGACCGGCATGCGCGAACGCTTCGGCTACCCCTATGCCGTCATCCACCGCGGCGACCTCCTGGCCGCCATCCTCGCCGCCTGCCGGCAGTCGAGCCTCATCTCTCTTAAGACTTCGAAGAAGGTCGCGGTGGTCGAGGACCGGGGCGACCGGGTCGTGGTCGCGACCGAGGACGGCGGACATTACGAGGGCGCCGCCGCGGTCGGCTGCGACGGCCTGTGGTCGCTCGTGCGGGCCGGGCTCGTCGGCGACGGGCCGCCCCGCGTCTCCGGCCACGTCGCCTACCGGGCCGTGCTGCCGACGCAAGAATTCCCGGCGGCGATGCGGCGCAACGACGTGGTGCTCTGGGCCGGCCCGAAGAACCACCTCGTCCACTATCCGCTGCGGCGCGGCGAGCTCACCAACCTCGTCGCCGTGTTCCACTCCTCGCGCTACGAGGAGGGCTGGAACTCCTTCGGCGACCCCCTGGAGCTGCGCGAGCACTTCCGCCCGAACCGCCCGGAGGTGCGGGCACTCCTGGAGAAAATCGAGGAGTGGCGCATGTGGGTCCTATGCGACCGCGAGCCCGTGCGGCGCTGGAGCCGCGGGCGCGTCGCGCTCCTCGGCGACGCGGCGCACCCGATGCTGCAATACCTCGCGCAAGGCGCCGGCATGGCGATCGAGGACGCGGTCGAGCTTGCGTCCCAAGTCGAGCGCGCGGGCGACGATCTCGCTGCGGCTTTCGAATCCTATGTCGACGCGCGGTATCTGCGCACGGCGCGGGTGCAGGTCATGGCCCGGGTCTACGGCGAATTCTACCACGCGGCGGGCGTCGTGCGGGAGCTGCGCAACATGGCGCTCGGCGATCGCACGCCGGAAGAGGCGGTCGAAGCCTCGGCGTGGCTCTACGGCGGATCGTGAAATGTTCCGATCAAAGGCAGCAACATGAGCAAGGTGTCCTGGGGCGTCCTGTCGACCGCGAAGATCGGCCTCGACCGGGTGATCGGGCCGATGCAGCAGGCCGCCAACGTTTCGATCGATGCCATCGCCTCGCGCGATCCGGACAAGGCCCGCGCCGCCGCCCGGCAATTCGGGATCGCCCGGACCTACGGCTCCTACGACGCGCTCCTCGCCGACCCTGCGATCGAGGCGGTCTACATCCCGCTGCCCAACCACCTGCACGTGGAATGGGCCGAGCGCGCCGCCGACGCCGGCAAGCACGTCCTCGTCGAGAAGCCGATCGGCATGGATGCGGAGGAGGCGCAACGCCTGATCGCGGCACGGGATCGCACGCGCAGGCTCATCGTCGAGGCCTTCATGGTGCGCTACACGCCGCAGTGGGCGAAGGCGCGGGAGATCGTCGCGTCAGGCCGGATCGGCACGGTGCACGCCGTGCAGGCGCACGTCACCTACCGCAACATGGACCCAGGGAACATCCGCAACCGCCCGCAGGCCGGCGGCGGCGGGCTCATGGACATCGGCTGCTATGCGATCCTGTTCGCTCGCCTCGCCTTCGCGGCCGAGCCGCGCCGCGCGGTCGCCCTGATCGACCGCGACCCGGCGATGGGCACGGACCGGCACGCCTCGGTGCTGCTCGACTTCCCCCAAGGGCAGGCGACGCTGTTCGTCTCGACCCAGCTCGCCCGCGCCCAGCGGGTGCGGATCTTCGGCACGGAGGGCTCGATCGAGGTCGAGGTGCCGGTCAACGCGCCCGACGACCGCCCGACCCGGATCACAGTCGACGACGGGCGCGACGTGCTCGGCACCGGCGCGGAGACGATCGCGTTCCCGCCCGTAAACCAATACACGCTTCAGGGCGAGGCAGTCTCGCGCCTGATCCGCAACGGCGGGACGCCGGAGATGACGCTCGAGGACTCGATCGCCAACATGCGTGTCCTCGACGCCGTGTTCCGGTCGGAGCGGTCCGGCGCGTGGGAGAACGTGGCGCTGGATCGCGGCGCCGCCCCCGGTTAGATTCGGCGCTCCGGCGAGGGAGGAAGACATGCGGCGCGACGCGGCGGCTCAAGGTCTTGCGGGCGCGCTCATCCTCCTCGCCTTCGCCAGCCCCGCCTCCGCGCGGTGCGGCGACGCGCCGGGGCCGCGGGTCGACTGGACCGGGTGCTCGAAGCCGCAGCTCATGCTCGGCAACGACGACCTCACCGGCGGCGTCTTCTCGAAGGCCGTCCTCAACTTCACCGACTTCGCGGGCGCGAAGCTCAAGGGCGCGAAGTTCGACGAGGCGGAACTCTCACTTGCCAAGTTCCAGGGCGCGGACCTTGCCGGCGCGGACCTGACGAAGGCCGTCGCCTGGCGGGCGAACTTCACCAAGGCCAACCTCGAGAAGGCGAACTTCACGACGGCGCAGATGAGCCGCTCGCTCTTCGTGCAGGCGAAGCTCGCGGGCGCGAATTTTTCCAAGTCCGAACTCAACCGCTCGGATCTCTCCGGCGCGGACCTCTCCGGCGCCGACATGTCGAAGGCCGAGCTCGCCCGGGTCAACTTCACCGACGCGAAGCTCGCGGGTGTCTCGTTCGACGACTCGAACCTCTCCCGCGCGCGCCTTGCCGCTCTCGACCTTACGGGCGTGAAGATGGGCGGCGCGCACCTCTTCCGGACGCAGCTCAAGGGCACGAACCTCGCCCGCGCCGAGGGCTTGACGCAGCCGCAGGTCGACATCGCCTGCGGCGGCCCCGACACCAAGCTTCCGGCTGGGCTCAGCGCGCCGAAGGGCTGGCCGTGCCAGGAGGACGACGAGTGAGCATCGGCAACATCGACCGGGCGTTCGAGGCCTTGACCGAGTACTGGTCCCCCGCGTCGTCGCTACGGCGAACGGGCAGTACGTCAAGATCGCCAAGGTCAAGGGCGAGTTCGTCTGGCACGCCCACGCCGAGGAAGACGAGTTCTTCCTTGTCCGCCGCGGCACCTTCACGATCCGCTACCGGGACGGCGAGGTCGTGCTCAACGAGGGCGACTTCCACGTCGTCCCGCGCGGGCGCGAGCACATGACGCTCGCGCCGGAGGAATGCTGGGTGATGTTCGTCGAGCCCGCCCAGACGAAGCACACCGGCGACGTCGAGACCGCGATGACGCGCTCGATCGCGGAGCAGCTCGCCTGAAGCGGGCGAATGGTGAATGGCGAGTGGCGAATGGATCTACCCCCATTCGCTATTCGCCACTCGCTATTCGCCCTTGAGAGTACCCCGCCACCCGCTTGTATCCTTCCGACATCGCGGCCAGCTCCTCGCGGCTGATCACGTCCTCGATTCGCGCGAACGGCCTGTCGCCGGTGCGCCGAAAAACCTCGCCGAGGATGGCATCGGGCGGCTTCGTGCGGTTCGTCAGCACGATCCTGGCCGTCGCCTCGAGGCGGCGGTCCTCGTAGGCCTTGAGCGCCGCGGCCGGGTCCTCGATCGAAGCGATGCAGTCGGCGAGGGCGCGGGCGTCGAGGATCGCTTGCCCCGCCCCGTTCGAGCCGCGCGGCACCATGGGGTGGGCGGCGTCGCCCAGCAGCGTGACGCGGCCGTGGCTCCAGCGCGGCAGCGGGTCCTGGTCGACCATGGGGAACTCCAGGACACTATCGGCCGCCTTGAGGAAGGCCGGCACGTCGAGCCAATCGAAATGCCAGTCCGCGAAGGCCGGCAGGAAGTCGTCGAGGCTGCCCGGGCGGTTCCAGTCGCGCTGGCGAAAGTTCGGGGTCTCGATCTCGGCGACCCAGTTGACGAGCTGGCGGCCCTCCGGGTCGACGTGATTGCGGATCGGGTAGATCACCATCTTGCCGGTGGCGAGCCAGCCGGCCCGGACCATGTCGGCGCCGGAAAGGAACGGCATCCAGCGGGTCGTGCCGCGCCACATGTTGACGCCCGAGTAGCGGGGCGGGCCCTCGTCCGGGAAGAACTGCTTTCGCACCGCGGAGTGGATGCCGTCGCAGGCGATGGCGGCGCGCCCGCGCTGCGGCGGCAGCGCGTTGCCGGCGGCGTCGCGGAAACGGACCGTGACCCCGTCTTCGTCCTGTTCGACCGCGGCGCAGGTCCAGCCGGTGCGGATGTGCTCCGCCTCGATCCTCTGCCGCGCGGCATCGAGCAGGACGCCTTGCAGGTCGCCGCGGTGGATCGAGAACTGCGGGTGCTCGTAGCCGGCATGGCGCCCCAGCGGCTCGACATAGATGAGCTGGCCGAAGCGGTTGAAGAAGCTCGCCTGCTTCGTCGTGACGGCGACCTTTTCGAGCTCCGCCTCGAGGCCGAGCGCGGCGAGCTCCTTCGTCGCGTGCGGCAGGACGTTGATGCCGACGCCGACGGGGCGGATCTCCGGCGCCGCCTCGTAGACGCGGCACGGGATGCCGGCGCGGTGCAGGGTGAGCGCCAGCGTCAGGCCGCCGATGCCCGCTCCGATGATGATGACGGTGTGCATATCGTGATTACGCTGTGCATGTTTTGCTGGCGATGGGGCATGGTCTCCTCGTAACGGGCCCCGGCCGTCATGACGACGGTGCATGGATTTTACCGTCACTCGGCCGTGATGCCGGCGTCCTTCACGACCCTGGCCCAGCGGTCGAGGTCCTTGCGGACGAGATCGCCGAAGCGCTCCGGCGGCCCGCCGACGGCGACGAGGCCCTGCTTCTCCAGCGCCTCCCTGACCCGCGGCGTTCCGAGAATCTCGTTCACGGCGGCGTTGTAGCGCTGAACGATCTCCTTGGGCGTGCCGGCCGGGGCGAGGAGGCCGTACCAGAGGTCGACGTCGAAGCCGGCGACGCCCTCCTCGGCGAGCGTGGGGACGTTCGGCGCCATCGGCGAGCGCCGGTCGCTGCCGATGGCAAGCACGCGCACCTGCCCGTCCTGGGCGAGCGGCAGCACCGTATGGACGGGGATGAACATCGCCTTGACGTGGCCGCCGACGAGGTCCTTCACGGCGCCTGCCGAGCCCGTGTAGGGCACGTGCTTGAGGTCGACGCCCGCCGTGAGCTTGAACAGCTCCATGGCGAGGTGCTGCGGCGTGCCACGGCCCGGCGAAGCGTAGTCGATCTCGCCCGGCTTCGCCTTCGCGGACGCGATGAGCTCCTTCACGGACTTCGCCGGCACGGAGGGGTGCACGGCGAGCGCGAGCGCGCCGGTCGCCACCTCGACGATCGACTCGAAGCTCCGCACGGGGTCGTACGGCAGGCTCTTGAACAGGCTTGCGTTCATCACGAAGGTGTTGACGGTCATCATGATGGTGTGGCCGTCGGGCTCGGCCCGGGACGCGGCCTGCGTGCCGATATTGCCGCTCGCGCCGGGCTTGTTCTCGACCACGACGGGCTGGTTCCAGCGCTGGCGCAGCTCCTCGCCGACGAGGCGGGCGAGCACGTCGATGCCGGTCCCCGGCGTGAACGGCACCACGATGAAGATCGTCCGGTCGGAGAGACGCTGCGCCGCGGCCGGCGCAAGCGTGAAGGCGGCGAGGAGGACCGCGGCGGCGCGGACGAAGGATCGCAGGGTCATGGGGCAAGCTCGGCTTCAGGCGATCGGCACGGCCGTAAATTGACAGCCCGGGGGGCCTTTGCATACTCCGCAGACAACGAGAAAGCCGGGCCGCGAAACCGGCGGCCGGCTGGAGGAACGCCATGAGCACCCAGCTCGGCACGCTCGAAGAGCTTCCCGCCGACTACCGCCAATCCATGGAGGGCGAGCGCGTCTCCCCCTTATGGCCGATGATGCGCAACGTGCTTCCGCACGGCCGGCCGAACCCGGTGACGAAGCCGGCCGTATGGAGCTTCGAGCGCATCCGCCCTCTGCTTCTCCGAGCGGGCGAGCTCACCCCGGTCGAGAAGGCCGAGCGGCGGGTGCTCGTGCTCAACGACCCCGGGCGCGGCAAGGGGGCGATGCAGGTCACGTCCTCGATCTACGTCGGGCTCCAGCTGCTGCTGCCGGGCGAGACGGCGCCGGCCCACCGGCACACGCCGAGCGCGGCCCGCATCGTGGTCGAGGGCGAGGGGGCCTTCACCATCGTCGACGGCGAGAAGTGCCGGATGGAGCGCGGCGACCTCATCCTGACGCCGGGCGGCATGTGGCACGACCACGGCCACGAGGGCACCGAGCCGGTGATCTGGCTCGACGCGCTGGACCTCCCGCTGTTCGTGTTCCTCGAAGGCTCCTACGCCGAGGAAGGCGAGCTCCAGGCGCCGCAGAACCGTCCCGACGCCTCGCAGGTCGAATATTCGCAGCCCGCCCTGCTGCCGGCGCGCCCCTACGGGAGCCCGTATCCGCGCTATCCCCTGATGCGCTACCCCTGGGTGCGCACGGAAGAGGCCCTGCGCCGCTTGGCCGAGCAGACGGCTAAGGGAGAGCCGGTCGAGATGCACTACGTCAACCCGACGAGCGGGATGCCGGTGCTGCCGACCCTGGGGTTCACGGCGATGATGCTGCGAAACGGCGAGACCGCCCGCCCGCCGCTGCGCTCGTCGAGCGCCGTGTTCCACGTCATCGAGGGCTCGGGCCGCTCGACCGTCAACGGGGAGAGCTTCTCGTGGAAGCGTGGCGACACCTTCTCGGCGCCGGTGTTCGCGCAAATCGAGCACGCGGCCGACGGCGAGGCGTTCCTGATCCGCATCCACGACGCGCCCTTGCAGCACAAGCTCGGCTTCTACGAGGAGCGGCCGCGGGCCTGATCGCATGAAGCTCTACGGCTATTGGCGCTCCTCCGCGGCCTACCGCTGCCGGATCGCCTTCAACCTCAAGGGGCTCACCCCCGAATTCGTCCCGATCCATCTGCGCCGCGGCGACCAGCGGGCCCAAGAATTCCTGCGGCTCAACCCGCAAGGGCGGGTGCCGACCCTCGACATCGGCGGGGGCCAGGTGCTGACGCAGTCGCTTGCCATTATCGAGTGGCTCGAGGAGACGGTGCCTGAGCCGCCGCTCCTGCCGCGCGACCCGGTCGAGCGCGCCCACGTGCGCGCCTTCGCGCTTGCGATCGCGGCCGACATCCACCCGCTCAACAACCTCGCGGTCCTGAAATACCTCAAAAGCCCGCTCGGGCACGACCAGGCGACGATCGACACGTGGTACCGGAAGTGGGTCGAGGAGGGCCTCGCCGCCTGCGAGGGGCTCGTCATCAGGGGCGGGCGGCGCGGGCCCTATGCGTTCGGCGATGCGCCGACCCTCGCCGACGTCTGCCTCGTGCCGCAGCTCGCGAACGCGCGGCGCGTCGACTCGGACCTCTCGGCCTGCCCGACCCTCCTGGCGATCGAGGCGCATTGCGCCAAGCACCCCGCCTTCGCGGCGGCGGCGCCGGACAGACAGCCCGACGCGGAGTAACTGGACCGTCCTACCGCTCGGGCGCTTTCTTCGCGGCCTCGCGCATCCTGTCGGGCCGCTTCTCCGCGCCGGCCTTGAGGACCTCGGCGGCGGCCTTCTGCTTGCGCTCCGGCGCGGCGGGCTTCGGCGCCGTGTCGCCGCGCGCCTCGTAGCCCTGCCCGTCTGGCTTCCTGCTGCCCGACCGGGCCGCCGCCTTCAGCGACCGCAGCGCCTCGGGCTGCCGGCCCTTGGGACCTGCCTGTTTCGCCATCGCGACCTCCCGGGTTTATCCATGCATCTGAAAGAGTAGCACGAGGCGATCGGTCGTCTAGGCTTAGGCTTGGGCGGCGGGCTCAACGAAAAGGGCCGGCTTGCGCCGGCCCCTCCACACTCTGCGTTGGAACGCTCGGGACTTCCTCAGAAGTCCATGCCGCCGCCCATGCCGCCGCCGCCCGGCATCGCCGGGGCGCTCTCGCGCTTCGGCGCCTCGGCGATCATCGCCTCCGTCGTGATGAGGAGGCCGGCGACCGACGCCGCGTCCTGGAGCGCCGCGCGGACGACCTTCGCCGGATCGACGATGCCGGCCTCGAGCATGTCCACGTACTCCTCGGTCTGGGCGTTGAAGCCGAAGTTCTGCGACTTGTTGTCGGAGATCTTGCCGACCACGATCGAGCCCTCGACGCCGGAGTTCTCGGCGATCTGGCGGATCGGGGCTTCGAGCGCCTTGAGGACGATGTTGATGCCGGCCTGGATGTCCGGGTTCTCGTCCTTCAGCTTCGCGACGGCCTGCTTGGCGCGCAGCAGCGCCACGCCGCCGCCCGGAACGATGCCCTCCTCGACCGCCGCACGGGTGGCATTGAGGGCGTCGTCGACGCGGTCCTTCTTCTCCTTGACCTCGACCTCGGTCGCGCCACCGACGCGGATCACCGCGACGCCGCCCGCGAGCTTCGCCAGACGCTCCTGGAGCTTCTCGCGGTCGT
>DASVPW010000056.1:0-64502 GCA_036389455.1 Beijerinckiaceae bacterium
GCAGGACGCCGCGATGCTGCTGCCGACCATGCCGGACGTGGCGCCGCTCCTCGCCGAGAGCGAGGAGGCGCTGAACGACTATCGCAACCGCGCCATCAACCTCCTGTCCCTCTCGGGGCTCGCCGGCGTGCCGCAGGTCTCGATGGCGGTGGCCTCGCGCGGCGGCGCGCCGCTCGGGCTGTCGCTGATCGGCCCGCCCGGCTCGGACCTCTCCCTCGTGCGGCTCGCCGTGCGGATCGCGGCGGACGCTGCTGCCGGAACCGCCGCATGACCATCGCCCGCATCGGCTCGGTCGGCGGGCGCGACATCGAGGAGGTCGTGCTGCGCTCGGCCGCGGGGGCCGAGGCCAAGGTCATCACCTTCGGGGCGATCGTGCGCGACCTCACGGTGCCGACGCCCCGCGGCCCGCAGCGCGTCGTCCTCGGCCTCGACGACCTCGAAGGCTATGCCACGGTCGCCCGCCACATGGGCGCGATCGTCGGCCGCTACGGCAACCGCATCGGGGGCGGCCGCTTCGTCCTCGACGGCGAGACCTTCCGGCTCGACCTCAACGAGAACCGCCTCGACCCCGCGGGGCCCGGCCGCCAGCACCTGCACGGCGGCGCCAGGGGCTTCAGCCAGCGGGCCTGGACCATCGTCGACCACACGGCCGCGAGCGTCACCCTCGCCCTCGTCTCGCAGGACGGCGACATGGGGTATCCTGGCCGGCTCGTCGCGACCTGCACCTATACGCTCGCCGAGCCCGCGACCCTGCGCCTCGTCCTGGAGGCGACCTCAGACCGCCCAACCCCGGTCAACCTCACGACGCACCTCTACTACAACCTCGACGGCTCCCCCGACATCCTCGACCACACCCTCGAGATCGCGGCCGGGCACGTGACGCCGACGGACGAGGAGCTGATCCCGACCGGCGAGGTCCTGAGCGTCGCCGGCACGCCGTACGACTTCCGCACGCCGCGCCCGATCCGCGAGGGGATGCGCGGGGGCGGGGCCGCGGTCGACTACGACGTCAACTACGTGCTGTCCGGCCCGCGCGGCTCCCTCAACCGCGCCGCGACCCTCGCGTCGGACAAGAGCGGCGTCGCCCTGGAGCTGTGGACGACCGAGCCGGGCGTGCAGTTCTACGGCGGCCACAAGCTCGCCGTGCCGGCGGGCGCCCTCGGCGGCGGCGCCTACGGCCGCCACGGCGGCCTCTGCCTCGAGCCGCAGCGCTTCCCCGACGGCCCGAACCACCCCCACTTCCCGCCCTGCATCCTGCGCCCGGGCGAAGTGTCCAGGCAGGCGAGCGAGCTGCGGTTCTCGGCCCGCTGAAGGCCGCTCCGGTCCCGTTGCCGGCTCACATCCGGCCGGCCTCGGTGGCCTCCTCGGCGGTCTTCTCGATCTCCTCGCCGATGTCCTCGACGGAGGCGCCGGCCTCGATGCGCTTGCGGATGTCGTGCAGGCGGGTGAGCTGCTGCACGATCTGCGGCACGTGGTCGAGGTTCTCCATGAAGCGCCAGACGTAGACGAGGATCGCGAAGATGTCGCCCGTGTCGGTGTCCGGCAGATACGTGGCGCGCACCAGCACGGCCACGAAGACGAAGATCGAGAGGACCTCGATGAAGGTCCAGTTGTAGGCCTCGGCATCGGAGAGGCGGATGCGCCAGCAGCGCACCTCCTCGAAGTGGTGGCGGATCGGCTCGGGCTCGGCCTTGTCGATCGCCTGCACCTCCTGCTCGAGCTGGGTGTTGAGGCCCTCGTTGAGGCGCAGCGTCACCCGCACGTAGATGCGGTTGACGATCAGGACCGGCAGGAACAGGGAGGCCGTCACCGCGCCGATGATCAGATCGTACCAGAACAGGATGAGGACGGAGCCGAAGATGCCGATGAGCGCGGCGACGACCACCGGCACGTCCTTCTCGAAGAAGGTGACGAAGTCGCGCGACATGGCCGAGCGCGCCGCGACGTTCGTGGCCCTGACCCCGGCCCGGCGCTGGCGCAGGATCGTGTCCTCGACGATGGTGTTGTAGACGCGGGTATAGACCCGCGTGTCGTACATCTGCCGGAACAGGCCGATGCACGAGCGCAGCGCCCAGGCCGCGACGATCGGAAGCGCGAGCTTGTAGTCGTGCTCGATGAGGCCGTTGATGGCGATGCCCGTCGCCCAGGGGTAGGACAGCTCGAGCAGGTCCTCGATGAGCGTGAGGGCGTAGGTCAGGCCGATCTTCCAGCGGAAGGGCCGGATGGCGTCGAGCGCCGAGATTCCTTGCGTTTTCTGGCGGCGGGCCATGGCACGGTCCATCGACGCGGGGCCTGAGGGCGCCGCGGGCGCGGCCAAGCTCGGCCGGCACCCTAGATACGCACGGGGGGAGGGGCCGGTTCCTTCCAGGAACGCGGCCCGGCTTGCCCGGACGGAGAAGAATGGTAGCTTCCGGTCAAACCAAGACGGGCAGGAACAGGAATGTCACCAAAGAGCGCCGAGCCGCGGCGGCCGTCGCGTATTTTCGCCTGGGCATGCGGCGCGGCCCTGGTCTTTGGCCTCTGGGCGCAGGCCGTCGTCGCGCGCACCTTCCGGGCGGCCGACATCCAGTCCGAGGACTATCCGACCGTCCAGGCGCTCATGTACATGGACAAGCTCCTCCAGGAGCGCACCGGCGGGCGCCACCGGCTGCAGATCTTCCACTCCCGCCAGCTCGGCGAGGAGAAGGAGACGATCGAGCAGACCCGGGCCGGCGCGATCGACCTCAACCGCATCAACATCGCGCCGATCGCGAGCTTCGCGCCGCAGGCCAACGTCCTCGTGCTGCCGTTCCTGTTCCGCTCGGTCGACCACCTCCACCACGTCCTCGACGGGCCGGTCGGGGAGGAGATCCTGAAGAGCTTCGAAGGGGGCGGCTTCGTCGGGCTCGCCTTCTACGACTCCGGCGCGCGCTCGATCTACAACAGCGTGCGCCCGATCCGCAGGCTCGCGGACCTGAAGGGCCTGCGCATCCGCATCCAGCAGTCGGACCTCATGACCGACATGTTCCGGGCGCTCGGCGTCGAGCCGATCCCGCTGCCCTACGGGCAGGTCATGACGGGCTTGACGACCCAGCTCATCGACGGGGCCGAGAACAACTGGCCGTCCTTCGTCACCACCGGTCACTACCGCGCGGCCCCCTACTACTCGCTCACCCAGCACACCATGGCGCCCGAGGTGCTGGTCATGTCCGAGAAGGCCTGGACCGGCCTCTCACCCGAAGACCAGGCGATCTTCCGCCAGGCCGCGAAGGATTCGGGCGCATTCATGCGCGACCAGTGGCGGCTGTGGGAGGAGCGCTCGCGGCGCGAGGCCCAGCTCGGCGGCGTGACCGTCGTCGAGGACGTTGACAGGAAGGCGTTCGAGAGCGCCATGTCCGGCATCTACGACCGGATGCTGACCGATCCGAAGATCAAATCGCTTGTCGACCGCATTCGCGAAACCCCCTGAGTCGGCGCTTGCCGCGGCCGTGCCGGCCGCCGGCGCCGTCGCGCACCGGCAGGACGAGCGCAGCGTGCTCGAGCGCCAGATGCGGCGGCTGCCGGTGCGCTGGCGCATCCTCGGGATCGCGGTCCTCAACTCGGCGCTCGCCCTCATCCTCCTGTTCCTGATCTGGGACGGCGCGAAGGCGCTCAGCGGCGCCTGGATCGAGCTCCGCCAAGTGCGGCAGTCCGAGAAGCTCCTCGTGTCGCTCGACAGCGAGGCCGGGCGCCTGCAAAGCCTGATCCACCGCTACTTCAACCAGCCGAACCCGATCGTGCTCGCCGAGATCATCCGCCGCCGCGAGGCGCTGATGAGCCGCCTGCGGGCGCAGGCGTCGATCGACCCGCTGACCGCGGGACCCGCCCAGGCTCTGATCGAGATCACCGAGCGTTTCATCACCGGGTTCGACGACCTGCGCGCGGTGCGCTCCTCGCTCTCGGCCATCTACGACACCGACGTGCTCCGCCCGGCCCGCGACATGGCCGGCCTCTACGCCATCATCGATTCGACCACCGTTGGGACGCGCTCCCTGATCCTGCCGTCCCTCGGCAAGTCGCGCGAGGCCTTCAACGCGATGCTGCTCGCCGCGAACGCCTACTACCTCTCGATCTCCCAGGACGCCGGCGACGAGGCGAAGCGCAACGCCGAGGTCATCGAGCGCACCGCGCCGGTGATGATCGACCTCGCCGATACCGAGCTCCAGCGCGGCGCGCTGACGGCGCTGCGCGACCGCGCGCTCTCGATCCGCCGCGGCCTCGGCCTCCTGACCGAGCATTTTTCGACGCAGGAGCGCCTCCTGCGCGAGGCGATCGACGGCAACGCCGCCGCGATGGGCGCCATGACGTCCCAGCTCACCGCCACGATTCAGGAGCGCGAGCGCGCCGCCCAGGAGACCTTCGACAGCGCGCTGAGGGCGGTGAACGCCAAGGTCGCGATCGTCGCGCTCCTGTTCCTGTTCCTGGTCATCGGCATCGGCCTCGCCGTGTCGCGCAGCATCCGGGCCCCCTTGGGCGAGCTTCGGCAGGAGATGGATGCGATCGTGCGCGGCGACTACAACCGGCGCGTCCGCGACCTCGAGGGCCGCGACGAGATCGCCGAGATGGCCCGCGCCGTCGAGGTCTTCCGCGAGAACGCGATCGCCAAGCGCGAGGCCGAATCGGCCCTGCGCACCTCGAAGGAGCACGCCGAATCGGCCCTCTCTGAGCTGCGCGACACGCAGACGAGCCTGATCGAGGCCGAGAAGCTCGCGGCGCTCGGCAGCCTCGTCGCCGGCGTCGCGCACGAGGTCAACAACCCGGTTGGGATCAGCCTCACCGTCGCCTCGAGCCTCGCCCGGCGCTGCGAGGAGTTCGAGCGCGAGGTCGAGACCGGGCAGATCCGGCGCTCGCGCCTCACCGAGTTCGTCGCCGTCAACCGCGACGCCGCGAACCAGCTCGTGACCAACCTCCACCGGGCCGGCGAGCTGATCCAGGCCTTCAAGCAGGTCGCGGTCGACCGCAGCCACGCCGACCGGCGCACCTTCGACCTCAAGGAATCCATCGACCAGATCATCTCGTCGCTCCGCCCCGGGCTGAAGAAGTTCCAGGTGAGGCTCGTGGTCGACGTGCCGGACGGCATCGTCATGGACAGCTACCCGGGGCCGCTCGGGCAGGTGATCACCAACCTCTTCCTCAACGCCGTCAACCACGCCTTCCCGGAGGGCACGAGCGGCACGATCAGCATCGTGGCGAGGACGAGCGGGGCCGACCAGGTCCACATCGTCTTCCGCGACTCGGGCGCCGGCATGTCCGAGGAGGTGCAGCGCAAGGCCTTCGACCCGTTCTTCACGACGAAGCGCGGCGACGGCGGCACCGGGCTCGGCCTGCACATCGTCTACAACCTCATCACCCGCCGGCTCGGCGGGCGGATCGTGCTCTCGTCGATGGCCGGCGCCGGCACCACGTTCCGGATCAACCTGCCGCGGACCGCGCCGCGCGAAGAGCTGCAGCCGCCGCCGGCGATGGCCATGAGGGTGGAGGCCTGAGAATGGCCGAGAACGACGACTTCCTGACCGTCATCGAGGATGGGCAGGCCGAGGCGCCGGCCCCGTCGGGCGTGCGCTGGAAGGTCGCCGTGATCGACGACGACCCCGCCGTCCACGACGGAACGCGCTTCGCCCTCTACGACTACGTCCTCAACCGGCAGGGCCTCGAGATCTTCTCGGCCTATTCGGCCGAGGAGGGGCGCGAGCTCATGCGCCGGCACCCCGACATGGCGGTCGTCCTGCTCGACGTCGTCATGGAGAGCGAGGGGGCCGGGCTCGAGCTCGTCGACCACATCCGCAACGAGCTCAGGAATGAGACGGTGCGGATCATCCTGCGCACCGGCCAGCCGGGGCAGGCGCCCGAGCGGCGCGTCATCGTCGACTACGACATCAACGACTACAAGGCGAAGACCGAGCTCACCGCCGACAAGCTGTTCACGACGCTGACGGCGGCGCTGCGCAGCCACATGCAGCTCCAGCGCATGGTCGAGACGCGGCGCGGCCTCGAGATCATCATCGACGCGGCCGGGCGCCTGTTCGACTTCCGCTCGATGCAGCGCCTCGCCGAAGGCGTCCTGACCCAGATCGCCTCGCTCCTCAACGTCGAGTGCGCCGGCATCCTGGTGCTGCGCGAGGAAGGCGACCAGACGGAGAAATTCTCGGTTCTGGCGGGCTCGGGCTGCTACAGCCGCCTGGTCGGCCGGCAGGGGACCCTCGAGCCCGACCTGCACCGGCTCGTCGAGGAGGCCTTCGCGCGCCGGCTGCACGCCTTCCACGACGAGCGCTCGGTGCTCTACATCGGCACCGGCAGCGGGCGCGAGGTGGTGGTGATCCTGGAGGCCGGCAAGAGCCTGTCCGAGACCGACCGCACTCTCGTCGAGGTGTTCTGCAGCCGCCTCTCCGCGGCCTTCGACAACGTGATCCTCTACGAGCAGCTCCAGCAGGCGAACGCCGGCCTCGAGGAGCGCGTCCGGCAGCGCACCCGCGAGCTGACGCTCGCGAACGAGCGTCTCGCCGGGCAGTCCGAGCAGCTGCGCCACGCCAACCGCTTCAAGAGCGAGATCCTCGGCACCGTCGCCCACGACCTCAAGAACCCGCTCGGCGTGATCCTCGGCCGGGCCGAGATGCTGTCCGAGCTCCTCGAGGCGAAGCCGCTGCGCCGCGACGCGGCCGGCGCCCAGATCGCCCACATCCGCGACTCGGCAAAGCGCCTCACCGGCATGGTCGACACCCTGATCGCCGACGCCATGAGCGACGCCCTCGACATCCGCATCCGCCGGGAGCCGGTCGACCTTGCCGGCCTCGTCGCCGAGGTCGCGGCGGCGAACCGCCCGCTCGCCGAGCGCAAGGACCAGACGATCCGCCTTAAGAAAGCGCCCGAGGTCACGGTCATGGGCGACCAGGACCGGCTCGGCGAGGCGATCGACAACCTCGTCAGCAACGCCATCAAGTACAGCCCCAAGGGCTCGGCCATCGACGTGACGGTGGAGAAGCGCGACGGCCAAGCCTCGGTTACGGTCAGGGACCAGGGGCCGGGGCTCTCGCGCGAGGACATGTCGCGGTTGTTCGGACGCTTCCAGCGCCTCTCGGCCCAGCCGACCGGCGGCGAGACCTCGACCGGGCTCGGCCTCTCGATCGCCAAGCGCATTATCGAGCTGCACGGCGGCACGATCGAGGCGCAAAGCGAGGGCCAGGGCAAGGGCGCGGCGTTCGAGATTCTGCTGCCTACGGAGCGTTGGGTCGAGCCATGAGCGTGTCTCCGCACATCTTCGTCGTCGACGACGAGGCCGCCGCCCGCGACATGGTCGGCGACTACCTCAAGCTGCACGGCTTCAGGGTTACCCTGTGCGACGGCGGGGCGAGCCTGCGCCAGGCCCTCGCCAAGGACAAGCCGGACCTCATCGTGCTCGACCTCAACATGCCCGAGGAGGACGGGCTCTCGATCGTCCGCGACCTCAAGAAGGGAACGAACGTCCCGGTCATCATGCTGACCGCGACGGCGAGCCCGATCGACCGGGTCGTCGGCCTCGAGCTCGGCGCCGACGACTACCTGGCGAAACCCGCGGAGCTGCGCGAGCTCGTGGCCCGCATCCGCTCGGTCATCCGCCGGGCGAGCCAGGCCGCCGCCCCGGCCGGGGGCGCGGCGCGGGAGCGGGTCCGGTTCGGCACGAAGTGGCTCGACCTCGAGGCCCGCGTGCTCCAGGACGACGACGGCGTCGACCACCCGCTCACCACCTCGGAGTTCAACCTCCTCAAGGCCTTCGCGGACCACCCCCGGCGGGTGCTCTCTCGCGAGCGCCTCCTCGACCTCGCCAACGCCCGCGACCCCGACGCCTTCGACCGCGCCATCGACGTGCGCATCACCCGCATCCGCCGGAAGGTCGAGCCCGACCCGAACCACCCCCGCATCATCCGCACCATCCGCGGCGCCGGCTACGTGTTCTCGCCCGACGGGCAGGAGCAGTAGGTGCGGGGCTTCCCTTCCTCTGAGGGGAGGGCCGCTTCGGGGCCGTGGCCTCGAACCGCTACATCGAGCCGGTGATGACAGTGGACAACCGATAGACGGGGAAACGACGGCTCTCCCCGTCGTAGCCGGCTCGATTCGGCCTCTCTTCCCATCGCATCGAGCCGCGGCGCCGCGGCCCGGACCGCCTGCATCGCGCCGGCGATGCGAGTGGACAATCGACAAACGGGCGTTGAGCCCTCCATGCCGGGCTCGATCCGGCCTGTCCCCATCGCACCGAGCCGCGTCGCCGCGGCCCGGACCGCCTGCACCAGGCCGCAACGAAAGTGGACGATCGACAGACGAAGGGGCGCATTCTTCGCCGTTTCGCAGAGGTCTCCCCGGGAGAGGCGCTGCGCGGCGCCGCCGCTCTCCTCCCCGTCGCTTAACGGTTCTTCAACCAATCCTCCGGGGGATTGTTTCCTCGCGCGCCGCGCGGCGAAACATTGGGGCCGTTCGGCGTAACCATTTCGCGCCATGTGCGCAAACACACGGAAAAGGAGCCTCAATACGGTGACGCTCATCGAAGACGGCCATGGGGATGGCCGCGACAGAGGGCGTCAAACAAAATGATCGCGAGCTTCAAGATGATCGGTCTCGTCTCGGCGCTGTCCGCCGGCGTCGTGACCGCCTACGACCTGCCGGCCCCGAGCGCGGCTCCGGCCGGCAAGACCTTCTACGACCGCGTCCTGCCGTCGGACGAGATCGAGGCCCCGAAGACCGTTGCCTACGCGCTCTCCATCCCGGAGACCACCGGCTCGGTGAAGGCCGCGGCCCAGTCCGGCAAGGGCGACCAGCTCCGCACGGACCCGGCCTGCTCGGCCCAGACCTGGCCGAACATCTCGCGCGAGTGCCTCGTCGCCGAGGACGGCACGCCGATCCGCAAGCCCGCCCGCACGATCACGATCGAGAAGCGCGAAGGGGCCAACACCTCGACGCTCGTCCGCGTGCCGTCGACCGGCGTCGCGAGCCGCTGAACCTCAGGCCTCAGGCCGCTTGAATCTCCGCCGCGTCCCGCGGCGGGCCGAGCAACCAGACAATCCTAGATAACAGGGGATCACCATGCGTCGTCTCGCTACCGCCGCCTTCCTCGCCGGCGCCGCCCTCGCCTCGAGCGCCGGCTCCGCCAACGCCTTCTTCCACCTGCTGTTCCAGCCGGAGAACCCGTCCCAGGGGCAGCAGTACTACCGCAACGAGCCGGGCGCGAACGTGCAGATCTCGCCGATCCCGCGCGAGATCGTGGCCTTCTCGGGCTACGCGCCGGGCACCGTCGTCGTGAACACCTCCGAGCGCCGCCTCTACTTCGTGCTCGGGAACGGCACCGCGATCCGCTACGGCATCGGCGTCGGCCGCCCCGGCTTCACCTGGGCCGGCACGAAGACGATCGCCCGCAAGGCCGAGTGGCCGGACTGGACGCCCCCGCCCCAGATGCTGAAGCGCCGTCCCGACCTGCCGCGCCACATGGTCGGCGGCGAGGACAACCCGCTCGGCGCCCGCGCCATGTACCTCGGCGGGACGCTCTTCCGCATCCACGGCTCGAACGAGCCGGACACGATCGGGCAGGCGGTTTCTTCCGGCTGCATCCGGATGACCAACGCCGACGTGGTCGACCTCTACACCCGCGTCAAGGTCGGCACCAGGGTCGTGGTGCTGCGCTGACGCAGCCCGGCCCGGGCCGGCGGCCTCGGCCGCCGGCTCCCGGGCGCTCTCGGGAACGCTAAAATTCCCGAAACACGGTCGAACAAAGTTCAACCTCGGCCGTTTCCTAAGTAGCTCCTCGCCTCGTGAGTACCGGGCGCGGTCCTGCCCTCGAGTAGGAAGTCCGCACAATGCCCATCATGGATGCCAGCTTCATCGACACCGACCAGGAAGGCGCCGAGCTCCTGCGCTCCGTGCTCGATACGGGCCGCCGCGGCCACCGCCGGAAGATCACGGACCTCCTCGGCGTGCGCGACCTGCGCCCCATCGAGGCGCCCCGCCCGATCATGGTCGAATTCGCCGACGCCGTCGAAGAGATGGTCCACCCGGGCGTGCTCGCCGCCGTCGCGGAGTAGGCCTCGACGAAAGCGCCCGGCCTCGCCGGGCGCCGATCCTCATTTTTTCCGCGAAGCCTGTCGCGTCACCAGGGCTGCGAGGTGATGATCCCGCGGTTCGTGACCACGACCCAGGCGCGGCCGCGCCGCTCGATCGCCTCGACCTTGCCGATGCCCGGGAGCGACTGGCCCGGCGCGATCTCGTGCAGGCGCTTGTTGCGGCCCTCGATCAGCGCCATCCCGTCGTAGACCTCGCGCAGCACCCAGCCCTCGATCGGCATGGCTTTCTCGGGCCTCGGCTCGGCCTTGGCATGCTCCGACCTCGGGACCTCCTGCGGCGGCACCGGCTTTGCCTCCGGGATGCTGCCGGTGCGCAGGGGCTCGGACGTCGCCGCAACGACGGGCTTCGCGACGGCCTGCGCCGCGGCGGCGTGCGCCGCGGCGGCATGCTTCTCCATGCGGTCCAGGCGCTCGGCCACCTGGGCGAGCTTCGGGCCGAGGTCGGCGCGCTCCGCCAGCGCCGCGAGCCGCGCCGCGACCTCCTGGTCGGCCTTCTGGGCCCTGTCCAGCCGTTCCGAGACCTGGGCGAAGCGGCCGGCGGCGTCCTGCTTCGCGCGCTCGACCGAATCCTTGAGGCCGCCGAGCGTGCCCTTGAGGGCCTGGATGTCGGCCGCCATGCGGGCCGCCTCCATCTGCCCCTTCTGAAGCCCGGAAGCCATGCCGGTCCAGTCGACGGACAGGAGCGCCTTCTCGGCCGGATCAGGCGCCCGCTTCGTCGCCGAGGCCGCGTGCCCGGCCGCCCATCCGATGCCGAGGGCGCAGGCGAGCGCCGCGGCCTGGGCCACGTAAGGAGGGAGCGAGCGACGGCGCGACGGCGCTTCCGCCGGCTCGGTCGCGGCCCGCGGCTCGGCCGCGACCTTGATCTCGACCGGCGCGACGCTCTCGGCCTTCTTCGGATCTTCCTTCGCGGCGACCGCCTCGGCCGCTTCGGCCTTGGTCGGCTCGGGCGCCGCGGTCTCTTTCGCTTGCTCGCTCATGGACTGGTCCCCACGGTCGTTTGCCGAAAGGTAACCATCCCGGTTTACGAAAACGTTACCGTGCCGGCGGCCTGCGCCAGGGCGCGTGCCCTGTGCAGCCGATGCTTCCCATGCGACCATCGGCGGTCGCGGGGGGCTTGGGCCCATGAAGGTGATCGGCATCTCGGGGAGCCTGCGGAAGGGCTCGTTCAACACGGCGGCGCTCAGGGCCGCTCAAGGGTTAGCGCCCGACGGCATGACGATCGAGGCGGCGGAGATCGGCGACCTGCCCCTCTACAACGAGGACGTGAAGGCGCAAGGGTTCCCGCCGCCCGCCGAGCGCTTGCGCTCGCAGCTTTCGGCGGCGGATGCGATCCTGTTCGTCACGCCGGAGTACAACTATTCGATCTCGGGCGTCTTGAAGAATGCGATCGACTGGGCCTCGCGCCCGCCGAACCAGCCTTTCGACGGCAAGCCGGTCGCCATCATGGGGGCGAGCCCCGGCCTCTTCGGCACCGCGCGGGCGCAATATCACCTCAGGCAGATGATCGTCTTCCTCAACGCCTATCCGGTCAACAAGCCCGAGGTGATGATCGGCCAAGCGGCAGGCAAGTTCGACCAGGACGGCAACCTCACCGACGAGCCGACCCGGGAGTTCATCCGCAAGCTCCTGGCCTCCCTGCGCGACTGGACGAACCGCCTGAAGGGCGCGGCTTAAGCCTCGACGCCTGAGGGCTTAGGCTCTGTGTCCCCCGGGAAGGCCGTCGGCCTCCCCGGAGGAAGAGGCGGCGCGCGGCGTCAGCGTTCGGACGCCGCGATCGCGGGCGCAATCGCCTCGCCCTCGCCCGTGCCGCGCTTCCAGCGCAGGCCCGGGACGAGCATCGCGACGCGGTCGCGGTAGGCGAGATAGGCCTGCCCGAAGTGCCGGATCAGGTCGCGCTCCTCGAGCTGGATGCCGACGAGGATGTAGGCGGTCGTCATCGCGGCGAAGAGGAAGTGACCCACCGTCATCGTCGGCGTCGCCCAGAAGGCGATGAGGAAGCCGAGATAGATCGGGTGCCGCACGAGGTTGTAGAGGAACGGCGTCCGGAACGCCGTCTCTAGAAGGGCTCCGCCCGGTTGGTGTACGGGAGCCTCCTTCTTTGCGGCGGAACCCTCAGTGATGCTGTCGTGGGTATTGCTCGCAAGCAAGGATGCGCGAAAGCACTTTATCCGCCTGACTGTGACCGCCGCTGAAACCGGGATGAACAGCAACGGCGCCAATGTGGGTGGGCGGGCGGCGCCGAGCGCCTATATTCCGGCCGAGAAAAAGAATGGCGCTGACCTGCACCGACATCCTTACGCAGACCCCGCAGGGGCTGTGCTGCCCGATGGGCGGATTCCACGTCGACCCGGTGCGTCCTGTCGCGCGGGCGCTCGTCACGCACGGCCATTCCGACCACGCCCGCTCGGGCCACGGCGCGGTGCTCGCGACCCCCGAGACCTTGCGCATCATGGCGGCCCGCTACGGCGAGGGTTTTGCCGGCTCGACAGAGGAGGCGCGGCTCGGGGAGGAGATGCGCATCGGCGAGGTGACGGTGCGCTTCGTGCCGGCCGGGCATGTGCTCGGCTCGGCCCAGATCGTGATCGAGGCCGGCGGCTGCCGCGTCGTCGTCTCGGGCGACTACAAGCGCGAGGACGATCCGACCTGCCTCCCCTTCGAGGTCGTGCCCTGCGACGTGTTCATCACCGAGGCGACCTTCGGGCTGCCGGTGTTCCGCCATCCGGACGCGCGGGCGGAGGTGCGAAAGCTCCTCGATTCAGTCGCGCTCTTCCCCGAGCGCGCCCACCTCGTCGGGGTCTATGCGCTCGGCAAGGCGCAGCGCCTGATGGCGCTGATCCGCGAAGCCGGCTACGACCGCCCGATCTTCTTGCACGGAGCGCTCGAGCGCCTGACCGACCTCTACAAGGGCGAGGGCATCCCTCTCGGCGACACGCCGAAGGCGATGGCGGCAAAGAAAAGCGAGCTTGCCGGCGCGATCGTGCTCGCGCCGCCGTCCGCGACGCAGGACCTGTGGTCGCGCCGCCTGCCCGACCCGGTGACGGCCTTCGCCTCGGGCTGGATGCGCGTGCGCGCCCGCGCCCGCCAGAAGGGCGTCGAGCTGCCCCTCGTCATCTCCGACCATGCCGACTGGGAGGACCTCTGCGCCACCATTGCCGAGACCGGCGCCGGCGAGGTCTGGGTCACCCACGGCCAGGAGGACGCCCTCGTCCACTGGTGCGGCACGCAAGGCCTGAAGGCGCGCCCCCTGCACATGCTGGGCTACGGCGACGAGGAGGAGGCCGGCGAAGCCGCCCTCGAGGCGGAGGCGGGCGCGAGCGACGCTCGCTTGCGCGCCGGGGCGGACGACACCACAGTCGGGACGGCCAGCAAGGGAGATGCGTCATGAACCGGCGAGCATGGATGATCGGAGCGGCCCTGGCCCTCGGCGCAGCGTCCGCCGCATCGGCCGTCGACCTCGATCCGAAGATCGTCGGCTTCAAGCTGCCGGACCAGATCCCCTGGGTCGAGAACGCGCGGGCCGGCAATCGCACGGCGGTGCTCCAGGGCGACCCGACGAAGGCCGGCCCCTATGCGATGCTCCTCACCTGGCTCCCGGGGAACATGAGCCGCCCGCACTTCCATCCCAACGACCGCTTCTTCATCGTCGTCTCGGGCACGTGGTGGGTCGGCTCGGGGCCGGACTTCGACCCGAACGCCACCGTGCCGATGCCGGCCGGCAGCCACGTGATCCACTACGCCAAGGGCGTGCACTTCGACGGCGCCAAGGACGAGCCCGCCACCATCCTGGTCTGGGGCGAGGGCCCGGCCACCACGACGCCCTGGCCGATCCCGGCGAAATGACGGTATGGCGGTAGCTCCCGCTTTTCATGCCTGATATTTCAACCGCTGTGGTGATTCCTGTCCTGATGGTTATCGGGACATGTATTTCCATTCTGATTGCAACCCTGACTTTTCGTAGAGCCACTTCGTACGTAAACTTGAGGCCCGATATCCGAATTGAGATGGGGTATTTTGACCCGCAAACTCGAACTGGTGCTTATACTCGAATATTCATCACATTAGAAATTGCAAATCGCGGGAAAGATCCTGTAACTATTAGGGATGCTTATATTATTGCTAAGCGGAAATGCTTTAAGGGACAAAAATCTGAAGTTCGAATTTTTCAGTTTAAAAGTACTTTAGAATTCCCGTTTGTGCTTTCTCCCGGACACATTACCGATCTTCAATCTTGGGAGCTTGGTTTTGCCCTAAGTGATTTCGACAAAAAAGCCAATCTAGGGGAGTACCGTCTGTCTGCCGTAATCCAACACAGCCAAAGTGACAAACCGGCCAAACGCGATCTGAGTCGCCAAAGCCGAGAGCTCCAGGCGCACTTGGACCGACGCAAACCCAAGAAGACTGAGGGCCAATGAACCGCTTTGCCGCCCTCCTCGACCGTCTCGCCTACGAGCCGCGGCGGAACGCCAAGCTCAGGCTGGTGGCGGACTACTTCCGCCACGTGCCGGACCCGGAGCGCGGCTGGGCGCTCGCCGCCATGACCGGCGTCCTCTCCTTCCGCTACGCCAAGCCCGGCCTCATCCGCGGGCTTGCCGAGGAGCGGATGGACCCGACCCTGTTCTATCTCTCCTGGGACTACGTCGGCGACCTCTCCGAGACCGTCGCCCTGATGTGGCCCAGCATCCCCCCTCACCCTAGCCCTCTCCCCTCCGGGGAGAGGGGACTTCTTGGCCACAACAACCCGCCGCCGCACGTCCCCACCCTCTCCGAGGTCGTGCACGGCCTCAGCCACGCCTCGAAGTCGGACCTGCCGGCCCTCGTCGCCTCATGGCTCGACGCGCTCGACGAGACGGCGCGCTGGGCGCTCCTCAAGCTCATCACCGGGGAGCTGCGCATCGGCGTCTCGGCGCGCCTCGCCAAGACCGCCGTCGCGAGCCTCGGCGACATTTCTCCGAACGAGGTCGAGCACATCTGGCACGGGCTCGAGCCGCCTTACGAAGAGCTGTTCGCCTGGGTCGAGGGCCGGGGCCCGCGCCCGGAGTCGCGGGATCCTGCGCCGTTCCGCCCGCCGATGCTGTCGCACCCCTTGGAAGAGGAGGACTTCTCCAAGCTCGACGCCGCCGATTTCCTCGCCGAGTGGAAGTGGGACGGCATCCGCCTCCAGGCGGCCTGCGGCCGCCGCGCCGACGGCCGGCTCGGGCGCCGTCTCTACTCCCGCACCGGCGAGGACGTGTCGCGCGCCTTCCCGGACCTCGTCGAGGCCCTGGACTTCGAAGGCGCCGTCGACGGCGAGCTCCTGATCCTGCGCGAGGGCCGGGTGCAAAGCTTCAACGTCCTGCAGCAGCGCCTCAACCGGAAGAGCGTCACGCCGAAGCTCCTCGCCGAGTACCCGGCGCACCTGCGCGTCTACGACATCCTGGCCGAGGGCGAGGAGGACCTGCGCGGCCTGCCCTTCGCCGAGCGCCGCCGCCGCCTCAAGGCGCTGGTCGACCGCCTTAAAAGTCCCCGCATCGACATTTCTCCGCTTGTCCCCTTCAAGACCTGGGAGGAGCTCGCCGCCGCCCGCGCCGACCCTGCCTCCGTCGGAGCCGGCGAGGACGCCGACGCGATCGAGGGCTGCATGCTGAAGCGCGCCGACTCGGTGTACGTGCCCGGCCGCCCCAAGGGCCCGTGGTTCAAGTGGAAGCGCGACCCCTATCTCGTCGACGCGGTGCTGATGTACGCGGCCCGCGGCTCGGGCAAGCGCTCGTCGTTCTACTCCGACTACACCTTCGGGGTCTGGCGGAACGGTGAGGTGGGCGAGGAGCTGGTGCCGGTCGGAAAGGCCTACTTCGGCTTCACGGACGAGGAGCTGCGCCAGCTCGACCGCTGGATCCGCAACCACACCATGAACCGCTTCGGCCCGGTGCGCGAAGTCGAATACGGGCCGGACCGCGGCCTCGTGCTCGAGGTCGCCTTCGAGGGCCTGCAGCGCTCGAACCGGCACAAGAGCGGCGTCGCCATGCGCTTCCCCCGCGTCCACCGCATCCGCTGGGACAAGCCCCCGCGGGAGGCCGACCGCATCGAGGCGCTGGAGAAGATCCTCGCGCGCGGCGAGGCCGAGGTCTTTCCCCTGCGCGGCGGGGCCGGGAGAGCGAAGGAGGCCACGTCGTGAGCCGGGCCCGGATCGGCGCCGTGGAGACGCTTGGCGCCGGCGCCGCCGCGCGCCAGGCGCTCGGCCGCCTGACAGTCGAGACTCCCGGACAGGGCTTCACCGAGATCACCCGCGCGGTCGCCGAGTGGCTCGCCGGGACGGGCATCCGCGACGGCCTGCTGACGGCCTTCTGCCGCCACACCTCGGCCTCGCTGACGATCCAGGAGAACGCCGACCCCGACGTGCGCACCGATCTCTTGACGGCCCTCGACCGCCTCGCGCCCCGAAACGCCGGCTATGTGCACAACACGGAAGGCCCGGACGATATGCCGGCCCACATCCGCACGATGCTCACGGGCGTGTCGCTGTCGGTGCCGGTGATCGGTGGTCGGCTCGCCCTCGGAACGTGGCAGGGCATCTATCTGATCGAGCACCGGGATAGCCCGCATCGGCGGGAGATCGTGATGCACGTCGTCGGAGGGTAGCCGGAGGCAAAGACCCTTGCGGAAGCTCGCCGGCAGCGTTCTTTGATGGTCGAGGTTCAGCCTGCGGGCGGAGGGCGGCCGATCTTCCAAGCCAAAACCTCGAGCCGATCCGCGCCGAAGAAGATTTCGTCATTCCAGACGAATGTGGGCGTTCCGAACACCCCCTTGGCGTAGGCTTCTGCTGTCCGGGCCGTCAGCGCGTCGTGAACGGTCGGATCATGAGCCCGATCCAAGATCGTCGGATCGCCGCCCGCGCGGGCGAGCGCATCCCTGAGGACCGCCGCATCGGCGATGTCTCGCTGCTCGTGCCACAGCGCGTCGAAAATGATGCTTCTGAAAGCGCGTTCCGTCTTTCCCGAAAGCAACGACGCGATGCAGAGCGCGGGAATCTGGTTCGGCCGGGCCGGCCATTTCCACGACGGCTTGTAAGGTGCGCCGTAGAACTCAGCCATGCGGCGGATGTCGGTCATAAGATAGGCCCGTTTCGGGGGTATGAGCGTATCGACGAACGTCGCCCACGGTTCGCGGCCGAATTGCAGATTGAGAATGACATCGATGAATATCGGGCGTCCGATCCATTCGACGCCTTCCCCAAAGCCGAGATTTTCCTTTCGGACCCGGTAATCGGCAAAATAGGCATAAGGCGACCTGAAATCGTAGTAGGTCTCGATTTGAACAGCCATGCCTCTCACCCTTCGTGCCTGGCGATCTCCGCGACACGGCGACCGCGCGCAATGCGGCAACGTCGATCGCCACACGCGTTTCGAATGGGCGCTTCTATTCGACCAGTTCGTCGGCGCGGATCAAAAGGGGCAACGGCACCTCGAGGCCGAGCGCCTTCGAGGTTTGCAGGTTGACGACGAGCTCCACCTTGCTCGGCTGCTCGACCGGCAGATCGCCGGGCTTCGTGCCCTTCAGGATGCGCTCGACGTAGAAGGGAGCCCGGCGATACATGTGCACGTAGTCCGGGCCATAGGCGATCAGCGCGCCTTCCCGCGCCGCCGCCGGGAACGCGAAGATCGCGGCCAGCCGGTAGGCGAGCGCGGACTTGATGATCAGGTCCCGTTGCCCATAGGTGAACGGGCTCGGCTGGACGATCAGCGTGTTCGCGCCGCTCGCCTGTACCGCAGCCATGGCCTCGCCGATCTCGGCGCTTTCCGCGACTCCCCAGAGGCGGAGGCTCACGCCCATCTCCCGCGCCGCCGTCTCGGTGACGCGAAGCCGATGCTGGGCGTCTCCCCATCCGGTGTGCCAAAGGTAGTCGAAGACCGGTTGCGACCTGTTCAACTCCCTCGCGACCTCGACGAGCTTGCCTCCGAGGTCGGCAAGGATGTCGCTGAACCCGGTCAGGTTCCCGCCTGGACGCGAGAGGCTCTCGACGAGCCCGATGCCGAGCGGATTTCCGACGCTCACGAATACGATCGGAACATCCGTGGCCCCACGCTTCGCGGCCAGCGACGCGCTCGTGCCGCAGGGCACGAGGATCTGGGCCCCACGCTGCATCAACTCGGCCAGCGCCTGCTCGGGTTGTGCGGTGGTCCACGCGACGTCGAGCACGAAGTCCCGCTGCTCGACGAGTCCGGACTGAAGCAGGCCCTTCCGGAACGCCTCCACCAGCGACCGGTCGTAGTCGTTGGACGAAGAGCCGAGAGGCAGGATGCCGATGCGGACCGGCGGCTTCGACGCCTGCGCCTGCGCCCCCAACGGGTACGCCGCCGTCAAGGCTCCGAGACAAGCGAGGATCTCACGGCGGCAAAGGGTGGAACTGGCCATCGGCTCCTCTCGGACCATGCCCACGTCGATGCAACGTAGCACAGCGGAGAGCCATGTGCGCGAGCGTCATGCTCCGGGGCGCCGCCGTTCTGCCGCGGGAGGCCAAAACGGATCGGGCGCCGGAAGAGGTCAGAGGACGCCTGCGTCTTCTCTCCCGGCACACGGGGAAGAGGAGAACGCGCCTATCGACTTGCCCCAAGGCCGCGAATGCCCTCTGATAAGCTTGCGGCATAAAACAAGGGCGAGGAAACGTGGAAGGAAGCGCCACACGGGTCATCGTGGCGGACGACCACCCGCTGTTCCGGGGCGCGCTGCGCCAGGCGCTGGCGTCGCTCCTGCCCGGCGCCGAGGTCGTCGAGGCGACGGGGCTCGACCACCTCACGGCGACCCTCGCCAAGGACCACGACATCGACCTCGTCCTCCTCGACCTCACCATGCCGGGCGTGCAGGGCTTCTCCGGGCTCATCTATCTGCGGGCCCAGCACCCGGACGTGCCGGTCGTGATCGTGTCGGCGAACGAGGACCCGGTCATCATCCGGCGCGCCATCGAGTTCGGCGCCTCGGGCTTCATCCCGAAGTCCCTCGACACCGACCGCATCGGCGAGGCGATCCGCGCCGTCATCGCCGGCGACACCTGGGCGCCGCCCGACATCGAGCTTTCCGCCTCCGAGGACAAGGAGACGGCCGAGACCATGCGGCGGCTCGCGACGCTGACCCCGCAGCAGGTCCGCGTCCTGATGATGCTGTCCGAGGGGCTCCTCAACAAGCAGATCGCCTACGAGCTTTCCGTCTCCGAGGCGACGGTCAAGGCGCACGTCTCGGCGATCCTGCAGAAGCTCGGGGTCGAGAGCCGGACGCAGGCCGTGATCGCCTCCTCCAAGATTGGCGCGACGCTGCGCTCCGCCCCCGGATCCGCGGATGGGGGTTAGCGGATTCGAGGAGCCGGGCTCGCCGGCACGGAGCACGGGATGGATTCGAACCTGCAGCGGTTCCTGGGCGGCTCGCCCGGAGCGGTCCTCGTCAAGCTCGTGTTCCTGTCGCTCCTCGTCGGCGCCTTCATGGCCCTCCTCGGCATCACGCCGGTCGGCCTGTTCGAGCGAGCCTTCCGCATGGTCCGCGACGTGCTCGACCTCGGCTTCGAGTCGGTGCGCGAGGTCGGGCGCTGGCTCCTCTACGGCGCCATGGTGGTGGTGCCGCTGTGGCTCCTCTCTCGCCTCTTCGCCCGCGGCCGCTGAGCGCCCGCAAGAACCCTCAGCCGAGATCGCCTTGCGCGATCCGCGCCGCGTCGCGTCCGACGGCTTGGGCGAGGGAAGCCGCGCCCTCGTCGAGGCGGCGGGCGAGCCCCTGCTTGATCTCGCCGACGAGCGCCGGCCCTTTGTAGACGAGGGCGGTGTAGAGCTGGACGAGGCTCGCGCCGGCCCGGATCTTGGTCCAGGCGGCCTCGGCCGAATCGACGCCGCCGACGCCGATCAGCGGCGCCCTGCCTTCGGCCCGAAGATAAGTCTCGGCCAGCATCCGCGTGGCGAGCGGAAACAACGGCCTGCCCGAGAGCCCGCCGGCTTCCCGCGCGAGCGCCGCTTCGCGTAGCGTCGCGGGCCGCGCGATCGTGGTGTTCGAGACGATCAGGCCGTCGACGCCGCGGCGGAGCGCCGTCGCGACAAGGGCGTCGAGGGCGGCAAGCGCGAGGTCGGGCGCGATCTTGAGCAGGAGCGCCGTGCGCGCTCCCTCACGGGCGTCGGTCCGGTCCCGGGCCTCGACGGCGTGCCCGAGGAGGTCGTCCAGAAAGGCCTCGCCCTGGAGATCGCGCAGGCCCGGCGTGTTGGGCGAGGAGACGTTGACGGTAAGGAAATCCACCAGGCCGGCGAGGGCCTCGACGCAAGCCGCGTAATCGGCGGCGCGGTCCGCCGAATCCTTGTTGGCGCCGACGTTGACGCCGACGATGCCTTTGCGCCCGCGCCGCGCGGCGAGGCGCCCGCGGATCGCCGCAAGGCCGTCGCTATTGAGGCCGAAGCGGTTGATCACGGCCTCGTCGCGGGGGAGGCGGAACTCCCGCGGCTTCGGGTTGCCCTCCTGCGGTCGCGGCACGACGCCACCGCACTCGACGAAGCCGAAGCCGAGGGCGAGGAGCGCGTCCGGGACCTCGCACTGCTTGTCGAAGCCCGCCGCGAGGCCGACCGGGTTCGGGAAGCGGCGCCCGAAGGCTTCCACGGCGAGCCGCGGGTCGTCCGGCGGCGGCGCGCCGTGCGGGACGAGCCCCAGGGCCTTGATCGTGAGCCCGTGGGCGACCTCCGCGTCGAGCGCATGCAGGAGCGGCCGCGCAAGCGGGAACAGCCCGGGGATCACGACAGCTCCGGGAAGACGTGCCGCCCGTCCGGCCCGAGAGGCAGCGGCGAGACCCGGCGCACGGCGGACAGCGGCAGCGCTCCATGGAGATGCGGGAAGAGCGCGCCGCCGCGCGAAGGCTCATGGCGCAGCCGTTCCCCCAGGGCCGCCTCGTCGACCGCGATCAGGACGAGGCCGGACTGCCCCGAAAAGTGCCGCGCGGCCGTTTCCGCCACCTGCCCGGCGGTCGAGAAGTGGATGAAGCCGTCGGCAAGATCGACGGCCGAGCCCGCGAAGACCCCGGCCCGCTCGGCGTCGCGCCAGAGCTCTTCGGAGCAGATTTTATAGATCAGCGGCAATGGAGGGGCGATTGGAGGGTGACGCGGAGGCCGCGGAGGATTAGACGGAAGGGACGCGGCGGACAACGGCGGCCGGGGGGCTGTGCAGAATTTTTCGCGAACCCCGATTGCTTTTTTCCGCAAGGCGGAATATTTCCTACTGTAGGCTCAAGTTCCCACCACGTCTGTGCTTCCTTCCGGGTCTGCGCCATGCTCTCACACGACCGCATCTGGGCCGCGATCGACCAATTGGCCGAACGCTACGGCATGTCCGCCTCGGGACTTGCCCGCAAGTCGGGCCTCGACGCCACGAGCTTCAACCGCTCGAAGCGCACGAGCCCGGACGGGCGCGACCGATGGCCCTCGACCGAGTCGGTCGCCAAGGTCCTGCGGGCGACGGGCGCCAGCCTCGACGAGTTCCTGCGCCTGATCGAGCCGGACCTCGGGAAGTCGAAGACCATGATCCCGCTCATCGGCATGGCGCAGGCCGGCACCGGGCGCTTCTTCACCGATGAAGGCATGCCGACGGGCGGTCCCGGCTGGGAGGAGGTCGAGTTCCCGGATCTCTCGACCGAGAAGGTCTTCGCGCTGGAGGTGCAGGGCGATTCGATGGAGCCGCTGTACCGTGACGGCGACGTCCTGATCGTCTCGCCGACCGCGAACGTGCGCAAGGGCGACCGCGTCGTGGTGCGCACGACGGGCGGCGAGGTCACGGCCAAGGAGATCAAGCGCAAGACCGCGAAGAGCGTCGAGCTCAGGGCGCTGAACGCCGAGCATCCCGACCGGACGATCCCGACGAGCGAGATCGCCTGGATGGCGCGGGTCATGTGGGCGCGGCAGTAGCCGCTGCCGCGCGGTAGCCGCTACTCGGCCGCGGGGCGGGCGCGGGCGTCGAGGAAGGCCCGGTGCTCGGAGAGGAGCTCGCCGGCGAGCGCGCGGGCGATGAGGGCGCGGGTCTCGGGCACGCCGTAAAGCGCCACGAAGGAGCCGAAGCGCGGTCCCCGCTCCTCGCCCAAAAGAGTCTGGTAGATCGTCGCGAACCACGCCTGGGCGACCCCCGGGCGCCCGTCCGGACTCTTCGCCTTGCCCGAGGTGTCCGGGAAGTGCTTGCGGCCGACCTCGTAGACGGCGGCCTGCAGGGCCTCGGCGTCGGTCGAGCCCGCATGCGCCGCAAGGGCCTGCGAGAGCTCGGCGAGGGCCGCCCGCTCGGCCTCGCTCGGCGGGCGGTAGACCTTCGCGGGCCGAACGAAGTCGCGGTAGTAGCGTACGGCGTGGCGCACGAGCCGGTCGAGGCGGGGATGGGTCTCGGGCGAGGCGGAGGGCGCGTAGCGGCGGATGAAGCCCCACAGGACGCCCGGGTCCTCGGTGTTCGCGACCGCCACGAGGTTGAGCAGCATCGCGAACGAGATCGTCGTGCCGGGCTTGCCCGGCGTGGCTGTCGCGACGAGCTCGGGGGCCGGCGGGCTGCCCGCGTGGATGTGCCAGACCGGGTTGCCGAGCTTCGTCTTCGGATCCTGGCCGGGGAACTTCTCCAGGAAGGTGAGATAGTCGTCGACGTGGCGCGGGATCACGTCGAAGAACAGGCGCTTCGCCTCCCGCGGACGGTTGTACATGAAGAGCGCGAGGCTCTCGGGCGTGCCGTAGGCGAGCCAGTCCTCGATCGTGAGGCCGTTGCCCTTCGACTTCGAGATCTTCTGGCCCTTCTCGTCGAGGAAGAGCTCGTAGTTGAACCCTTCCGGCGGCTCGCCGCCGATCGCGCGGGCGATCTCGCCCGAGAGCTTGACCGAATCGATCAGGTCCTTGCCGGCCATCTCGTAGTCGACTCCGAGCGCCACCCAGCGCATCGCCCAGTCGGGCTTCCACTGGAGCTTCGCGTGCCCGCCGGTGACCGGCGTCTCGAAGCGCTCGCCCGTCGCGGGATCGCGCCACACGAGCGTGCCGGCGTCGCGGCGCACCTCGTCGATCGGCACCTGCATGACCTCGCGGGTCCCGGGATGCAGGGGCAGGAACGGCGAGTAGGTCTGCTGGCGCTCCTCGCGGAGCGACGGCAGCATGATCGCCATCACGGCCTCGTAGCGCTCGAGCACGGTGAGGAGCGTCGCGTCGAAGCGGCCCGAGCGGTAGCATTCCGTCGCCGACAGGAACTCGTAGTCGAAGCCGAAGGCGTCGAGGAACTGGCGCAGGCGCGCGTTGTTGTGCGCGCCGAAGCTTTCGTGCGTCCCGAACGGGTCCGGCACCTCGGAGAGCGGCTTGTTCAGGTGGCGGGCGACGAGCTCGCGGTTCGGAACGTTGTCCGGCACCTTGCGCAGGCCGTCCATGTCGTCCGAGAAGGCGACGAGGCGGGTCGGGACCGCGTCGCCGGTCAGCACCCGGAAGGCGTGGCGCACCATCGAGGTGCGGGCGACCTCGCCGAAGGTGCCGATGTGCGGCAGGCCCGACGGGCCGTAGCCGGTCTCGAACAGCGCCTCGCCCTTGCCCGTCCGCTCGAGCCTCGCGACGAGCTTGCGGGCCTCCTCGAACGGCCACGCGGCCGAGGTCCGGGCGGCCTCGGCGAGGGCGGGTTCGACGGCGATCGGGGCGGCCATGGCGAGCTTCGAGACGCTTCGAGGAAGGGGGCGGGCGCTCAGGCTCCGGCCCGGAAGCGGCGCACCCTAGGGGAGCGGGGCGGAGCGGGTCAATCCGCCGTGCCGGTTCGGCTCATGCGGGGAGCCCTCGGGAGCGGCGGCTGCCGATGACCTTGCCGGCGAGAATCGTCGACCGACCGCGCGAGCTAAGCGACCTGCGCCGTATCCGGTTGCCGGAGCGGGTGGGCCAAGGCGAACGCTTCGACCTGCTCGCAAGCCTCATAGATGCGCTTCACGGTTGGATAGGGATCAAGGTCGCAGCCATAGAGCATCTTCGCGCTGGTCAGGTGCGCGAAGAGGCAGATGTCCGCCATGGTCGGCTCGTCGCCATAGCAGAACCGTCTCGTCCGCTCATCGCGCGAGAGCAGGTCCTCGACGGCGCGTGTCGCGGAATCGAGCCAGTGCCGGAGCCACTTGGCCCTCGCCGGCTCGTCCAGACGAAGCTCCCGCTCGAGATAGCTCCGGACGCGAGGCACGACGAATGGATGCGCGTCGATGGCGACCATATGCGCGACCGCCCGCACGTGGGCACGTGCCCGCGCCTCCTCCGGGAGCAGGGGCGGGACCGGGTATCGCTCCTCCAGATACTCCAGGATGGCGAGCGACTGGATAAGGGGCGGTCCGTGCCCGTCGAGCAGGGCCGGCAGCAGCATTGCGGGACTGAGCGCCCGATAGCTCTCCGCCAACTGCTCTCCCTTCAGGAGATCGACGAAGACCATCTCGGCTTCGAGGCGCTTCACACGAAGCGCGATCCGGACGCGGAAGGCCGCTTGCGAGCGCCAGAAGGTATAAAGGACGATGGCCATCGCGATCTCCCGTACGTCCGCTCCGCAGGGCTCACCCGCCGCAGCTTCCACGAGCGCGACGATTCCGCAACCGCCATGCCGGCGGTCCCCCCCTGTCCCTCCGCACAAGGAGGAGGCGCGCGCCGTCTCTATCCTGGCCCCGGGGAGGGGCTATGCTGCCCCCATGACCCCGACCGTCCGCATCCAGCGCGAGGACTTCTCGGTCGCCGAGGAGGTCGCGGCCCTCAGCCGGGGCCGCCCCGGCGTCGGCGCGGTCGCGACCTTCACGGGGCTTTGCCGGGACGAGGGCGGGCGCCTCGCCGCGCTCGAGCTCGAGCACTACCCGGGCATGGCCGAGGCCGAGGTCCTGCGCGTCGCCGGGGAGGCGGCCCGGCGCTGGCCCCTCGACGGCGTCACCGTGATCCACCGCTTCGGCCGCATCCGGCCCGGCGAGAACATCGTCCTCGTCGCGGCCGCGTCGTCCCACCGCCGCGCCGCCTTCGCGGCGGCCGAGTTCCTGATGGACTTTTTGAAGACCCGCGCCCCGTTCTGGAAGCGCGAGCACCTCGCCGACGGCACCGTCGGGGACTGGGTCGAGGCCAGGGGCGAGGACGACGAAGCGGCCGAGCGGTGGGGGTGAGGGCGGCCTACTCCGCCGCCTCGCGGATTCCCGGCGCCTCGCGGGCGGCCTCGCGCAGGGGCTCGTCCTCGGGGGACGGGATGGTGCCGAGGTCGAGGGCCTCGTGCAGGCGCTCCTTGTCGAGCTCGCCCTCCCAGTTCGCGACGACGATGCAGGCGACCGCGTTGCCGATGAAGTTCGTGAGCGAGCGGCACTCGCTCATGAAGCGGTCGACGCCGAGGATGATCGCCATGCCGGCGAGCGGCACCGAGGGCAAAACCGAGAGCGTCGCGGCGAGCGTGATGAAGCCGGAGCCCGTGATGCCGGCCGCGCCCTTCGAGCTCAGCATGGCGACGAGCAGCAGCACGATCTGGTCGCCGAGCGAGAGCGGCGTGTCGGTGGCCTGCGCGATGAACAACGCCGCCATGGTCATGTAGATGTTGGTGCCGTCGAGGTTGAACGAGTACCCGGTCGGCACCACGAGCCCGACCACCGGCCGGGCGCAGCCGGCGCGCTCGAGCTTCTCCATCACGGCCGGCAGGGCCGATTCCGAGGACGAGGTGCCGAGCACCAGCAGGAGCTCGTCCTTGATGTAGCGGATGAGCCTCAGGATCGAGAAGCCGTTGGCGCGGGCGACGAGGCCGAGCACGCCGAAGATGAAGATCGCCGAGGTCAGGTAGAAGGTGCCGACGAGCCAGCCGAGCGAGACGAGCGCGCCGAGGCCGAACTTGCCGATCGTGTAGGCCATGCCGCCGAAGGCCCCGATCGGCGCCACCTTCATGATGATGTGCACGACCCCGAAGATCGCCCCCGAGACGAGGCCGATCATGTTGGTCAGCGGGCGGCCGCGCTCGCCGGCGAGCGCGAGGCCGACGCCGAACAGCACCGAGAAGAACAGCACCTGCAGGATGTCGCCGGAGGCGAAGGCGCCGACGACCGTCGAGGGGATGATGTTGAGGAGGAAGGCCATGACGGTCTGCTCGTGCGCCTTCGTGGCGTAGCTCTGCACCGTCGCCACGTCCTTGGCGTTGAGCTGCGCGACGTCGGCGTGGAGCCCGGCGCCGGGCTGGACGAGGTTGCCGACGATCAGCCCGACGATGAGGGCGAGCGTCGAGAACGTGAGAAAGTAGGCGAGCGCCTTGAGGCCGACGCGCCCGGTCTTCTCGAGGTTCTGCACCCCGGCGATGCCGGTCACCACGGTGCAGAAGATCACCGGCGCGATGATCATCTTGACGAGGTTGATGAAGGCCGTCGCGAGCGGCTGCATCTGCTCGCCGAGATCCGGGCGCAGGTGCCCGAGCACGATGCCGATGACGACCGCGATCAGGACCTGGACATAGAGAACCCGGTACCAGGGCTTGCGATGCCCCCCGGCGCTCGCGACGTGCATGGCCGTCTCCTCCAGCCGGCGCCGGGCCGTCCCGGCGCGCGCGGTCCTCAGGTCCCGACGTGCGGAGCCCGCGGGACGGACCCTTTCTCCTTCCTACTCCGGGATCGGCTTCGGGTTCCCTTGCGGAAGGTGCGCGGCAGCCCGCAGCCTGCCGTCGATCACGACTCCGGGCAGGGCCGCGCCGTGAACTGCCACGACGTGTTGTTCAGGACCATGCCGCATTCGGCGACCCGCGGCCCGTCGCCGGTGCGCAGGCAGGCGGTCTCGCCGACCGCGAAGGTTTTCCCTTGCGCGCGGCAGAAGCAGGTGGCGGGATCGTGCATCTGGTACTGCGCGGGCTCAGCCCGATGGCTTGGGTCGTGCGCCGCCGACGGTGCGCCCGACGCGGCAAGGGCGAGGGCGCCCAAGAAGACGGTCAGAAGGCGCGGCATGCGACACCTCCGGCAAGGACGGGCCCGGATGCTCTGCCTCGCCGCGCCCGGCGTCAACCGGCAAAAAACTGCCGCCGGACGGGCGTCCGGCGGCAGGATTTCTTCAGGAACGCTGGCCGGACCGCTCCGCCGGTCCGGAGAAAACTAGAAGATGCCCACCACGATCAAGCCGACGAAGACGAGCGCGACGCAGATCGCCGCGATGTTCGCCTTCGAGGCGAAGTCCGACCGCAAGCCCAGGCCCATTCACCCCCTCCCACCTTGGACCGAGCGAAAGGCTAGCAGAGCCTTTGGACGGCGGGAAGCGGGGCCCATGGCGGCCGCACGCGGCGGTGGACAACTGTGGCGCTGCGGGCGCACCCCTACGACGACGCGAGCGCCTCTTCCACGAACCGCGCCGTCGCGAGCGCCTGCGCGTCGCGGCCGAACGGCGCGATCACTTGGACGCCGACCGGCAGTCCCGCCGCAGCGATGATCGTCGGGACGGCGACGCACGGCACGCCCAGAAGAGTCCACAGGCGGTTGAAGCGGGCGTTGCCGGTGGCGGCGAGAGTCGCGGGCGCCGGCCCCGGGGCCGAGAAGGTGAGGAGCACGTCGATCTCCGCGAAGACCTCGTCGAGGGCCCCGCGCGCCCGGTGCGCCGTGCCGCGGGCGGCGTCGTAGGCGGCCGGGTCGATCGCCTGCGCCTCGTCGAGGAGCCGGCGCAGGTTGACCGGGATGCGGTCGCGGTGGTTCGCGTACTCCCAGGCAAGCGCCTGCCTCGCCTCGTAGTCCTGGAGCGTCGGATGGGCGGCCCAGGCCTCGCCGAGGATCGCGGGCAGCTCCATCCGCCGCACCCGCGCGCCGGCCGCCTCGGCGGCCTTCGCGGCCCGCTCCAGGGCCTCGTGGCTCTCGGGCTCGGGCGCGCCGGCGAAGTCCTGGGTCACGACGCCGATCCGCGGCGCCGGCGGGCTCCCGTCGAGGCGCAGATCCGCCCGCCCGGTCACGGCCGCGAGGGCGTAGGCCACGTCGGACACGGTCGCGGCGAAGAGCCCGACCGTGTCGAGGGCCCACGAGAAGGTCTTCACGCCGACCGACGGGACGAGCCGGTAAGACGGCTTCACCGCCGCGACGCCGCAGTAGGAGGCGGGCCGGATGATCGAGCCGCCGGTCTGGGTGCCGAGCGCGAGCGGCACCATGCCGGCCGCGACCGCCGCCGCCGAGCCCGAGGACGATCCGCCGGGCGTGTGGCCGGGATTGCGCGGGTTCTTCGTCGGCGTCGGGTCGAGATGGGCGAAGGCGGTCGTCGCGGTCTTGCCGATCGGCGTCGCGCCGGCGCGTCTCAGCGCCGTCACGACCGGCGCGTCCGCCTTCGGGCGCCAGCCGGCGTAGATCTCGGAGCCCATCTCGGTCGGCATGTCGGCGGTGTCGATGATGTCCTTGACCCCGACCGCGACGCCGCGGAGCGGCCCCTCGCCGCCGGCCCGCGCCGTCGCGTCGACGTGCACGAAGGCGCGGATCTCGTCGTCCGCCCGCCCGATCGCCTCGTGCGCCGCGCGGATCGCGTCCTGAGGGGTGGTCTCGCCGGCATCGATGCGGGCGAGGATGTCCAAGAGGGAGATCATGGCGGCTCCGGGCTGAGCCCTGCCTCCTAGCACAGCTTGGCGCCGGCGGAAGAGCCGCCGTCTGCTTCGATTCGAGCCAACGCCCCCGGGAAGGGGTTGACGCGGCCTTTACCCCGCGGCTCGCATTTTAGCGGCCATGCGGCGTGGCACAGTTGCGTACACGGCCCTGGCGCTCGTCGGATTCGGGCTCGCCGGGTGCGGCCTCTATCGCTTCGAGCAGCGCGCGGCCTGGCGCAACGAGGCCGAGGCCGCGTGCATCTCCCAGAAGCTCGTGCAGCCGACGGCCTACATGTCCCGCATGTCGGCGATCGACGGCCCCGGCGCCTGCGGCATGAATTATCCCTTCAAGGTCGCGGCCTTCGCGGGCGGCTCGGTCGGGCTCACCTCCAACGTGACGCTCGCCTGCCCGATCATCCCGACGATCGACGCCTGGCTCGCCGAGGTGGTGCAGCCGGCGGCCGCGCTCTATTTCGGCTCCGCCGTGGCCGAGGTCCGCTCCGGCTCGTACTCGTGCCGCTCGCGCAACGGCCAGCGCGGGGCGAAGCTCTCCGAGCACGCCTTCGGCAACGCCCTCGACGTCATGGCCTTCCGCTTCGCCGACGGGCGCGAGCTCGCGGTGCAGAAGGGCTGGCGCGGTCTTCAAGAGGAGCAGGAGTTCCTGCGCGAGGTCTTCACGGGAGCATGCAACTACTTCACGACGGTGCTCGGCCCCGGCGCCGATGCCTTCCACTACGACCACTTCCACCTCGACCTCGCCCGCCACGACCCCCGCGGCGAGCGGCACGTGTGCAAGCCGGTCCTGAAGTTCACGCCCCGCCTCGGCGCCGACGGCGCGCAGGGCTCGCCGCCCGCGCGGCGGCAGTGGCAGCCGGCCGAGCCCGCGCCGCTCGACATGGAGGAGGACGACGACCCCTTCGCGGTCTCGTCGAAGCCCACGCCGCGGCAGGCCTACTCCTCGGCGGCGCCGGCGCACGCCTCCATGCCGCCGAGGCAGGCCCCGCCCGTCTATCCGCCGCAGACCTCGACCGAGCCGCCCTACGCGCCTCGGACGGCGGGCCCGCCCCGCGAGCCCATGGTGCTGCAGCCGCAACTGTGGACCGGAAGCACCATCTATTGAGTGTTTTCCGACCGCCGCCCGCGCTCGCTTGACCGCGCCGGCCGGGCTTTGCATGGTCCCTTAAGACTTGGGGAACTCGACATGCGGGCGGCTCTTCTCATCCTCGGCGCGGTGATCGCGGCCTCGCCCGCCGCGGCCCTGACCGGGCGCAACGAGGTCGTCCCGGCGGAGCGGCGCGTCCTGCCCTACGACGCCAACATCCCGGGCTGCGGCGACCAGTGGGTGCTGGCCAAGGTCGCCCAGCAGTTCGCCGAGAAGGAGGCGAAGTTCTGGAACTCGAGCCTCCAGATCGTCGAGTACGAGGAGATCCGCCGCATCGCCTGGCGCCCCTGGGGGCTCGACTACATCCCGCGCCGGTTCTGCACCGCCAAAGCCTGGCTCTCCGACGGCGTGCGCCGCCGCGTCGACTACTCGGTGCGCGAGGACCTCGGCATCATCGGCGCAACCTGGGGCATCGAGTTCTGCGTCCACGGCCTCGACCGCAACTGGGCCTACAACCCGGCCTGCAAGATGGCGCGCCCCTAGGCGCGCTCCGCGCGCCTCTCAATCCGTGAACTACCGCCACGCCTTCCACGCCGGCAACTTCGCCGACGTGATGAAGCACGTTGTTCTCGTGCGCATCCTGGTCCACCTGCGGCGCAAGGAGACGCCGTTCCGCGCCGTCGACACCCATGCCGGGACCGGGCTCTACGACCTCTCGGGCGACGAGGCGGAACGCACCGGCGAGTGGCGGGGCGGCGTCGGCCGGCTCGACGCGCCGTTCGAGCCGGAGGTCGAGGACCTGATCGCGCCCTATCGCGCGGTCCTCGGCGCCGTCCGGGCGCGGCACGGGAACGCCTATCCGGGCTCGCCGACGGTCGTCCGCGAGCTGTTGCGTCCGCAGGACCGGGCCGTCTTCGTCGAGCTGCACCCGGACGACGGAGCCATCCTCGACCGGCGCTTCCGGCGCGATCCCGTCGCGAAGGTGCTCCGCCTCGACGGCTGGACGGCGCTTCATGCCCTCATCCCGCCGAAGGAGCGGCGCGGCGTCGTGCTCGTCGACCCGCCTTATGAGGCGCCGGGCGAGCTTTCGCGCCTTGCCCGGGAGATCGCGAAGGCGTCGAGGAAATGGCCGACCGGCATCTTCGTCGGCTGGTATCCGATCAAGGACCCTGCGGACGTGGACGGCCCGGCCACGACCCTGGCCGCCGCCGCGCCCGGGGGCCTGCGCCTGGAGCTGATGATCGATTCCCCTGGCGACCCCGACCGCCTCAACGGCTGCGGCCTGTTCGTCGTGAACCCGCCCTGGACGGTGCAGGCCGAGGCCGAAGCCATCCTGCCGGCGCTTGCCGGGCGCTTCGCCCGGGAGAGCTACGGCGCCTTCCGCTGCGAGACCCTGGGAGGCGTGGCCCTAGGCCATTGATTCGGCGCGGCCGGAATGACAAAGGTCCGGCGCCACAAGGGAGGAACCATGCTGATCCTGCGCTCGTCCGGGGCTTCGCCCTTCGTCCGCAAGGTCCGGATCGCCGCCGACATCCTCGGCTTCACCGACCGGATCGAGGTCGTCGAGGCCGACACCATGAACCCGGCCCCGGACCTCCTCGGGCAGAACCCGCTCGGCAAGATCCCGGCGCTCGTCATCGAGAACGGCGAGACGCTGTACGATTCCCGCGTCATCCTCGAATACCTCGACGCGCTCGCCGGCGGGGGCAGGATCATCCCGCCGGGGTGGAGCCGCTTTCCGGCCCTGCGGATGCAGGCGCTCGCCGACGGCATCATGGATGCCGGCGTGCTGCAGATGTACGAGATCCGCTGGCGGCCCGAGGAGCACCGCGTGCAGAAGTGGGTCGAGCACCAGAAAGGCAAGGTCGCCCGCGCCTTGGCCGAGGCCGAAGGCTCGCTCGGGACAACGCCGGCGCTGCCGATCCACGTCGGTCACATCGCGCTCGCCTGCGCGCTCGGCTACCTCGACCTGCGCTTCGAGGGCAAGTGGCGAAAGGACCACCCGCGGCTCGGCGCCTGGCTGGAGGATTTTTCAAGCCGCGTGCCGTCCTTCGAGGCGACCCGGCTCAAGGGCTGACCCCTTCAAGGCGCGATCGCGATCGCCGAGATCAGGCGACCGTAGTCGATCTCGCCGCGGTGGGTCGTGCGGCGATAGCTGAAGAAGCGCTCTTCGTCCGAGTAGGTGCAGAGGGCGAGGTCCGCGGCCTCGCCGACCCCCGCCGCCTCGAGCCGCGCGACGATGTAGGCGGGGAGGTCGAACAGCGAATGGCCGTCGCGGGCGCTCGGGCGGAAGAAGCGCGCGTTGCCTGCGTCCCGCTCCATGAACTGCGCCATGAACTCCGGCCCGACCTCGTAGGCAGCGGGGCCGATGGTCGGCCCAAGCACCGCAACCGTCTGTGCCCGGCGCGCCCCTAAGCCCTCCATGGCCGCAAGAGTCGCCTCGAGGATGCCGGTGAGCGCGCCGCGCCAGCCTGCGTGACAGGCGCCGACGACTTTCGCCTGCGGGTCGGCGAAGAGCACGGGGCCGCAATCCGCCGTCGTGATCGCGAGCGCGAGGCCGGGACGGTCCGTGACCATGCCGTCGGCGCGGGGGCGGGGACCGGCCGGGAAGGGTTTTTCCACGACGATCGGGTCCGGCGAGTGGACCTGGTGCACGCTGACCAGCGCGTCCGCCGGGACACCGAGCGCTCCGGCCATGCGCCGCCGGTTCTCCCGCACCCGCTCCGGATCGTCGGAGGAGCCGAGCCCGCCGTTGAGGGACGCATAAAGCCCCTCGGACACGCCGCCCTGCCGCGTGAAGAAGGCGTGGCGCACGCCCGCATGCGAGCTCAGCTCCGGGGCTTCGATGAACGGGCCGGGGGTCATGAAGAAGCCTGTGGGGCGGGAAAGCCGGGCGGCGGGGAGAGAGCGGGATCGGCGAAACAGATCGCCTTGAACAGCTTGCCCATGCCGCCCTCGCCGGCGCCGGTCAAGCGGGCGAGCGCGTCGTCGACGGCTTGCGCCTGCTCCGGCGTCGTCCGCCGCTTCAGCACGGCGGCGCGGGTTTCGATGCCGAGCGCGCGCAGGAACGCGCCCTGCGCCACGGGGCCGTGCACTGCGGCGCCGGCCGCCGCCGCGGCGCGGGCGAGCTTCGCAAAGTCCACGTGGACCGTGAGGTCGGCCTCGCCGGGCTCCGCGAGCGGGTCGGCGTAGGCGTGGCGGCGCACGGCCTGGAGCGTGTCGCCGAAGGCCGGGCCCTCGTAGCCGTAGTCGACGACGAGCGCCGCGCCGCCGTGCCGCGCGACACGGATCGCGAGTTCACGGGTAAGATCGAGAGCGGCTGCGGGCCATTCCAAGACGTCGCCGGGGCGGTCGCCTTCGGGAAGGCCCGACCTCGGCTCCGGCGCGAGTCCGAAGGCGAGTCCGCCGTCATCGCCCAAGCCCACGAGCCGTTCGCACCAGCCCCGTTCGGTGCGCTGAAACTGGCGTACCGGCAAGGCGTCGAAGAACTCGTTCGCGACGAGGACCGCGGGACCGTCCGGCACGTCGGAGAGCCGCTCGTGCCAGGCGACCGGGGCCGCGGCGCCGGCGAGCGTCGCGCGCTGGATGTCCCGCAGCGCCGGGCTCGTCTCGACGAGGTGGACTTGGGCAGCCCCGATGAAGCCCGGATTCACCCGGGCGGCGCGCAAAAGGTCCTGCATCAAGGTCCCGCGCCCGGGACCGAGCTCGATCAGCCGCAAGAGGCCGGGCCGCGCCATGAGCCCCCAGGTCTCGACCGTCCACAGCCCGATCAGCTCCCCGAACATCTGGCTGATCTCGGGAGCGGTGGTGAAGTCGCCTGCGGTCCCGAAGGGATCGCGAGTCGTGTAGTAGCCGTGGACCGGGTGGCCAAGGCAGAGCGCCATGTAGCGCTCGACCGTGATCGGCCCCTCCGCCGCGATGATCCGGCGGAGGTCTTCCCCGAGAGGCGTCACGCCGACGGGGCTTCGGCGGCCTCTCGTGGCCGCGGGCGCGTGACGCCGCGCAGCGCGACGGCGATCGCGACGGCGCCCGCGAGCGCCATCGGGAGTGACAGCAGCATCCCCATGGTGACGCCGCCGTTGAGCGCGTCGACCGAGGCGCCGAACAGGAAGCCGAGCTGCGGGTCGGGCTCGCGGAAGAACTCGCAGACGATGCGCGCAAGCGCGTAGCCGAGCACGAAGATCCCGCCGATCAGCCCCGGCCGGCGAAAGCCGAACCGCCGCACGGCGACGAGCATGACCGCGAACAGCACGAGGCCTTCCGCGAAGGCCTCGTAGAGCTGGCTCGGGTGGCGAGGCCAGGGGCCGGCGTTCGGGAACACGACCGCGAGGGGAAAGTCGGGGGCCGGGCGGCCCCACAGCTCGCCGTTCACGAAGTTCGCGATGCGCCCGAAGAACAGCCCGATCGGCGTCACGACGGCGGCGAGGTCGAGCATGGCGAGCGCGCTCAAAGCGCGCGCGCGGGCGAAGAGGACGATGGCGAGGACCGCGCCGAGGAACCCGCCGTGGAACGACATGCCGCCCCGCCACACGGCGAAGATCTCGGAAGGGCGCTCGAGGTAGGAGGCGAAGTTGTAGAACAGCACGTAGCCGATCCGGCCGCCGAGGACGACGCCGAGCGCCACCCAGACGATCAGGTCGTCGACGTCCGTCGCGGTCGGCTGCCTGAGGCCTGTCCAATATTCGCCGCGCGCGGCGAGCCGCCGGGCGAGCCACCAGCCACCGACGAGCCCGGCGATGTAGGCGAGCGCGTACCAGCGGATCGCGAGCGGCCCGATCGACACCGCGACGGGATCGATCGCCGGGAAGGGGAGGGCGAGGAGGGTCGGGCCCATGGCGGGACTTGGCCTTGCGGCCACGGCGGCGTCAACCCTGTTGCCGGGTCGGTCCGGAAGGGCCACATAGTCCCGCAACCGCCCTCCAACCCGCGACGGCAGCCATGGCCCAGACCTCGAACCGCCTCCTCGACGACCTCGCCCGGCTCATGACCGATGCCGCCGGCGCCGCCCAAGGGATGCGCCGAGAGGTCGAAACCGTGTTCAAGGGCCAGATCGAGCGCATGCTCCAGGACATGAACGTCGCGACCCGCGAGGAGGTCGAGGTGCTGCGCGACATGGTGGTGGCGGCGCGCGAGGAGAACGAGCGGCTCGCGATCCGCATGAAAGCCCTCGAGGAGCGCCTCGCCGGCCGCGAAGGCCATGGCGCCCCGGCGGGCGAGCCGGCCTCCCCCGCCGCGTCGCCCACGGCGGCGCAGTCCGAGAGCGCGCCCGGCTTCATCGAGTGACCGCTAGCCGCGGTTAACTTCCGCCTGTGGACGGAGTCCCGCGGACGATTGCGGGTCCTGCCCGAATCCTCGAACCTGCCCAGGGCTTTGAAACGCGGGAGTCCATCGGGCTATAGTCGGTCGGGAATGATTCGCGGGGTGGGCGGCGGAGGTTCCTTCATCCACATCTTCCTCGACCGGCGCGAAGACGCTTGCGGCGCTGCTTGCCGTAAGGCGCGGTCGTGTCGCCCTTGAGTTCGGTTGCGCCTTTTCAGGGTCCCTTCGCGGCACGAGCCAGCAAGGATCGACATGACAGAGCTTCAGATCGAGACCGACCGCGCCGAGCACCCCCTCGACGTGGTCGAGCGCCTCGCCGCGCTCCGCGACTGGATCTTCGATAGGGCCGAGACCGACGAGATGTCCGTCTCGGTCTCGGGGCGGTGGACCGACTACCACATCGCCTTCACCTGGATCGAGGACGTCGAGGCCGTGCACGTCGCCTGCGCCTTCGACCTCAAGGTGCCGGAGCGGCGCCGACCTGAGGTGCTGCAGCTCATCGGGCTCGTCAACGAGCAGATGTGGGTCGGGCATTTCGACCTGTGGAGCGCCGAGAACGTCGTGATGTTCCGGCATGCGCTGCTGCTCGCCGGCGGCGCCGAAGCGACGCCGGAGCAGTGCGAGATGCTCCTGAAGGCGGCGGTCGACGCCTGCGAGCGCTACTTCCAGGCCTTCCAGTTCGTGCTCTGGGCCGGCAAGAGCGCGCGCGAGGCCCTCGACAGCGTGCTGTTCGAGACCGAAGGCGAAGCCTAGCCATCGCGGAATAGGCTCGCTAGGGACGGCGAAGCCATCGCCGTCCCTTTTCGTTTGCGGGTCTCCCATGACCTCCTCCGTCTCCGCGCTTCCGTCCTCCCTCGTCCTCGTCGGCGCCGGCCGGATGGGCGGGGCGATGCTCGAAGGGTGGCTTTCGGTCGGGCTCGACCCCGCCGCCGTCGCGGTGATCGACCCGAAGCCGTCGCCCGAGATCGAGACCCTGTGCCGCGCCCGCGGCATCCGCCTCAACCCGCCGGGCGCGGTCGAGCCCCCCGAGGTCGTCGTGCTCGCGGTGAAGCCGCAGACCCTCGACGCCGCGGCGCCCGGGATTGTCCGCCTCGTCGGGCCGGGCACGCTCCTCGTCTCGATCCTCGCCGGCAAGACCATCGCGAACTTGCGCGCCCGCATCCCCGCCGCGCGCGCCGTCGTGCGCGCCATGCCGAACCTGCCGGCGAGCGTCGGCAGGGGCGCGACCGGCGCCGCCGCGAGCCCGGACGTGAGCGCGGCGCAGCGCGCCACGGCGCACGCCCTCCTCGCCGCCGTCGGCGTTGTCGAATGGCTCGACACCGAGGACCTGATCGACGCCGTCACCGCGCTCTCGGGCTCGGGCCCGGCCTACGTGTTCCACCTCATCGAGTGCCTCGCCGACGCCGGCGCGGCGGCCGGGCTGCCGCCGGATCTCGCCGCGCGCCTCGCCCGCGCCATGGTGGTCGGCTCGGGCGAGCTTCTCGCCCGCAGCGAGCTGCCCGCCTCGCAATTGCGCGAGAACGTCGCCTCCCCTGGCGGCACCACGGCGGCGGCCCTCGAGGTGCTCATGCGCGAGCCCGGCTTGGCCCACCTCATGCGCGAGGCGGTCGCCGCGGCGAAGCGGCGCGCCGGCGAGCTTTCGGGCTGAGGCCCGTTCCGTTCAGGCGCCGCCGCCCCTAGATTGGCTTTCGTCCCTCTTGGAACGGAGAGCGCCATGGCCCGCAAAGCGCCTGCGACCGCCGCCGTCCCGGCCCCGCCGCGGGAGCGCATCGTCGAGGCCCTCATGCGCCTCGCCGCCGACCGGCCCTGGAACGACATCGAGATCACGGACATCGCCCAGGAGGCCGGCGTCACGCTCGCCGAGTTCCGCGACCTCTTCCCCTCGAAGGGGGCGGTGCTCGGCGCCTTCTCGCGCGCGATCGACAAGGCCGTGCTCGCGGGCTCGGGCGAGGATCTCGCCGGCGAGCCCGCCCGCGAGCGCCTCTTCGACGTCATGATGCGCCGCATCGACGCGCTCGCGCCCCACAAGCGGGCGCTCCGCCGCATCTTCTACGCCCTTCGCCGCGATCCGCTCGCGCTCATGGCGCTCAACCAGTCGGCCCTCAACTCGCAGCGCTTCATGCTGGCGGCGGCCGGCATCTCGACCGAGGGGCCGCTCGGGCTCCTGAAGCTCCAGGGCGCCGCGATCGTGCTCGCCAACACGCTGGAGACCTGGTTCGAAGACGACGACCCGGCGCTCGCCCGCACCATGGCCCGCCTCGACCGCGAGCTCCGCCGGGGCGAGCGCGTCATCGAGCGCGCCGAGGACTTCCGCCGCCTCACCGCGCCGCTTCGCGCCCTTGCCCAAGCGTTCTTCGACGGCCGCGCCCGCGTCCGCCGCCGCGCCGAGGGCCGCGCCGGCGACGGCGAGGCGGAGGACCCGGCGGCGGCGATCTAGGCGCCGCAAGCTAAGCCGGAGTTCCCGTCCACTGTTGCCGGAATGTCATAGCCCCCCGCCCGGGAACGGGTAAGCCAGCCCCAAAACGACAGGACCTTGGGGGCTCTCTCATGTTCGCCATCGTACGGCGTTGCTTCCTTCTGGGCGCGACGCTTCTGCTTGCCGGCTGCATCACGGCTCCGCCGCACTCGATGGCCGTGAGCGATTTCCAGAAGTACCGCATTGCCGACGTTCGGGTCGAAGGCATCGAGGTGATCCGGTCCTGGCCGCCGCAGGAGGAGATCTTCGTCAAGGCCGGCCGGGCGGACGCCGAGATGGTCAACCGGCTCCACACCGAGCCGGCCTCGAACTTCCCGGCCCTGCGCGCTCACTTCCAGCAGGTCCTCGACGACCGCTTCAAGCTCGAGTTCTCGTCGCAGGTCGCGCCGATCTTCACCGGCACGCGCCCATTGCGGGCAGTGGTGCGGCTCAGGACCTTCGACGTGCCGTCGGGCGCCCGGCGCGTCCTCATCGACCAGGACGCCAAGATCAAGGCCGAGATCGACCTCGTCGACCCGGCGACCGGCGCTTCGGTGCTGAAGTACGACGGGCCGTTCCGCTCGAAGCGGATGGTCGGCGGCATCGCGACGGTGATCGCCGTGGCGCTCGACAACTCCGATGTCGGCTACTCGCTGATCACGGACTACATCACGGCCTATCGCGACTGGATCGTGCAACGATAGGCCGAGGCCGGCCGCCTCCGCGGCGACGGTCCGACGTCGTTGTCCCGGGGTCGGGGCTTCGCGCATCCCGGGCCGGCGGCTATGGAACCGTCATGACCCAACCGCCCGCCCCCCAAATCGCCTTCGACGACTTCCTCAAAGTCGACGTCCGCGTCGGCCGCGTCGTCAAGGCGGAGCCGTTTCCCGAGGCGCGGAAGCCCGCCTTCCGCCTCACGATCGACTTCGGCCCTCAGATCGGGGTGAAGAAGTCCTCGGCCCAGATCACGAAGAACCACCGCCTCGAGGACCTCCCCGGCCGCCTTGTCCTCGCCGTCGTCAACTTCCCTGCGCGCCAGATCGGCCCGATGCTGTCCGAGGTCCTGACGCTCGGCGTCCCCGACGCCGACGGCGAGGTCATGCTCATCGGCCCGGACCGGGAGGTGCCGGTCGGGGGACGGCTCTATTGAGGAGGTCCGGAATGCGCGCAGCCGTCCACAAGGCGCTCGCCCTCGCGGCCGCGCTGATCCTCGTGGCGCTCGGCCCCGCCGCGGCGCAGCCGGGGAAGGCCCCGCGACAAGACGATCCCCTGACCTACTTCTACAAGGACCCGCGACCCGAGCGCCTCGTGGGCTTTCTCGAAGCCTACGAGGCATCCCACGGACACTGGAACGCCTATCCGCCCGTGGCCGGCCTCTTCGCCGTGGTCTTCCAGAAACATCCCGACTGGATCGACCGGCTCGCGCCCGCGCGCTTCGGCCCCAAGGTCGCGACCACCCTGTTCGCGGCGCTGCGGCTCTCCGGGCAGGGCGCGCGGGCGCAGGCCTTGCGGCCGCGCCTCGCCGAGGCCGGCCTCGAACCGAAGCTGCAGGCGGAGTTCTCGGGGCTGCCGGCGCGGCTCGACGACCTTGAGGTCGTCACCCCGACGCACATGGACATCCTGTGGGGCGCGTCCTTCGCGAGCGGCGACGGCCGTCATGCCCGCAAGCTCATGGACTTCTTCGCCAGGACCGCGAACCGCTCCGAAGCCGTCGCCCAGGACGTCGCCAGGACCGTCCTCGCCATGACGGGAGGGCCGAAGGAGGTCTTCGGGGAGCTGCGGGGACGATACGGGGACGGCGGCGCCCGGGAGATCGCCTACGCCGCGACGGCGCTGTGGGCCGTGACCTCGAACGCCCGCCAGCACCCGTTCGTGGACAGGGCCGTCGCAGCCTACATGCGCGAGCACCCGGGCACCCCCGCCACGAAGGCCCTGAACGTCGTCCGGCCGCGGCCGCAAGGGCAGCAGCGGACGGAGTGGCGGTTCATCGCCGCTGCCGCGGCGGCTTGAGCCGGCAGTGCGGCGCCTGTGATCCTCACCCGCGAAGCGGGGAGGGGGACCGCCGAAGGCGCTGGAGGGGGCACGGCCGGATGCGACGCTCACCGCACCCACGACGAAGAGCCGGCCTCTCGAACAATTAGCCGTAGCGCTCGGGGCTCGCCCCCTCCACCATGCTTCGCATGGTCCCCCTCCCCCGCTGCGCGGGTGAGGATCGCATCACACCCGCGGCGGCAGGTCGGCGAAGCGGCGCTCGCCCGCGAGCACGGCCTCGAGCTCGGCCAGCTCCTCGTCGCGCCGGTGATAGCCGCACTCAGCGATCAGCTTGCGCGCCTCCGCGAGGTTCACCCGCGCCTCCTCCCTGAGCCGCGCCGCCTCCTCCGCCTCCGGCGCGACCGGCTGCGGCGGGCCGCCGTCGATCATGCCGTTGAGAGGCGCGAACGCCTCGATGCGCGCGAAAGCCAGCCGCGCCCGCTCCAGCGCCCTATCGCAGAGGAAGAGCCGCATCGGCCCCGGCTCGGCGATCTCCTCGACTTCGTCGAGATCACGCGCGGCGCCGTCCCAATCGCCGAGGCTGCGGCGGAAGGCGGCACGCGCGAGAAGGCTACGGGGGATGTAATCATTTTGACCGGCATCGCGCAGACTGTCGATCGCCTGATCGAGGCGAGCGCGTGCGGTGCGCGTATCATCGCACACTTCCGTTGCCGGTCGCCTTGCGCCAACTGTGGCGAGCGCGAGCCCGAGATGGGCTCGGCCGAGCGTCAGCACATCGAGAGCACAAGATAACAACGGGTATTCTTGCTCGAACCAGGCAAGCGTCTGCGCCGCCCGGTCGCGCGCGACGGCGTTGTCGCCCTTGCTCAGCAGGAGGTTGCAGTAGTAATAGCCTTGCACGGAATAGAGCAGCGGATACTCGGGCTGTAACTTCTCCTGCCTGTGGTCGGTGTCGACGAACAGGCGCGCGGCCTCATCGCGCCGGCCAGCGGCGTGCAGCGAGTCGGCTAGGGCGGTGCGGCAGACTAACATATGAAATTCATCACCGCTGCGGTCGGCATGGGCTACGGATTGTTCCGCGGCCGCCACAGCGGCCGCGACCTCGCCGGCCAGCAACTCGGCTTCGCTGAGATTGACGGCGCGGGTTGCGGCATTACGCCAGGCCTTCGCCTCCTCGGCCATCGGCAACAACGCGCGCATAGCCGGCAGTGCCTCGGCAAACCGCCCTTGCGCGCGTAGATAGAAGGTAGCCTCACTGAGCACCCAGGATTGGTCCGCTGCCTTCAGCTTGGCGACCGGCGTCATGAACGGCTTGTCGAAGAACCAGGAAATTGCCGCGAGATTGCTGCCGATGGCGCCGAGCTTCTGGCTGGCATAGAACGCGATCCTGCCGCCGGGCTGCCGCCGGCAGACGCGATCTCTGTAGATCCTTTCGAGCGCCTCCTCATGCTGTCTGGCGCAGCAGCCGTGGGCGATGGCCTGGTAGAGCGGGGCCAGGTCTTCGAGGGTCGGCGTCTTGCCTTCCTTAGTCGTGTCGCGCAGGTGCTCGTAAAGGCGGCCGTGGGCCGCCTTCCAGGCCGCCTCGTTCCTCTGCCGCAGCCGCTCGCCAAACCACTCGCGCACCAGCGGATGGGCATCGAGCGCGTCACGGTCGGTGGGATCTCGCGGCGCGAGCAGCCGTACCTCGCGCAAGCGCGCGACAGCGCGCAACCATTCATCGTCCGACGCATCCACCAGCGCATCCGTGAGACCCTTGATGCGCGGCTTTCTTCGGATTGCGGCCAAAGCCTTTCCGTCGGCCGGACGATCGAAGAGTCCGACTGCCAACATGATCTCGCGCATGATCAGGCGCTCGGTCCTCGCCGGCCGATACAAGGGGCCGAAATATCGCAGGACGAGGCGCAACCACCGTGATTCTGGAATCCACTCCTTCTCATACGATTCCATCACCCGCCGTGCGTGGTCGTGGCGCGGGTCGTCCGCGTCGTGCGCAAGGCGCCGGATATGGTCGCGTCGGCGCACGTCGCCGAGCTGCGTCTCTTTCAGCAAGCTCGCGAGGAGGCCAAGGGCGAGCGGGTGGCCGCCGAAGTCGCGCGCCGCGGCTTTGAGATCCTTGTCGGTGCCCCACACGCCGTTGTCGCGCAGGAGCGCCGCGCCGGCCTCCTCCGACAGCCGCTCAACATCGACCACCTGAGCGGAGCCGTCCCTGAAGCGCGCGATGTCCGCCACCGCAAGGCGGCTCGTCAGCACGATCAACCCGTGCGCCTCGGCAGGCGGCACGGACGCGAATCGACGCAGAAGCGCGCGCAGGCCTAAATCCTTCAATTGCCCCGCCTGCGGGCCCGGTCCGTGTTGCAGCGGCTCGACGCCGTCGAGCATGAGCAGCACGCGGCGCTTCGCCATCGCTTCGGCGATCGCCTCGCCCTTGGCGCTCGCACTTGTGGTCTCGAGCTCGATCCCGAGCTTGTCGAGCGCCCAGTTGAGAAAGCCGTCGGCTGAGGTCGCTCGCTCCTTCGTGCCTTGGCTGTAAAAGGACCAGCCCAGCACGGCATCCGCGCCGCAGTAGCTCTCGGCCTGCATGCCCTTGAGCCATTCGTTGACGAGCGCCGATTTGCCCGCGCCACCTTCCGCGACGAGCGAGATGATATTGGTCTTAGGGTCAGCCCAGGCCTCGTCGAGGCGTTTCAGCTCGGCGTGGCGGCCGACGAGGCGCACGTAGGGTGTATCGGGCAAGCCGTTGATATGAACGTAGCTCGGCGGCTTCGACGGCGCCGGCTCCGGCCCGACAGGGCGAGCCTTCTGGCCGAGGATGCGCACGATCTCGTCGCCCATCTTCGAGATTTCGACTGCGCGGTTGTGGCGAGAGAATCCCGACAGGGGCTTGTCGAGCCTCGGTCGCAGATTGAGTGCGAGCAGCGAGGGCGGCGCCGCTGCCTGCGGAAAAGGTGAGAGCACGATTGGGTAGAGCTGGACGTTATGCCCTTGCCGTTGCCGTTCGAGGATCGTTTCGATCTCGACGTCGATGACGTATCTTGACGCGAGCGAATGACGCGAGACGAGCAGGATGCAGATGTCGCAAGCCGCGAGCTTCGTCTTAATGTCGCGTTCCCAGTCGGCCCCGCCCGCGATCTCCTCGTCGGTCCACAGCTCGAAAATGCCGTTCGCCGCCGGCGCCAGATACGACAGGATTTCCGTACGCCACGGGATATCGCCTTCGGGCGTGCGCTCCGGCTCGTCCTTGTGGCTGTAGCTCACGAAGATGACGGGCTTCGTCGAGACCCGGCTGGTCGAGGAATCGGACATAGGCGCTCCCGCAACCGGGAAGCGTGCCGGGGCGGGGGCAGGTGTCAAGACAGGCGGGGCGCTGCTTCGAGTGGACGAGTTCTGGACACGTGGGGTCTTGCTTCAGATTTAGATCGAGTCCTACATTGTCGTAGTACGCCAATGTGGTAAAATGCGATCATGAGAGTCGTCCGCCTCAAACCCTATCTGCGGGCGGTGAAGGCCATGGGACTGGACGAGGACGCGATGCGCGGGATCGAGGCTGCGATTCTTGCCGCGCCGGAGGCGCACCCGATGATCAAGGGGCTGCGCGGCGTCCGCAAGGTGCGCTTTGCCCTGCCGGGTCGCGGCAAGGGCGGAGGCGGACGCGCGATCTATTACGCCGCGGTCGCGCCGGGCGCCCTGTTCATGCTGACGGCTTATCCGAAGAACGAACGGGACGACCTCTCGCCGGATCAGCGCAAGGCCATTCTGGCGGCGATCGAGAGCATCAAGGGAGACCTTCCATGAGCCGCAGAGCTTCCGCCGAAGCGCGGCCCGTCAAGGGCTCGCGCGTCGGCGCCGATCTGATCGAGGCTTTCCAGGAAATGGCCGCTTATCTGCGCGGCGAGGTCGAGGCCGAGAGCTACGAGGTTCCCGAGGACGTGCTCACCCCCGAGCGCGTCAAGGCGATCCGGCGCAAGGTCGCGGCCTCGACCAAGGAATTCGAGCGGCGGTTCCGCATCTCCGCCCGGACCATGGAGGCTTATGAGCAGGGCCGCCGCCGGCCCGACGCCGCCATGCAAACGCTCCTGCGGGTCATCGAGCGCGAACCGGAGGCCGTGAGGCGCGCGCTCGCGTCCTGAAAGGAGCCTGACGGCACGGCGCGGCGATCATGATGATGGTCGTGATGTGGTGCGCGGTTTGGGGCGGCTTTCCCTGTGGCGTCGTGATTGCACGGTGCACCACCATGAGTGCGCCGGTGGGGGACGCCGCGGGGGGAAAACCCCCTCAGGCCGGCAATCTTACCGTCGCCCTCAGGCCCCCGAGCGGCGAGTCGTCCAGCGTGATGTCGCCGCCGTGGGAGCGGGCGATGTCGCGGGCGATGGCGAGGCCGAGGCCTGAGCCGCCCTCGTCCTGGTTGCGGGCCTCGTCGAGGCGCACGAAGGGCTTGAACACCTCCTCGCGAAGCTCCGGCGGGATGCCGGGGCCGTCGTCGTCGACGCTGATCAGGAGCCAGCGGGTCTCGTGGTTGGCCTGGACCGCGATCGTCTCGCCGTGGCGGGCGGCGTTGGCGATGAGGTTCGTGAGGAGGCGGCGGAAGGCGTCGGGGCGCACCGTCACCATCGGGTCGCCGACGATGTCGAGGGACACGGCATGGCCGTGGCGCTCGGCGTCGGCGCGCAGGTCCTCGAGGAGCGTCCGAAGGTCGGTCGTCACCGCCTGCTCGCCGGCGTCGCCGCGGGCGAAGGCGAGGTAGCCCTCGAGCATGCGCGTCATCTCGTCGATGTCGCGCTTCAGGTCCTCGATCTCCGGCGTCTCGTCGAAGAGGGCGAGCGAGAGCTTGAAGCGGGTCAGGATCGTGCGCAGGTCGTGGCTCACCCCGTTGAGCATCGCGGTGCGCTGCTCGACGGCGCGCTCGATCCTCCGCTTCATCTCGATGAAGGCGTGGCCGGCCTGGCGCACCTCGCGGGCGCCGCGCGGGCGGAACTCGATCTCGCGGCCCTTGCCGAAGCTCTCGGCGGCCTCGGCGAGCGTCAGGATCGGGCGGATCTGGTTCCGCAGGAAGAGGATCGCGACGCCGAGGAGCACGAGGGACGAGCCGCCCATCCAGAGGAGGAAGATGTGCGAGTTCGAGGCGTAGGCCTGGCTGCGCCGGGCGAGCACCCGCATCACGTTCTTGTCGAGGAGGACGCGGATCTCGACGAGGTTCGAGCGCCCGACGGTGTCGATCCAGAACGGCCGCGCGATCTGGCGGGACAGCTCCTCGGAGAGCGCCTCGTCGAGGATCGAGAAGAACGGCTTCGGCCCGGCCGGCGGCAGGGCCGTCTCGGGCAGGAAGTCGATGTCGAGGTTGAGCCGGTCGCTCGCGATGCGGGAAAGCGTCTCGCCGCGGCTATCCTGCGGGAAGGTCTCGTAGATGTCGATGAGGGCCGCGATGTCGGCCGTCACCGCCGAGGAGAGGCGGCGCGTCACGAGCTGCCAGTGCCGCTCCATGAAGACGTAGGCGATGACCGACTGCAGCAGCACCACCGGCGCGATGATGATGATGAGGGAGCGGGCGTAGAGCCCCTTCGGCAAGACCGAGCCGAGCCAGCGCGCGAACCGGCCGTAGAGGGCGGCCGGCCGGGGCGGGGCGGGCAGCCGCATCAGCATCAGTCGACGAGCAGGCGGTAGCCCACTCCCCTGACGGTCTGGAGATAGACGGGGTTCGCCGGATCGACCTCGATCTTACGGCGCAGCCGGTTGATCTGCACGTCGACGGTGCGCTCGTTCGAGCCGTCGCCGCCGGCGAGCTCCTCCCGCGCGACGTTCGCCGCCGCCCGGTGGCCGAGGATCGACAGGATCTCGCGCTCGCGCTCGGTGATGCGGATGACCTCGTCGTCGCGCTTGAGCTCGCCGCGGTCGAAGCGGAAGGTGAACGGCCCGAACCGGATCGCCTCGGGCTGGGACGGCGGGGCGGCGTCGCCCGCGGCCGAGCGCCTCAAGATGTTATTGAGGCGCAGCACGAGCTCGCGCGGCTCGAACGGCTTGCCGAGGTAGTCGTCGGCGCCGATCTCGAGGCCGGCGACCCGGTCCTCGGACCCCGTGCGGGCGGTCAGCATCAGGATCGGGACCTGCGACTGCGTCCTGAGCCTGCGGGCGTAGTCGAAGCCGGTCTCGCCCGGCATCATGACGTCGAGGACGATGGCGTCGAAGACGAGGGCCTCGCCCTTGGCGCGGGCCTCCGCGGCGCTCGCCGCGGTCGTGACCCGGTAGCCGTGCTCGGCGAGAAAGCGCGCAAGAAGCTGCCGCAGGCGGCGGTCGTCGTCGACCACGAGCACGTGCGGCGCGTGGTCGGGGATGTCCACCTTGGCCCGCTCCATCATCGGTCGGACGGCCCTCCTCCCAGAAACTCCGCGACCCGCGGCCGGTCCGCCGGGTCGATCATGGCGAACAGGAACCGGCCCGCCGCCGCCTTCAGCTCCTCGGGCGCGCCCGAGAGCGCCCGCATGATGCGCCGCGTCTGCAGCTTCGCGAGCTTCAAGGCGAGGGCGTGGCCCTCGGGGGTCGTAAAAAGGAGGCGCTGGCGCCGGTCCGCGGTGCCGGTGCGGCTCTCGACGAAGCCCTTGCCGATGAGCTCCTTCAGCACCCGGTTGAGGCTCTGCTTCGTGATCTTCAGGATGTCGAGGAGCTCGGCGATGGTCAGCCCGGGCCGCCGGTCGACGAAGTGCAGCACGCGGTGGTGCGCGCGCCCGAAGCCGTAGTCGGCGAGGATGCGGTCGGGGTCCGAGACGAAGTCGCGGTAGGCGAAGAACAGAAGCTCGATGAGGTCGTAGGCCGGGCGCTCCTCGAGGACGGCGTCCGTCGCGGCCGCATGGTCGAGGCGCAAAGGCTCGCGAAGGGCTTCGGGCACGACTCAGGGGGTCCGTTATTTATGTCAGCCTTGTTGACATATCTCAGGCCGATTGTTACCCGTCAACCCCGCCGCGCGAAACGAACGGTCGCGGCGGCCCGCGCCGTCCACGACGATGACGCGGGAAAACTCCGACGATGTCGGGCAACGACACCGGCGATGTCGAAAGAAACCCGACGATGACGGACGTCGTCGGCGGCCAGAACAGGAGCACGGACATGGCAGCCCCCGCAAGCCCCTTCGATTCCCGCGACGGCTGGATCTGGTTCGACGGCCGGCTCGTGCCGTGGCGGGAGGCGAACGTCCACGTCCTCACCCACGGCCTGCATTACGGCTCCTGCGTGTTCGAGGGCGAGCGCGCCTACGGCGGCGAGATCTTCAAGTCGACCGAGCACTCCGAGCGCCTGCGCCGCTCCGCCGAGGTGCTCGACTTCGAGATCCCCTACTCCGCCGCCGAGATCGACGCCGCGAAGGCCCTCGTCCTGAAGAAGAACGGCCAGAGCGACGCCTACGTGCGCCCGGTCGCCTGGCGCGGCTCCGAGATGATGGGCGTCTCGGGCCAGGACAACAAAATCCACCTCGCGATCGCGACCTGGGAGTGGCCGAGCTACTTCGACCCGGCCCAGAAGATGAAGGGCATCCGCCTCGACCTCGCCGAGTACCGCCGCCCCGACCCCGCGACCGCGCCCTCGCTCGCCAAGGCCGCCGGCCTCTACATGATCTGCACGATCTCGAAGCACAAGGCCGAGCGCAAGGGCTACGCCGACGCCCTCATGCTCGACTGGCAGGGCCGCGTCGCCGAGTGCACCGGCGCGAACGTCTTCTTCATCCGCGACGGCGCGCTCCACACCCCCATCGCCGACTGCTTCCTCGACGGCATCACCCGCCGAACCGTCATCGACCTCGCGCGCCGCCGCGGCTTCGAGGTGCAGGAGCGCCGCATCCAGCCGGACGAGCTCGAAGGCTTCAACGAGTGCTTCATCACCGGCACCGCCGCCGAGGTCACCCCCGTCTCCGAGATCGGCCCCTGGCGCTTCAAGCCCGGCAACATGACCAAGGTCCTGATGGAGGACTACTCCGCCGAGGTGCAGCCGAAGCGCAAGGCGGCCTGAGCGGGCGGCTCGGACGCGCATTCTCGCCTTGGTGCGCCAGCACTCTTGCCTTCCGACGGCCGGGCAAGGTCGCGTCTCATCATCAGCGGGTTTGCGCTGGAGACGCGCGGCTGGCGAGAGCAGGCCGCAACAACCCGTCAGCTAACTCACAAGGTTTAAACCGGCAGCCACCGCAACCGGATCGACTATTCCGAATCCGATATCCTTGTTCCAGTCTCCGCCGAAAGGCTTTCGAGCCGCGCGACGAAGATGCTCGTTCAGAGTCGCTGGTGACATGACCGCGGGGTCGAGCCGGGTCCGAAGCGCTGCAATGCATCCGACGACGAGCGGGCCGGCAGCGGAGGTGCCCTTGTCGGGCCTTCCCGGACCGAGCGCTTCCGACCCGAGGAAGTGCGTATAGGCCGCGACGTCCGGCTTGTTCGCCGCCATGCCGGCGATGCCCGGCCCCTGCGACGAATAGCCGACGCGCTCGTCGGACAAATTGCAGCCCGCGACCGTGAGCACGTCGCCGCACGCGTTCGCGCCGGTGATCGTCGACGTCGTCACGTCGCGGCAATTCGCGTCCGGGCACTCGCCGCCGCAATTGCCCGCCGCGAAGACGACGTCGACATGGTCGATCGCGCACATCGCCGAGACGCTGCGCGTGAACACGTGCTGCGGGTTGTCCGAGTAGCGGCCGCGATGGCCGGCCGGAAAGTCGTCGCTCGGGTGATACATGCCCCAGCTGTTGCTGATCACGAGGGCCTTGTATTTCGGCGCGCCCGACGCCGTGAACGCGATCGACCAGAATGCGGAGAGCTGCGCGATCCCCTGATAGGCGATGCTCAGCCGCTGCCCGATCACCGATCCGCCGGCCGGCGTGCCGATGAAGGCCGGAACGTCGATCAGCGTCGCCTTCGGCGCGGCGAGCAGCGCCGCATAGGCGCACATCGTGCCGTGCCCGACCGGATAGGCGCCGGGCTCCACGTTCACGTTGGGCGGTCGCCACGAGTATTGGGTATCGAGCTTCGGGCGGAAGCCGAGCTTCTGCTCGAGCCAGTCGAGGTTGATGCCCGTATCGACGATCGCGATCGCGACGCCGTCACCGTCGAGCCCGCCGGCCCGGAGCGCCGCGACGTTGAGCCTCGCGGCGACGTCATCGGCGGTGCCGATCGGATTGTCGTTGAGGCAGGTCAGGTACGTGCCGACCACCGGGTCGGCGAGGACCGGATTACCATTAAGGGTCTCGGGCACCTGATGGATGTCGTCGACCTCGATCTCGCCCCGCACCGCAAGATGGCGCAGCAGGCCCTCGCCGAGATTGATCTCGGGCAGGCCGATCCGCCGTGCCATCGCACGTCCGGCCGGGAGCACGTCGAACGCATCGTCGAGCGAGAAGCGCTCGATCCCGCGATGAAGCCGATCGCGAAGCGCGGAGCGCACGTCGCGCCCGAACCGCTCCGCGAGCGTGGACCGGAGCAGGTCGTCGCCGGTCTGCACGGCAAGGAAGACGGGGATCTTCATGGGCGGCTCAAGGAGCGATCAGGCGCTGCAAGCGGCTCCGAGGCAGGAGCACTGCCCCTCGCCTCGGAGCGGTAAAAGCCAGCTAGTTTGGCCACTGGAAGCCGGCGTCGTTCTTGGTCTTGGCAATCGTACCCTTGTACTCGAACTCGAAAGACCAGGCGAACTCTGCCGGGAAGTTGTTGCGCACCTTCGACCGTCCGAACTGCGGATAGTCTCCCCACATCGTCTGGAAGAATTGCGCCTTTGCATTGCGCGCTTCGTTGCGCGTAAAGGCGATCTGATGGCAGCCGATACAGCTCGTTCTGCCGTTCCCCGGATGGGTCTCGACGTTCGGATTGCTGCACCACGTCGTCGGAGAGTTGTGCGGTGCCGCCCAAGGTCCGAGCGCGTTCGGCAACATCGGGAAGGTCGACGGCTGTCCGAGCGCGGCCTTCGTGCCGTTCTTGATCTGGTCGACAATCCCGTCGTGAACCGCCTTGATGGACGCGCCGAGGGTCTGCTGATTGCCGCTGTAGTGGGACCATGGAGCGCTGTCCCGCTCGTCGAAGGAGGCGGTCGCGCACATCTTATAGTTCTTCCACACGCCATTGTTCAGAACGGCGCTTTGCGCCGGCCGATCGGCGCCGAAGTCCTTGGATGCGTCCGGATCCCACCACAGCGAGACCCAGACCCATTCGCGCACGTCCTTTGTGACGAAATGCACGCCCGCCAGGCCCCATTCCTGACCCTCTTGTGTGATATTGGTGTAAATTTGGGTCCGATCCGGATGGACGGCCGTCGGTTTCTTCGGATGGGACAGCCCGGGCCAGGTGCCCTCCTCCATTAGTGCCTTCATCGCCGGCGGGGACGTATCATGGACCAGCACGCCTGCCGGATCCGACAGTCGCTTCCAGCTTGCCTTGATGATGACCGCGCTGCGCGGAAATTCCTTCATGCAGGGCGAAAACTCGGTGGGGCTCGGGGGCGGTTCGTTGGCATTCGAGACGTTGAACGTGCACCGGTCGATCCCGCGACTCTCTTTCATCATGTGCTCGACGAAGGAGGGGCTGAACATCGTAAATCCCTGCCCGAGCAGAGGGCCAAGCATGCCCGACACGACGTGCTGATGCAGGACGTTCGACAATTGCGCATTGGTCAGACTTGACGAAAGGTCCTTGGTCGAAAACTCCTTCATCGTATCCTTGATCACGGGACCGACGTCGGCGTTCGGATTGGCTGCGAGGACCGGCTTCAGCTTCGTGAAATAGAGCCGGAAGATCGGCGCCAACTCGCTGAACGATCCCGGTACCGGATCGCCGGTGGTCGGATCCGGCGCCGGCACCCCTTCGTACCAGGTCCGCCAGAGCGGTACGTCGACTTCGGTCACGCCGTCGAGGAGCTTGATCTTGACCGGCTGCAGGAGTTGGTCGACCACCGTCCAAGCGAAATCCCGGCGCTTCTTCATCGAGCCCTCGAGCTCGACGAACAGCGCCTGAGGGTCGACGGCGCTCGGCACGTAATCCTTGCCGCGGCCGATCAGGAGACGACCTTCCGGCGTTGCCGTCAACGGCGGCTTCTGCGCCGAAAGCACGGCTTGCGCGGAGGCCGGGTCACCGGCGCCAATCAAGACAGTGCCGGCCGTCACGACAATGAGACCGATCGTCTTCAGCTGCTTCATGGTTCTGTCCCTCCCAATTGATTTGCGCAGTCGTTACGGCTCAATCGTCGGTCGCAGCCTGCAGCTACGCCGGCATTCCGCCGGCCTTCCAGGCCTCGAATTTCTTGATGTCGTCCTCCGGCCACAGCCCGTCGCACGGCATGTTGACCCTGAGCCGCTCCGCAATCTTGTCGGCGTTGACTTTGACGTCCTCGTACTTGCTCAAATCGAAGCCCGCGACGTTGCGCATCGAATTGATGTCGCGCGGGCGGAACAACGGCCTGATGTCCTCCTCGAAGCCCGGAACATCTTGCTGCGCCGTGCCGCCCACATATGACACCGTCGCCTGCGGGCTCATCTTGACACTGGCCGCGTGGGCATCGGCGCGCGAGACAACGTCCACGCACTTGCTGTTGGACACCGCGTGCACGCGGATTCCCTTGAGCGGCACGCCCTTGCCCCAGTAGTTCGCGACGTCGATGCCGGAGAACTCGGCGTGGGCGCTGATCGGGGTGAGCACGTCGAGGGTTACGTCGTCCGGGGCCGGCATCTGCGCGTTGAACTCGAAGCCTTGGATGCCGTCGGCCGGGGGCGTGATGTGGATGTGCTTGGCGAGCTGGCCGTTGGACCAGCCCGTGGTCGCGGCGCGCCCGATCGCATGGATGATCATCCAGGGCGGCTCGGTGCGCGTGATATAGACAAGGACGTCGTCGACGGCGAAGACTTTCCCGATCTCTGCCATCCAGCCCTCCCTCGCAGCAAGATTTTGCAGACGGTATATGCAATCAATACTGATTTCAAGCCCGTAGTCGCTAGTCTTCTTGTAGACTAACTCGCAACTACCCCTCCCCTCATATGGTGATGGGTAGATTCTGTTGGAAACCCAGCAGTTTGGACATGGCAGAGAAGCCCGGCAAATCCCCTTGACACCGTGACGCTCCTCTGCTAGGAATATAGCCCTCTCGCGGACCGCGCCCGGGCTCCCCCGGCGCGGCGAGCGACGACCGTCACGAGCCGCCCGCGCTTCCGCGCCGGGCGGTTTTTTCGTGCGCGCGTCTCGAAAACGCGCCGCGGCCCCGCGGCCTTAACGGAGCACCTCCGATGCGATTGACCACCCACCCGCCCGAGAAGCGGGCGCAGGCCAAGTGGCTTGGCGAGACGACGACCTTGAACTGCACCGAGATCGCGGCGCGGGTCGATGCGTCGCCCTCGATCGTCCGCACCTGGAAGGCTAACGACCGCTGGAAGCGTCCAACGGGCGCGCCGGAGAAGCGGACCTTCGCGAAGGAGCGGCGCGAGGCGATCGCGCGGCTGCGCGGGCTTGGCGGCACGAACGCCGACATCGCCCGGGTCGCCGAATGCAGCCCCGACACCGTCGCGCGGATCCCGCCGGTCCCGCCCAAGGGGGCCAAGGCCCGCGCCGCGGCGGCCCCGCCCGGGGTCGCGTCCGAGGAGGCGGCGCGGCTGCACGAGGCCCTCACGGCCGAGGGCCTCGGCCGGCGCGAGCTCCTGCGCCTGATCGAGCGCGCCTTCGTCCTCGTCGCGGCCGACGCGATCGCCGGGCGCGACCCGCTCGTCGACCGCCGCGCCCAGGCGCTTGCCCGCACCGCCGCAACCGTCAGGGCGCTGCCGGACGACGCGCCGGCCGCCGGAGACTCATTGCATGACCAGTTGTCCGTGCCCGCCACCTTCGAGGAGACCAACCTTCTCCTGGAGGAGCTTGCGCGCCGATTTGCGGCGTTCGATCGAGGAGGGGTGGGCGGCGCAGCTCCTGGCGAGCCTGCCGCCGGTGGTGCAGCGGCTCCTGCGTGAAGGATGGCTCGGGCGCGCCGGCGACCATCAGGTGCCCCCCGACGAGGACGCGCCTTGGCACGGCTGGCTCCTCCTCGGCGGGCGCGGCGCGGGCAAGACGCGGGCCGGGGCCGAATGGGTGACGGGCCTCGTCGGCGGCTATCCCGGCCTCGCGGCGCGGCCCGCCCGCCGCATCGCGCTCGTCGGCGAGACCTTTGCCGACGTGCGCGACGTGATGATCGGCGGGCCGTCCGGCCTCATGGCGGTCGCGCCGGCGGGCGAGCGCCCGCAGTGGAAGCCGTCGCTGCGCCGGCTCGAATGGCGCAGCGGCGCCGTCGCCCACGCCTTCTCGGCCGAGGACCCGGATTCGCTGCGCGGGCCGCAGTTCGAGGCGGCCTGGTGCGACGAACTCGGCAAGTGGCGCCATGCCCAGGAGACCTGGGACATGCTGCAGTTCGGGCTGCGGCTGGGCGAGCGCCCGCGCCAGGCCGTCACCACGACGCCGCGGCCGATCCCGCTGATCCGGCGGCTGATCGACGACCCGTCGGTCGTGACGACGCGGGCCCGCACGGCCGACAACGCCGAAAACCTCGCGCCGTCGTTCCTCGCCGAGGTCACGGCCGCCTACGGCGGCACGCGGCTCGGGCGCCAGGAGCTCGACGGCGAGCTGATCGAGGACCGGCCGGACGCCCTGTGGAAGCGCGAGGCGATCGAGGCCACGCGGGTCTCGGCCGCGCCGGCGCTTGCCCGCATCGTCGTCGCGGTCGACCCGCCGGCGACCTCCGGGCGCAACGCCGGCGCCTGCGGCATCGTCGCGGCGGGGGTCGACGCGGCGGGCCAGGGCTACGTGCTCGAAGACGCGACGGTCTCGGGCGCCGCGCCGGAGGCGTGGGCGGCGCGGGCGGTCGCGCTCTACCGGCGCCTCGAGGCGGACGCGCTCGTCGCCGAGGTCAACCAGGGCGGCGAGATGGTGGCGGCGGTCATGCGCCTCGTCGACCCCGCCGTGCCGGTGACGGCGGTCGTCGCGACGCGGGGCAAGTACGCCCGCGCCGAGCCGGTCTCGGCGCTCTACGGGCAGGGCCGCGTGCGCCACGTCGGCGCGCACCCGGCGCTCGAGGACGAGATGTGCGACTTCTCGCCCGCCGGCCTCTCGAACGGCCGCTCCCCCGACCGCCTCGACGCGCTCGTGTGGGCGCTGACGCACCTGATGCTGCAGCAGGCGCAGCCGCGCCTGCGGGTGCTCTGACCCTCGGGGCGCGTTCCCCTGCCGATCAGCCCCGGGAAAGGTGCTGCGGCGGGAAGACCCGGGCCCGTCGGATGAGGAGCCCGGCCGGCTCGCCCGCCCGGACCGCGCGCTCGACCGGCGCTTCGACGTCGACACGGTCGCCGGACGGGAGCTCGATCTCGATGCGGCGGACGCCTCCCACGCGCCGCAGGGCGTGAACGGTCCCGACGGCGTGGGCGTCCTCGGGCGGCACCAGCGCCATGTCCCATGGGCGGCAGAAGACGATGATCGGGCCGCTCGCGGCGGGCGGCAGCTCGATCCCCGTCGGGCGACCGCCGACGAGCGCCCGGCCGTTCTCCGCGCTCGCCTCGAAGCGGGCCGCGTCGCCGAGGAAGGTCATGACGAACGGCGTCGCCGGGCTGTCCTGCACCTCGTCCGGGTCGCCCACCTGCTCCAGGCGGCCGTGGTTGAGCACGGCGACGCGGTCCGCGAGCTCGAGCGCCTCGTCCTGGTCGTGGGTCACGAACACCGTGGTCTGTCCCGTGCGCTCGTGGATGTGCCGCAGCCACCGGCGCAGCTCCTTGCGGACCTTGGCGTCGAGCGCGCCGAAGGGCTCGTCGAGGAGGAGGACGCGCGGCTCGACCGCGAGCGCGCGGGCGAGCGCCACCCGCTGGCGCTGCCCCCCGGACAGCTGCGCCGGGAAGCGGCCGCCGAAGCCCTCGAGCTGGACGAGGCCGAGGAGCTCCGCGACCCGCCTTGCGATCTCGGCCTCGCCGGGCCTTTGCGCGCGGGGCCGGGCGCGCAGGCCGTAGGCGATGTTGTCGCGGACCGTGAGATGCCTGAACAGCGCGTAGTGCTGGAAGACGAAGCCGATCCGGCGCTTCTGCACGGGCAGGCCGGTCGCGTCCTCGCCGCCGAAGAACACGCGCCCGCGCTCCGGGACCTCGAGGCCGGCGATGACGCGCAGGAGCGTCGTCTTGCCGGAGCCGGACGGCCCGAGCAGCGCCAGGAGCTCGCCGGCGCGCACGTCGAGGTCGACGCCGCGCAGCGCCGCCGTGTCCCCGAACTCCTTGACGACGCCCGCGACGCGGATCGCCGTCGCCGGCTCTTCCTCAATGCGCCGCTCTGGCCGCGATGGCGTCGCCGTAGCGCCACTCCAGGAGCGACTTCCCGGCAAGCGTGAGGATGGCGAGAAAAGCGAGGAGCGAGGCGACCGCAAAGGCAGCGACGAAGTTGTACTCATTGTAGAGGATCTCCACGTGGAGCGGCATCGTGGTGGTGAGCCCCCGGACGTGGCCCGAGACGACGGCGACCGCCCCGAACTCGCCCATCGCGCGCGCGTTGCAGAGGAGCACGCCGTAGAGCAGCGCCCAGCGGATGTTCGGCAGGGTGACGGTCAGGAAGGTCCGGACCGGCGAGGCGCCGAGCGTCAGCGCCGCTTCCTCGTCGGCCGCGCCCTGCTGCTGCATGAGCGGGATGAGCTCCCGGGCGACGAACGGGAACGTGACGAAGATCGTCGCCAGCACGATCCCGGGCAGGGCGAAGACGATCTCGATGCCGTGCCGCCGCAGCCAGGGCCCGAGCACCCCCTGCGCTCCGAACAGGAGCACGTAGACGAGCCCCGAGACGACCGGCGACACGGAGAACGGCAGGTCGACGAGGGTCACGAGGAGGCTCTTGCCCCTGAACGCGAACTTCGCGATCGCCCAGGCCGCCGCGACCCCGAACACGAGGTTGAGCGGCACGGCGATCGCGGCGACGGTCAGGGTCAGCCGGATCGCCGCCACGGCGTCCGGGTCCGCGAAGGCGGCGAGGTAGGCGCCGAGGCCCTTGCGCAGGGCCTCGGCGAACACGGCCGCAAGCGGCAGGAGCAGGAACAGGACGAGGAACGCCACGGCGGCGAGCGTCAGCGCCGCCCGCGTCGGCGCCGCCTCGGTCGTGACGCGCATCGCGGCGGGGACGCTCGCCTCAGGCATCGCCGAACCTGCGGCGGCTGTAGGACTGGATGAGGTTGATCGCGAGGAGCGCCGCAAACGAGATCATGAGCATCACCGTCGCGATGGCCGTCGCGCCGGCATAGTTGAACTCCTCGAGCCTGATGATGATGAGGAGCGGCGCGATCTCCGACACGTAGGGGACGTTGCCGGCGATGAAGATCACCGAGCCGTACTCGCCGACGGCGCGGGCGAAGGCGAGCGCGAACCCGGTGAGGACCGCCGGCGCGAGCGGCGGCAGGAGCACGGTGCGGACCGCCCGCGCGCGCGAGGCGCCGAGCGTCGCCGCCGCCTCCTCGACCTCGCGGTCGAGCTCCGCGACGAGGGGCTGGACCGTGCGCACCGCGAAGGGCAGCCCGACGAAGACGAGCGCCACGAAGATCCCGAGCGGCGTGAAGGCTACCTTGAGCCCGAGCGAGGCGAGGGCGCCGCCGATCCAGCCGTTCGGCGCATAGAGGGCCGCGAGCGCAATGCCGGCGACCGCCGTCGGCAGGGCGAAGGGAAGGTCCACGGCGGCATCGAGGATCGTCCGCGCCGGGAAGCGGTAGCGCGCCAGCACCCAGGCCACGAGGAGGCCGAAGACCGCGTCCGCCGCCGCGGCCGCGAAGGAGAGCCCGAAGGATATCCTGAGCGCCGCCGCGACCCTCGCGTCGGTCGCGACCTCCCACAGCCCCGCCAGCCCGACGGACGAGGCGCGCAGGACGAGCGCGCCGAGCGGAAGGAGGACGACCAGCGACAGGTAGAGGAGCGTGTACCCGAAGGCGAGGTTGAAGCCCGGCAGGGCGCTCGACCGGCGAAACCGCCAGGCGTCCGCCCGTGGCGCGGAGGCGCCGAGCGCAAGCGCGGCCCCGGTCATTCCCGCGCTCCCGCTCGGCGGTTCGCCTTGGCGATGGCGTCGAACGCGCCGCCGTCGGCGAAATGCGTGCCCTGCGCCTTCGTCCAGCCGCCGAAAACTTCGTCGATGGTGAAGAGGCGCAGCTTCGGCAGACGGTCGACGTCGGCCTTCGCGGCCGCCTCCGCGTTGCGGGGGCGATAGAAATGCTTCGCGATGATCGCCTGGGCGCGGGGCCCGTAGAGGAAATCGAGATAGGCCTGCGCCGCCTTGCGGGTGCCCCTCTGGTCGACGTTGCCGTCGACGATCGCCACCGGCGGCTCGGCCAGGATCGAGACGGACGGCACCACGATCTCGAACCTGTCCTCCCCGAACTCCTTGAGCGCCAGGAACGCCTCGTTTTCCCAGGAGATCAGCACGTCGCCGAGGCCGCGCTGCGCGAAGGTCGTCGTCGATCCGCGCGCGCCGGTGTCGAGGACGGGCGCGTTCCGGTAGATCGCCTGGACGAACGACCGGGCGCGATCTTCGTCCTTCCACCTGTCGAGGGCATAGCCCCAGGCCGCGAGGTAGTTCCAGCGCGCGCCGCCCGAGGTCTTCGGGTTGGGCGTGACGACGTCGACGCCGGGCAGCGCCAGGTCCTCCCAATCCTTGATCCCTTTCGGGTTTCCCTTGCGCACCACGAAGACGACGGTGGAGGTGTAGGGGGACGAATTCTCCGGCAGCCGCTTCTGCCAGTCGGGAGGGAGCTTCTTCGCGATCCGGGCGATCTCGTCGATGTCGCCGGCGAGCGCCAGCGTCACGACGTCGGCCGCGAGCCCGTCGATCACCGCGCGCGCCTGCCGGCCCGAGCCGCCGTGCGAGCTGCGCACGGTGACGCCCTCGCCCGTCCGCGCCTTCCATTCCTCGGCGAAGGCGTCGTTGATCTCGCGGTAGAGCTCGCGGGTCGGGTCGTAGGAGACGTTGAGGAGCTGCGTCTGCGTCTGCGCCTGCGCCTGCGCCTGCGACCACGCCGCGCTCGCGCCGTACAGGATGGTCGCGGCCGCCATGAAGGACGCTGCGGCCGCCTTGATGATTCGTCTCACCGGCAGGATTCCTCGCAAGCGCCCGAAGAGGTTTCGTGGTCCGGCCGCGTCCGGCGCCGGATCGGCGTGAAGGACGAGGCCGATCGCGACGGTGTCGAGGCTGTCGCGGTCGATCAGGATGAAGCCGCCGGTTTCGCGGCTTGAGGCGTAGCCGTCGAACGCGATCGGCCGGTCGAGGGCGAGGGTGACGTCGCCGACGTCGTTCGGGGAAAGGCGCGACGCCGGCTCGGAGCGCGCCGTGTCGGGGTCGATGCGGCCGTCGATCGCTTCGACCATCGCCAGGGCCGACGCCGTGGCGAGCTTCACGTGAAGCGTGTCCCCGGGCTCAAGATCACGGCTGCCGCTCCAGAACAGGCGTGCCGGCAGCGTCGCGCCGGTCGTCGGGGGAGCCGCGACGGCGGCGATCACGTCGCCCCGCGACGCATCGACGTCGTCCGACAGCACGAGGGTTACGGACTGCCCGGCGACGGCGCGCTCGAGGTCTCCCTCGAAGGTCACGATGCGGGCGACGGCCGTTTCCACGCCCGCCGGCGCGACGCGGACGCGGTCTCCGACGGATACGCTGCCGCTCGCGATCAGCCCGGCATGGCCGCGGAAGGACGAGTCGCTCCGCACGACCCGCTGCACGGGCAGCCGGAACGGCCCCGGCTCCGCCGCCTGGGCAGGGGATGCGGTTTCGAGGTGCCGCAGGAGGGTCGGCCCGCCGTACCAGGGCGCCGCGGCCGCGGGCTTGGCGACGTTGTCGCCGTTCAGCGCCGAGAGCGGGATGCCGTCGATGCGGGCGAACCCCAAGCCCGCCGCGAAGTCGAGGTACTCGGCCATGATCGCGTCGTGGCGCTCCCGCGCCCAGCCGATCAGGTCCATCTTGTTGATCGCCAGCACGACCTCGCGGATGCCGAGCATGGAGAGGATCAGGCTGTGGCGGCGGGTCTGGCGGGTGAGCCCCTTGCGGGCATCGACGAGGAGCACCGCGAGGTCGGCCGTCGAGGCGCCGGTCGCCATGTTGCGCGTGTACTGCTCGTGGCCGGGCGTGTCCGCGACGATGAACGTGCGCCTCTCCGTCGAGAAGAAGCGGTAGGCGACGTCGATGGTGATGCCCTGCTCGCGCTCCGCCGAAAGGCCGTCGACGAGGAGCGCGAAGTCCAGGTCGCCCCCCTGCGTGCCGTGCCGGCGCGAGTCGCGCCGCAAGGCGGCGAGCTGGTCGTCGAACAGCTCCTTCGTGTCGTGCAGGAGGCGTCCGATCAGGGTCGACTTGCCGTCGTCGACCGAGCCGCAGGTGATGAACCGCAGCACGTCCTTGGAGCGGTGCGCCGCGAGAAAGGACGTGAGGTCCTGCGCGAGGCCGGCCGGCGAAGGGGCGGAGCGGGGAGGCGCGACATGGACGGTCATCAGAAATAGCCCTCCTGCTTCTTGCGCTCCATCGACGACGCGCCGTCATGGTCGATGACCCGGCCCTGCCGCTCGGAGGTCCTCGCCTCGAAGGTCTCGCGGATGATCTCGGGCAGCGTCGAGGCCGTGCTCTCGACGGCGCCGGTGAGCGGGTAGCAGCCGAGGGTGCGGAACCGGACGGAGCGCATCCGGGGGACCTCGCCCGGACGCAGCGGCAGCCGCCCGTCGTCGACCATGATCAGCTGCCCGTCGCGCTCGACCACCGGCCGCTCGGCGGCGAAGTACAGCGGCACGATCGGGATGCGCTCCTGCTCGACGTAGAGCCACACGTCGAGCTCGGTCCAGTTCGAGAGGGGGAAGACGCGCAGGCTCTCGCCGCGGCGCTTGCGGCCGTTGTAGAGCCGCCAGGGCTCGGGGCGCTGACCCTTGGGGTCCCAGCGGTGGTGGGCGTTGCGGAGCGAGAACACGCGCTCCTTCGCCCGCGACGTCTCCTCGTCCCGCCGCGCCCCGCCGATCGCCGCGTCGAAGCGGTGCCGCTCGAGGGCCTGACGCAGGGCTTGCGTCTTCATCACGTCGGTGTGGACCTCGGAGCCGTGCGTGAACGGCCCGATGCCGCGGGCGAGCCCGTCCTCATTGACGTGCACGATGAGGTCGAGGCCGAGCTCCTTCGCGCGGGCGTCGCGGAAGGCGATCATGTCGCGGAACTTCCACGTGGTGTCGACGTGGAGGAGCGGGAACGGGATCCGTCCGGGATGGAACGCCTTGCGGGCGAGGTGCAGGAGGACCGAGGAGTCCTTGCCGATCGAGTAGAGCAGGACCGGGTTCTCGCTCTCGGCGACGGCCTCGCGCAGGATGTGGATGCTGTCCGCCTCGAGGCGCTGAAGATGGGTGAGGCGCCAGGGCGCCGCCGGGCGCGGCGCCGTCCCGCGCGCCGCAAGGCTTTCGGCGAAGGCCATCACGCCGCCTCCGCGGGGCTTGCCTGAACGGGCGCGAGGTGCAGGCCGCACTCCTTCTTGGCCTCGGCCTCCCACCACCAGCGGCCGGCGCGCTCCGGCTCGCCGACCCGCACGGCGCGGGTGCAGGGCGCGCAGCCGATCGAGGGGAAGCCGCGGTCGTGCAGGACGTTGTAGGGGACGCCGTTCGCGGCGACGTAGGCCTCGACGTCGCGGCGGCTCCAGTCCGCGAGCGGGTTGACCTTGACGAGAGCGCGGACCGGATCGGGCTCGGCGAAAGCGACGCCGGCGCGGTCCCGCGACTGCCCGGCGCGAAGCCCGGTGATCCAGGCCGAGGCGCCGGCGAGCGCGCGCCCCAGGGGCTCGACCTTGCGCACGCCGCAGCACGCCTGCCGCGCCGCGACCGAGGCGCGGAAGCCGTCGACGCCCTGCCGCGTCACGAGATCCTCCAGCGCCCGGGTCTGCGGCGCAAAGGCCGCGATGCGGCGGCCGTAGCGTGCCTCGGTCGCGGCCCAGACGTCGTAGGTCTCGGGAAACAGGCGGCCGGTGTCGAGGGTCGCGACCTCGATCTCGAGATCGCCCGTGAAGATCGCGTGAGCGATGGCCTGGTCCTCCAGGCCGAAGCTCGTCGTGAAGACGATCCGGCCGGGAATCGTCCGCCGCACCATGGCGAGCCGGGCGGCCGGATCGGTCTTGTCGGCCGCCGCCAGGCCGGCCGCGAGAATGCCGCCGGCGCCCCCGCCTCGGGGGAGGGCCGCGGACGCCGCTTCGGCCGTCGCGAGAGGACTCATGGCATCTCCAGTGACGCGCAGACTTGTTCGTTATACAGAACAGTGTCAAGGTTACCGGGGCGGCCCGCGCTGTGCGCGGCGCTCGTCCGGGCGCATGGTTTGCCGGCCCGCCGTCCGCGAGGAGAGAAGAACCTTCTCTCCTGTGCCGACCCGGGGCAAAGCCGGTTTCAAGGACCGGGAGGTTTGGAGATGGACGCCACCGACCTTCACATCCTCGCGATCCTTCAGGAGGACGCGACCCTGTCGATCGCCGAGGTCGGGGAGCGCGTCGGCTTGTCGCAGACCCCGTGCTGGAAGCGCATCCAGCGCCTCGAGGGCGAAGGCGTCATCGAGCGCCGGGTGGCGCTCCTCAACCCCGAGAAGCTCGGCCTCATGATCACGGCTCTCGTGGCGATCGAGACGGCCGACCACTCGGCTGCCTGGATCGAGCAATTCGCCAGCGCCGTCAGCGAGATGCCCGAGGTGCTCGAGATTTATCGGATGGCCGGGGACGTGGACTACATGCTGCGCGTGGTAGCGCCCGACATGCCGGCCTACGACGCCTTCTACAAGCGCCTCATCGCCGCCGCGCCGCTCAAGAACGTCACGACGCGATTCGCGATGGAGCGCGTGAAAGCCACGACCGCCCTGCCGGTGCGGCGCGGGGCGGATGTCGGCGGGCAGAGGCCGCCCCGCGGCTCGTCCGCGATCCGAAACGGACGCCGCTCCCCTGAAGCGTAGCCCGGTCGGAGAAGAACGTTCTCTCGAACGGGGGCGGGGGAGCGTGCCCGTCCTTTCCCATGCCGTTCTTTAAAAAGAACATTCTTGTTGACTTGCCAGGACCTGAAGCGGACGATTCCGGGGATGGCCAGTCCCGCCCTCCTGCCCCGCACGGCGCCCTTCGGCGACGAGGAGATCGCAAGCCTCGACCGGGTGCTGAGCGGCGCGAGCGCGCTCCAGCGCGCCTGGCTCGCAGGCTTCCTCGCCGGCGTCGACGCGAGCCTCCAGGCTCCGGCCGCCGCCGCGCCGCAGGCGCGTCCCGCCGAGCCCCTCACCATCCTGTTCGCGAGCGAATCCGGCAACGCCGAGCGCCTCGCCGAGGCCGCCGCGAAGCTCGCCCGCAAGAGCGGATTCAGGCCGAAGGTCGTCGACTTCGCGGACCTCGAGCTCGCCGACCTGCCCGCCGTCGGACGCCTCATCGTCGTTGCCGCGACCTGGGGCGAGGGCGAGCCGCCGGCCCGCGCCGCCCGCGTCTACGGCGAGCTCATGGGCCCCGCGGCGCCCCGGCTCGACGGCGTCGTCTTCGGCGTGCTGGCGCTCGGCGACACGGCGTATGCGGAGTTCTGCGCCGTCGGCCGGGTGATCGACGCGCGCCTCGCCGAGCTCGGCGCGAGCCGCGCGGTCGAGCGCCTCGACTGCGACCTCGACTTCGAGACTCCCGCCGCCGCCTGGATCAAGGGCGCGGTCGAGACGCTCGCGCCCGAGGCCGCCGCCGAGCCCGCGCCCGCCGGCAACGTCGTTGCGATCGACTTCTCGGCCCGCCACGGCGGCGAGGCGAGCCGCGAGCCGGTGGCGGTCGAAGTGATCGAGCACGTCGTCCTCAACTCGTCGCGCTCCGACAAGGAGACCGTGCATCTCGTCCTCGGCTTCGACGGCGCGGCCCCGGCCTACGAGCCCGGCGATTCCCTCGATCTGTTCCCGCAGAACGACCCTGTCCTCGTCGACGCGGTGCTCGCTGCCGCGGGCCTCTCGGCCGACGACGGCCTGCGCACCGCGCTTACGGGTGAGCGCGACATCACCACCCTCTCGGTCCCGGCGCTGGAAAAATTCGCCGCCGCGACCGGCCATGCGGGCGCCCGCGCGCTCCTCGCCGAGGGCGACGCCCGCGCCTGGATCGAAGGGCGCCAGCTCATCGACCTTCTCGAGGGATTCCCGGCTGCGCTCGCCGCGGACCAGCTCCTCGCGCTGACGCGCCCCCTGCCGCCGCGGGCGTACTCGATCGCCTCCTCGCGCAGGGAGGTCGGCGAGGAGGCGCACCTCCTCGTCGCGGCGGTCCGCTACGAGGCGCACGGGCGCCCTCGCGCCGGCGTCGCCTCGACCTTCGTGGCCGACCGCCTGGCGGCCCGCGCTCGGGTCAGGGTGCGGCTCAAGCCGAACCGGCACTTCCGCCTGCCGGAGCCGGCGGCCGACGTCGTCATGGTCGGCCCGGGCACCGGCGTCGCGCCGTTCCGGGCCTTCGTGCAGGAGCGCCGCGCGACCGGCGCGTCGGGCCGCAACTGGCTGTTCTTCGGCGACCGGCGCTTCACGCACGACTTCCTCTACCAGCTCGAATGGCAGGAGGCGCTCGCGGACGGCTCGCTGTCGCGCCTCGACCTCGCCTTCTCCCGCGACGCGCCGGAGAAGGTCTACGTCCAGCACCGCCTGTGGCAGCGCCGGCGCGAGCTCGTGGACTGGCTCGACGGCGGCGCCCGCCTCTACGTCTGCGGCGACGCGAAGGCGATGGCGAAGGACGTGCGCGCCGCCCTCGTCGCCGTCCACGCCGACGTGAAGGCGCTCTCCCCCGACGCCGCCGAAGCCGCCGTCGCCGCCCTCGAGCGCGACCGGCGCTACCTGCAGGACGTGTACTGATGCCCCAGGACCTCTCCCGCAACGAGCGCATCAAGGAGGCGAGCGCGTACCTGCGCGGCACCCTCGCCGAGGGGCTCGGCCAGGTCGCGACCGGGGCCATCGCCGAGGACGACCAGCAGCTCGTCAAGTTCCACGGCATGTATCTGCAGGACGACCGGGACCTGCGGCCCGAGCGCACCCGCAAGAAGCTCGAGAAGGCCTTCGCCTTCATGGTCCGCCTGCGCATCCCCGGCGGGGTCGTGACGCCGGAGCAGTGGCTCTCCCTCGACCGCATCGCCCGCGACTACGCCAACGGGACGCTCCGCCTCACGACCCGCCAGACCTTCCAGTTCCACGGCGTCATCAAGTCGAACCTGAAGACGACGATGAAGGCGATCGACGCGGCGCTCCTCGACACGCTCGCGGCCTGCGGCGACGTGAACCGCAACGTGCTGGCGAGCTCGAACCCGCACCGCTCCCGCGCCCACGCGGCGGCCCACGACCTCGCCAAGAAAATCTCCGAGCGCCTCCTGCCGCGCACCCCCGCCTACCGCGAGATCTGGCTCGACGGCGAGAGGATCGCGGGCGGCGAGGAGGACGCCGTCGAGCCGATCTACGGCCGCACGTATCTCCCGCGGAAGTTCAAGACCGTGGTCGCCGTGCCGCCGGACAACGACGTCGACGTCTTCGCCCAGGACCTCGGCTTCGTCGCGGTCCTCGACGAGGCCGGGGCGGTCGAGGGCTGGAACGTGACCGTCGGCGGCGGCATGGGCATGACCCACGGCGAGCCGGACACCTATCCGCGCACCGCCGACGTGATGGCGTTCTGCGGTCCCGAGGACGCGCTGGCCGTCGCGGAGGCGGTCGTCACCGTGCAGCGCGATTGGGGCGACCGCGCCAGCCGCAAGCACGCGCGCCTCAAATACACCATCGAGGACCATGGCCTGGACAACTTCCGGGCCGAGGTCGAGCGGCGCATCGGCAAGCGGCTCGACGACCCGCGCCCCTTCGCCTTCACGTCGACCGGCGACCGCTACGGCTGGGTCGAGGGCGAGGACGGCCGCTGGCACCTGACGCTCTTCATCGAGAACGGGCGCCTGCGCGACGTTCCCGGCGGGCCGCAGCTCCTCACTGGGCTGCGCCGGATCGCCGAGATCCACGACGGCGAGTTCCGCTGCACCGCGAACCAGAACGTCATCGTCGCCAACGTCCGCCGCGAGAGCCGCGCCGCGATCGAGGCCTTGGCGGCCGAGCACGGGCTGACG
>DASVPW010000057.1:0-14866 GCA_036389455.1 Beijerinckiaceae bacterium
TCCTCATCGGCGGCAACGGCTGGGAGACGAAGGCGATGCCGGGAAACGTGCGCCACATCGGCCACGTCTACACGCGCGAGCACAACGCCTTCAACACGAGCCCGCTTGCGGTCCTCAACGTCGCCCGCGACTCGATGGCCGACATCGGCTTCTCGCCGGCGACGCGGGTGTTCGAGGCCGCCGGCGCCGGCGGCTGCCTCATCACCGACGCCTGGGAGGGGATCGAGCTGTTCCTCAAACCCGACGAGGAGGTGCTGGTCGCCCGCGACGGCGCCGACGTCGCCGAGCACGTTCGCGCGCTCACCCCCGAGCGCGCCCGCGCCATCGGCGAAGCCGCCCGCGCCCGGGTGCTCGCCGAGCACACCTACACGCTCCGCGGCGCCAAGGTCGACGTGATCCTGAAGGAAGAGGCTTCCCGCAAGCGGCAGAGGAGCGCCGCATGAGGCTCGTGGTCCTGGGCTTGAGCCTGTCGTCGTCCTGGGGCAACGGCCACGCGACGACCTACCGCTCGCTCCTCAAGGCCTTCGCGGTCCGCGGCCACGACGTGCTGTTCCTCGAGCGCGACGTGCCCTGGTACGCGGCGCACCGCGACCTCGTCGATCCCGACTACTGCCGCCTCGCGTTCTATAGCGACCTGCAAGGGCTCGCGGCCTATGCGGCGGAGGTCGCGCATGCAGACGCCGTCATGGTCGGCTCCTACGTGCCGGAGGGCGTCCCCGTTGGCCGCTGGGTGCAGGCGACGGCCCGGGGCGTCACCGCCTTCTACGACATCGACACGCCGGTGACGCTGGCGAAGCTCGAGCGCGGCGACCACGAGTACCTCTCGCCCGACCTCATCCCGGGCTACGCCCTCTACCTCTCCTTCACGGGCGGCCCGACCCTCGACCGGCTCATGCGCCGCTACGGCTCGCCGGACGCGCGCGCCCTCTACTGCTCCGTCGACCCCGAGAGCTATCCGCCCCTCGACATCGGGAAACGCTGGGACCTCTCCTACCTCGGCACCTACAGCCCCGACCGCCAGCCGACCCTCGATCGGCTCCTGGTCGAACCCGCCCGGCGCGCCCCGCATCTCAGGTTCGCGGTCGCGGGGCCGCAATACCCTGCTGACATTGACTGGCCGGTGAACGTCGAGCGCATCGACCACGTGCCGCCGGCCGGGCACGCAGAATTCTACGCGTCGAGCCGCTTCACCCTCAACGTCACCCGGGCCGACATGATCCGGGCCGGCTACAGCCCGAGCGTGCGCCTGTTCGAGGCCGCCGCCGCCGGGACGCCCATCGTCTCCGACGAGTGGCCGGGCCTCGACACCATCTTCGCGCCGGGCCGCGAGATCGTGCTGGCCGCTGCGCCTGAGGACGTGCTGGCCGTGCTGGCGTGGAGCGACCCGGAGCGCCACCGGCTCGCCGACGCGGCGCGGCGGCGGGCGCTCGCCGACCACACCGCCGCCCACCGCGCCGCGGAGCTAGAGGAGCACATTGAGAGGGTGCGATTACATAGTTCTACAACACAGGGTTTATATTGTGACCTATATATAAGCGCTGAATAACATAGGTTAAAAAGCAGAGAGCAAAGTTTTCGTGAACCAATGCCAAGCTCCAGACGTTGGGCATCTAAGTTCCTTTCTTTCGTACATCGCGCCGACACCGGCGCGTAGAGGAAGAGGTCGATTATGAAAAATGCGAGGGTCGTGCTCATCGCTGGCGGAGCAGGGTTCATTGGCTCCCACCTGTGTGACGCGCTGATCGCAGAGGGCGCTCGCGTCATCTGCCTGGACAGCTTCCTGACCGGCCGGCGGCAAAACCTGCGCCACCTTGCGCGCGAGCCGCGCTTCGACCTCGTCGAGGCCGACGTGGTCGATCCGATGAAGCCGAGCCTCCTGCGGCAGCCCGTCGACGCGGTGTTCAACCTCGCCTGCGCGGCCTCGCCGCCGCACTACCAGGCCGATCCCGAGCACACGATGCTGACCTGCGTGCTCGGCACCCGCAACCTCCTGTCGTTGGCCTCGAAGAAGCGCGCCCGCTTCCTCCTCGCCTCGACGAGCGAGGTCTACGGCGACCCGGACGTGCACCCGCAGCCGGAGAGCTACTGGGGCAACGTCAACCCGACGGGCCCGCGCGCCTGCTACGACGAGGGCAAGCGCGCCGCCGAGGCGCTCACCTTCGACTACCGCCGCACCGGCCGCGCCTCCGTGCGCGTCGCGCGCATCTTCAACACCTACGGCCCCCGGATGCGGGCGGACGACGGGCGCGTCGTCTCGAACGTCATCACGCAGGCGCTCTCGGGCGAGGACATCACGGTCTACGGCGACGGCTCGCAGACCCGCTCGTTCTGCTACGTCTCCGACCTCGTCGAGGGTCTGATGCGGCTCATGGCCCACGAGGGCGAGACGGCCGGCCCCGTGAACCTCGGCAACCCGGTCGAGCTCACCGTCAACGACCTCGTCGCCCGCGTGGTGGCGATGACCGGCTCGACCGCCCGTGTCGTGCGCCGCCCGCTGCCGGTCGACGACCCGCGCCGGCGCCGGCCCGACATCGTCCGTGCCAAGGAGCTTCTCGGATGGGCCCCGAAGGTGCCCCTCCAGAAGGGCCTCGAGGCGACGATCGCCTGGTTCGCCGGCGAGGGCGCCGAGATCCCGGAGAAGGTCCGGGTCGACGGCCGGGGCAAGGCCGCCGCGAACGGCGGCGCGCCGGACGCGGTCGCGGCCTCGGTGTCCTGACGACTTGGCCCGGACGCGGGCGGCTCAGTCGGCCGGCGCGTCCGCCTGCAGGGTCTTAAGGATGTCGGCTGCGGCGGCGGCGATCCCGGCCTTCACCGCCTCCCCCGCGGCGGCGAGCGCCTCCAGCACGAGGACCGGCGGCGTGCCCGCGGCGACGAGCGCCGTCGCCCACTGGGTCGCAGCCTCCGCCGCATACTGCCGCTCGGCCGCCCAGCGGGCACGCCAGTCGCTGTCGCTCATGATGTGGCCCCCTTCGGCCGGCGGGCTTGAGCCCGCTCTTCGTGCGCTAGTGTACACTGACGAGCCACGGTCGGGAAGCCGCCCGTGACGATGCCGGCCCTCAACCTGAGCTGGATCGCCGACGACCTCGCGGTCGGCGGCAGCTTTTCCACGCGCGACGCCGAGCGGCTTGCCCGGGAGCTATCGATCAAGGCCGTCGTGGACCTGAGGATCGAAGCCTGCGACGACGCCGCAGTGCTTGAGCGCCACGGGATCGCGTTCCTGCACCTGCCGACCGAGGACCATTGCGCCATTGCGGCGCCGATGCTGCGCACGGGCGTCGCCTTCGCGGTCCGGCATCTCGACAGGGCCGAGCGGGTGCTGATCCACTGCCAGCACGGGATCGGCCGCTCGGCCCTCCTGGCGCTCTGCGTCCTGGTGAGCCGCGGCCACGAGCCGCTCGCGGCGCTCCGCCTCGCCAAGGCACGGCGTTCCCTCGTCTCGCCGAGCCCGGCGCAATACGAGGCGTGGGTGGCGTGGCTTCAGGCGTGGAAGGCCGAGAGCGGTGCCGGTTGGGCGATCCCGGATTTCGACGCCTTTGCCGCCGTCGCCTACTCCCACCTGCGCGCGAGGATCGGCTGATGCTGGTCTATGGCGACGGCGTCCGCTCCGAGCCGCCGCGCGAAAAACTCGCGGCGATCGTGCGCGACGTCGCAGCGGTGTGGGGCGCGCCGCCCGGGATCGTCCGGCACGGCGAGCTGGTCGCGGTGTTCATCGCGGCGGGCGAGCTCGCGCAAGGGCTCGCGGACCTGGACTTCGAGAGACTTGGTGTCGACGCCCGCTCGGCGACAAACGACGCCGCGATGCGTCTGCTGATCGGGCTCGCCCGCGCCGTCGGCCGCTCCTGGTCGAGCGGCTTTTGCGACCTCGGCGAGAGCCCGCTCGCGCCGTTGCATGCGCTGCAAGGGGCGGCGCATCCGGAGGCGATCGATGTCAGCCGGCCCGAAGGCTACGCCTTCTACGCGCTCTATCCGGAAGCCTACATCGCGGCCGCGAAGGCGCTTGCGGGACGGCCGGTGAAGATCATCGGGCTGCGCAGCATCGGCACGGGCCTCGCGGCGGCGGTCGCGGCGGGGTCCGGGCAGGACGACGCCGTGACGGTGCGCCCGGCCGGGCACCCGTTCCGGCGCGCGCTTCGCCTCTCGGACGGCATCGCCGCGGACCTCCTCTCGGACGGCGGCGCCGATTTCGCCGTCGTCGACGAAGGGCCCGGCCTCTCCGGCAGCTCGTTCGGCTGCGTCGCGGATTTTCTCGAGGATCGGGGCGTCGAACGGCGCCGCATCCACTTCTTCCCGAGCCATCAGGGCCCTCTCGGCCCCGAGGCGAGCGCGCGGCACCGCGCGCGCTGGGACGAGGCCCGGCGTCATGTGGTCGACTTCGATGATCTGGTGCTGCGCGCTCCCATGCCCGCCCACCGCCTCGAGAGCTGGGTCGCCGACCTCGTCGGCGAGGCCGAAGCGCCGACGGCGGACCTCTCCGGCGGCGCCTGGCGCAAGCTCCACTTCCGCTCCGAAGCCGACTGGCCGCCGGCCAACACGCAGCAGGAGCGCCGGAAGTTCCTGCTTCGCACCGCTGGAGGCCCCTGGCTCCTGAAGTTCGCTGGGCTCGGACGCTATGGGGCCGGGAAGGTGGACATCGCCCGCGCCCTCGCCTCTGCGGGCTTCGCCGCTCCCGTCGCGGGCTTCCGCCACGGCTTCATCGTCGAACGGTGGCTCGACGATGCGCGCCCGCTCCGTGGACGGCCGGTCGGCCGGCGCGGCGCGATCGAGCGGATCGGGCATTACATCGGCTTCCGCGCCAAGGAGTTCCCGGCGGACCGGCCCGGCGCGTCCCTCGAAAAGCTCGCCGCGATGGCGTCCCGCAACGTCGGGCTCGCGCTCGGCGAGGGCTTTGCCCGGACGCTCGCGCCCTGGAACCCACGGCTCGAAAGGCTCACCCGCCACGTCCGGCCCGTGCGTACCGACAACCGCCTGCACCCCTGGGAATGGCTCATCTCAGGCGACCGCCTCGTCAAGGCCGACGGCCTCGACCATCACGCGGCGCACGACCTCGTCGGCTGCCAGGACATCGCCTGGGACATCGCCGGCGCGGCGGTCGAGCTCGATCTCGGCGAGGAGGAGAGCGAGCGGCTCTGCACAGTCGCCGAGCGGGAAGCCGGCCGGGCGGTCGCGCCCGAACTCGTGGACTTCCTCAACGTCTGCTATCTCGCCTTCCAGCTCGGCGCCTTCAGCCTCGCGGCGGACGCGCATGCCCACGATCCCGCGGAAGCCGCGCGGTTGCGGGCCGCGACCGGGCGCTATACCGATCGTCTCAGGCGCCGGCTCGCCGGCGGCCATCCGGCGCTCGCGCCGTCAGGCATGGGAGAAGCGTCTTGCGCGTAGCGATCATCGGCGCGGGCTACGTCGGCCTCGTCTCGGGCGCCTGCTTTGCCGATTTCGGCCATGTGGTGTGCTGCGTCGACAGGGACCCCGAGAAGATCGCGGCCCTGCGGCAGGGGCAGATGCCGATCTTCGAGCCGGGGCTCTCCGACCTCGTCGCCAAGAACGTCCGCGCCGGCCGCCTCTCCTTCGCGACCGACCTCAGGGACCCGGTGCGCGAGGCGGACGCGGTGTTCATCGCGGTCGGCACGCCGTCGCGCCGGGGCGACGGCTTCGCCGATCTCTCCTTCGTCTACCAGGCCGCGCGGGAGATCGCGGGAGTGCTCGACGGCTACACCGTCGTCGTCACGAAATCGACGGTCCCGGTCGGCACCGGCGACGAGGTCGAGCGCATCGTCCGCGAGACCGCGCCGCGGGCCCAGTTCGCGGTCGTCTCTAACCCGGAGTTCCTGCGCGAGGGCGCCGCGATCGCGGACTTCAAGCGCCCGGACCGCATCGTCATCGGGGCCGAGGACGAGCGCGCGAAGGCGGTCATGACCGAGCTCTACCGCCCGCTCTATCTCAATCACGCCCCGATCCTGTTCACCTCGCGGGCGACCGCCGAGCTGACGAAGTACGCCGCCAACGCCTTCCTCGCCATGAAGATCACCTTCATCAACGAGATCGCGGACCTGTGCGAGAAGGTCGGCGCCAACGTCCAGGAGGTGGCGCGCGGGATCGGGCTCGACAACCGCATCGGCTCGAAGTTCCTGCACGCCGGTCCGGGCTACGGCGGCTCCTGCTTCCCCAAGGACGCCCTCGCCCTCATCAAGACGGCGCAGGACCACGACGCGCCGATCCGCCTGATCGAGACGGTCGCGGCGGTGAACGACCAGCGCAAGCGCGCCATGGCCCGCAAGGTGGTCCAGGCCTGCGACGGCAGCGTGCGGGGGAAGACCATTGCGGTGCTCGGCCTCACCTTCAAGCCGAACACCGACGACATGCGCGAGGCCCCTTCCCTCTCGATCATCGCGGCGCTCCAGGACGGGGGCGCAACGGTCAGGGCCTACGACCCGGAAGGGATGGAGCAGGCGCGGCGCATGCTCGAGGGCGTCGAGTACGCCGAGGACCCCTACGCCTGCGCCGAGGACGCCGACGCGCTCGTGATCGTGACCGAGTGGGACGCCTTCCGGGCCCTCGATCTCGACCGTATCAAGGGTGCAATGCGCCAGCCGGTCCTCGTCGACCTGCGTAACATCTACCGCCCGGCCGACCTCGCCGAGGCCGGCTTCACCTACGTCAGCGTCGGCCGCCCGGGTGTGCGGCCGGAGGCGAAGGACGCGCCGCAAGCGCCGATCGACCTCGCGGCGCGCAAGCGGGCCGCCTCCTAGCTTCGCTCCTCGAGCTTCGAGATCCGGGAAGCCGCGGCACGCGGCCGTTTTTACCTCGTCTTTCCCGCGCCGGTTGAAGCGGCGCGCACCCCTCCCCCCGAGTCGTCCACCCCGCGGAACGACTCAATCTCGGCCGGCGTTGAGTCAGCCTAAAGCCGAGTTTGCCCCCCAAGGTCTGACTCGGCGCGCGTCGAGGGTGGAGTCAGACATGGCGGTGCGGGCGAACTGGAAGGGGTACCTCAAGCTTTCGCTCGTGTCCTGCGCCGTCGCCCTCTACCCGGCGGCGAGCACCTCGGCCCGGGTCCGCTTCAACACCCTGAACCGGGCAACCGGCAATCGCGTCAAGCGCCAGTTCGTCGACGCCCAGACCGGCGAGGTCGTCGAGGACGACGATCAGGTCAAGGGCTACCAGGTCGGCAAGGGCTCCTACGTCATCGTCGAGGACGAGGAACTCGAGGCGGTGCGCCTCGAGAGCACGCACACCATCGACGTCGAGAGCTTCGTGCCCCGCGACGAGGTCGACGTGCGCTACCTCGACAGCCCCTACTACATCGCCCCCGACGACAAGGTCGCCCAGGAGGCCTTCGCGGTCATCCGCGACGCCATCCGGGAGAAGGAGATGGCGGGCCTTGCCCGGGTCGTCATGGCGAGGCGCGAGCACATGATCCTCCTAGAGCCCCTCGGCAAGGGGCTGCTTGGGACGACGCTGCGCTTCCCCTACGAGGTCCGGGAGGAGAAGCCCTACTTCGAGGACATCCCGGACGTGAAGCTGCCGCAGGAGATGCGCGAACTCGCGGCCCACATCGTCGAGAAGAAGGCCGGGCACTTCGATCCGTCGAAGTTCGAGGACCGCTACGAGAACGCGGTCATCGAGCTCGTGAAGTCGAAGCAGGCCGGCAAGCCCCTCCCGGCCCCGAAGGCGCCGCCGCCTTCGAACGTCATCAACCTCATGGACGCGCTCCGCAAGAGCATCGGCACCGAGACCGGGGGCGGCAAAGGGGGCGAGCACAAGCACGCACGGCCGGCGAAGGCGGCAAGCGCCCGGCGCAAACCCGCCCGCACAGCCAAATCCGCTTCGAAGAAGCGCCCTCTCAAGAAGGCCAGCTAAGCCATGGAAGACCGGCCGAAATCGAAACGCGGCTTCGCCTCGATGACGAAGGAACAGCGCGAGCGCATCGCGAGCCTCGGCGGGCGCAGCGTGCCGAGCGCCAAGCGCTCGTTCGCGCAAGATCGCAGCCTCGCCTCGGAAGCCGGGCGCAAGGGCGGCCAGCGCTCGCAGGGGCGCAGGCGCGCCGGAGAAGTCGAACAGGCCGCGGCGGACCACCCGGCGGAATAGCGGCCCGTGGCGGCGGCGCACGCGACCAAGCGTCCGAGGAAAGCTCCCGATCCGGCGCCGAAAAGCCGCAGCCGGGCGCGGACGGATTCGCCCGCCGACAAGCGACGGTCGAAGCCCGTGTCCGATCCGCTCGGCGCCTACAAGGGCAAGCGCGACTTCGCCCGCTCACCGGAGCCCAAGGGGAGCGTGGAGAAGGCCGCGGGCGACCGCTTCGTGGTGCAGAAGCACGACGCGAGGCGCCTCCACTACGACCTCAGGCTCGAGCTCGACGGCGTCCTCAAGAGCTGGGCCGTGACCCGCGGGCCGAGCCTATCCCTCAACGAGAAGCGGCTCGCCGTCCACACCGAGGACCACCCTCTCGAGTACCTCGACTTCGAGGGCGTGATCCCGCAGGGGGAGTACGGCGGCGGGACCATGATCGTCTGGGACCAGGGCCGCTGGATCCCGAAGGGCGACCCGCATTTCGGCTACAGGAAGGGGCACCTCGAGTTCACCCTCGACGGGCAGCGCCTGAAGGGCCGCTGGCACCTCGTGCGGACCCGCCCGAAGCCGCGCGAGAAGAAGGAGCAGTGGCTCCTCCTCAAGGCCGACGACGAATTCGCCCGCCCGGCGGGCTCGTCCGAGATCACGGACGAGGAGGACACCTCGCTCCTGTCCGGGCGGACGAACGACGATCTTGCGGCGCAAGGCGAGGTCCGGGCCGACCACGCAGGGCGCGCCGAGGCCTCGCGGGCGCGGGCAAAGGCCCTCCCCGCCGTCTCCGGCGTGCCCGGCGCCCGCAAGAAGATCCTGCCGCCCTTCGTCGAGCCGTGCCTCGCGACCCTCGTCGAGCAGGCGCCGATCGGCGAGGAGTGGCTGCACGAGATCAAGTTCGACGGCTATCGCCTCCAGGCCCGCATCGACGGCCAGAAGGTGAGACTCCTCACCCGCAAGGGCCTCGACTGGACGGATAAGTTCGCCCGCACCGCAGAGGCCCTGCGGGATCTCAAGCTCGGATCGGCCCTGATCGACGGCGAGGTGGTGGTCGAGGAGAACGGCGTCTCGACCTTCTCGGGGCTGCAGGAGGCGCTCAAGACCGACCGCTCCGACCGCATGGTCTACTACGCCTTCGACCTCCTCTACCTCGACGGCCACGACCTCACCGGCGCGCCGCTGATCGAGCGCAAGACGCTTCTCGCCGGCCTCCTCGACGACGCGCCGAAGGACGGCCCGGTGCGCTACAGCGACCACATCGAGACCGACGGCGCCACCATGGTGCGCCACGCCTGCCGGCTCGGCCTCGAGGGCATCATCTCGAAGCGGCGCGACCTGCCCTACCATTCGGGCCGGCGCGGCGACTGGCTCAAGACCAAGTGCACGGCCCGGCAGGAGTTCGTGATCGCCGGCTACGTGCCCTCGACCACCGTCAACAAGGCGATCGGCGCCCTCGTCCTCGGCGTCTACGAGGACGGCCGGCTCGTCCACCTCGGCAAGGTCGGCACGGGCTACACCGAGGCGACGGCGCGCCGCCTGTGGGCCGAGCTCGACAAGCTTCGCCGCCCGGCCTCCCCCTTCCCCGTGAAACTGCCCCGCGATGCGACGAACGGGGTGCGCTGGGTCGAGCCGCGCCTCGTCGCCGAGATCGAGCTGCGCGGCTGGTCCTCGGACGGGCTCATCCGGCACGGCTCGTTCAAGGGCCTGCGCGAGGACAAGGACCCGCAGGAGGTCGTGCGCGAGAGCTCTTCGGGTGCCGCCCCTCAGGCCGCCTCGAAGGCGGCGCGGAGAAAACCCGCACAAACGGACTTCGCCCTCACCCACCCCGACCGGGTGCTGTGGGAGGACGTCGGCCTCACGAAGCAGGGGCTCGCCGACTTCTACGTCGAGATCGCCGACTGGATCCTGCCGCACGTCGTCGACCGGCCGCTCTCCCTCGTGCGCTGCCCCGGGGGCTACAACAAGGAATGCTTCTTCCAGAAGCACGCCTGGGCCGGCCTCGACACCGGCCTCGTCCGACGGGTCCGGATGGGCGAGGACGAGGGCTTGGCCATCGAAAACCTCGACGGGCTCCTCGCCCTGGTGCAGGCGGGCGTCCTCGAGATCCACCCCTGGGGCTCGACCATGGCCGACCCCGAGAAACCCGACCGGATCGTCTTCGACCTCGACCCGGACGAGAGCGTGCCGTTCGAGACGGTGGCGGCGAGCGCCTTCGAGGTACGGGAGCGCCTTTCCGCGGTTAAGCTTAAGAGCTTCGTCAAGACCACCGGCGGCAAGGGTCTGCACGTCGTCGTGCCGCTGACCCCGAAGGCCGGCTGGGACGAGGTCAAGGCCTTCACGGAAGATTTCGCGACCAGGCTCGCGGCCGAGGCCCCGGACCGCTACACGGCGAACATGGCCAAAAAGGCCCGGACCGGGCGGATTTTCGTCGATTATCTCCGCAACGGGCGCGGTGCGACCGCGATTTCGGCCTATTCGACGAGGGCTCGGGCCGGCGCCCCGGTCGCGACGCCGATCACCTGGGACGAGCTCCAGAGCCTAAGGGCCGGCAGCCAGTACCGGGTCGACAACCTGCTCGCCCGCCTCGACCATCTCGCCCGGGACCCCTGGGCGGACCTCCCCCGGACCCGGCAGACGCTGCCCTCGGTTGCAGCCAAGGCAGGGCAGCGGAGCCGCCGCGGCAGGTGACCTGCCGAAGCCGATGGGCTAAGTTCGGCCGCAAAGTCGCCCTTTCCTCGGAACGACCGTTCCGGGGCCGGTCCAGGAGTTTGTCGGGAGTTTTGGGGTATGGCCGATTGGTCGGACGCGGACATCAGGACGGTCAAGGCGATGTGGCGCAAAGGCGCCACGGCGACCGCGATCGCCGAGGCCCTCGGCGAGGGCTTCACTCGCGGTGCGGTGCTGGGCAAGATCCATCGCCTCGGGCTGAAGAAGGCCGACGAGGCGCCGAAGGCGGTCGCGCGTCCTGCCGCCAAGGCCAAGCCCGCCGCCAAAGCCGCCAAGCCCGCCGTCAAAGCTGCCGCCAAGCCCGTCGTCAAAGCTGCCGTCAAGCCCGTCGTTAAAGCCGCTGCCAAGCCGGCCGGATCCGCCGCCAAGCCCGCGCATGCGGCGCCCGCGCAGCCGCGGCCGAAGCCGGCGGCGCCCGCCAAGCCGATCCAGGTAAAGCCCGTCCAGGTAAAGCCCGTTCAGCTGAAGCCCGTCGAGAAGCCGCGCATCGTCGCCCGGACGCCGGAGCCCACCGGCCCGATGCCGATCTGGGCGCTCGGCCAGTGCCAGTGCCGCTGGCCGATCGGCAACCTCCTCGATCCTCCGGGATTGTTCTGCGCCGCGGTCACGGCGGACGGCTCGTCCTGGTGTCCCGTCCACGAGCGGATGGTCTACACCGGCAGCGCCCGCCCGCGGCCCGAGTCCGCGCGCGAGACGCCGCGCTTCGCCGCAGCCGGCGCACGCTCGCGATTCTAGGGGCCGGCGCGGAGGCTGGGCCAATGCCGGAGCCGGGCGCCCCGACGCGGGTCAAGGACAGCGACGGCTTCACGACGGCCGCCGTCCTCTTCGCCTTCTCCGCCGTCTGCATGGCCGTGGCGGCGTACCTTTACTGGCACGGCACCGGGAAGCTGCCCTGGCAATGAGGCTTTCGGCGGCGCCCGTCTCCGCCGCCGCTCAAGCCTGCCGCTGCTGAGGCAGGCGCTCGCCCATGGCGCCCGCGAAGACGATCCGGCGGTGCCACGCGCACCAGCTGCCGCCGTTCGTCGGCGCGCCGCAGCAGATCGCGGCCCGCGTCGGCTCCGCCGTGATGAAGCGGCATTGCCCGTCGCGGATCTTCGTCAGTGCAACAGCGTGCTTCTTCGAAGGAGGCTGGAGCTCGGCTGGATCGATGGGCATGGCCGCATTATGCCCGCGCTCTCAGCCTCGGCGAGTGTCGCATCGGCATCACCCGGGAATGGAACCGTCTCGACGAGGCAGCCGCTCTCGTTGTGGATGGCGACGAGCCAGCTCGACCAGCCGTCGTAATCCGGCAACTCGCCCATGAGACGGCTCGCGGCGCGATAGGCGAACCACATGAGGTCGCTCTCGACGTCGATCTCGTGGCCCACTCTGTCGAGAACAAAGTCGACCCCATCCGTGCAATGCAGGTAGTACCTTGGCATTGCGGTTCTCCATTATTTCCGTTGCTTCCCGTTGACCGCGAATGCTTCGGACCATGGCCCCCTGCCGATGGAGTTCCTACCCTTTGTCCAAGTCGAGGGCGTCCGCGCCGCAGCACCCGCTTATGCACGTTATCCACAGGACTCACAGGGGTGTTGCGCGCGGTTGACGGGGAAGCGGGCTGCGCAGCTCGCAAGCGCGTAAGCCCTCAGATCGTGGGTTGAAGGCGTGCTATAAGGACCTCGACCCATACTCCGAGAGGTTCCTCATGTCGCTTCGATTCCTCGTCGCCGTGATCCTTGCATTAGGCCTGATCGTTCCCGGCGCTGCCTTTTCCCAACCGACCGCTAGGGCAACAACGGTCAAAAGCTCGAAATCGAACACGAGCGACCGCACCCGCGCCGCCCCTAAAGCCAAGGCCAGGGGCACCATCGTGAAGAGCAAAAGCAACATCACGAACAACTAACCGTTCGCCGTCTGCCACATTCAAACTGAGACACTGCCAGGGTAATGCCTCACTTTGAATGTGGCGGGCTCCCGGCCTCGATCCGCAGGGCCACCTCAAGAGCGATGGTTTCGACGAGCGCTGCCGCAATCAGCTGGGCAAGGTGGTCTTGGCCCGCCTGTTTGGCGCGAAAGTAGGCTTTGGCGAGCCCATCAATGATCTCGGCGAAGAGCGACGCTTGGGAGCGCACGATCCCCTCCCCGCGTCCCCTCGGGCTACGCTAGCCGAGCAATGAAGGTACGATGTGTGAAGCGCTTCACACATGATTATTCCCATAAAAAAGGTCCCGCCAGGAATGGGGACCTTCGGCGGAGCCGGGGATCGTCCGCAAATCTCGAAGAGCGGGCGCCTTCGTGGGGACGCGGAAGAGGGCGCCACATCAGCGCGACTGCAGCCGGTCGGCACGACGGCGCCGCGCGATCGCGTTGCGCCGCTTCGCCCGAGGCTCTATATGGCCGGCTCAAGTCGGAGCGTAGCGCAGCCCGGTTAGCGCACTAGTCTGGGGGACTAGGGGTCGCGAGTTCAAATCTCGCCGCTCCGACCAAAATTTTTTCTCGGCAAGCACTTGGGCGGCCTCTCCCCGTCAGCGCGGCGGCAGCTCGTCGTCCTGGAGCGGCGGGGTCTTCAGGGCCGCGAGCACGCGCTCGCATTCGAGGAGCTCGTCGAGGGCGGCGCGGAGCCGCGCGGCGTCCTGGCTGCCTAAGGTCGCGCCCGCCGCCCTCGCGTGGGCCTCGGGCCTCGATGGCGCCTGCGGCGCGCTTTCCGCCCGGACAAGGCTGCCGGCCGCCTCGGCGGTTTCCGGCGCGGTCCCGCCGGGGCCCGGCCCGGCCTCGTCCGGCTCGCCCCCTCCGCGCGGCGGCGCCTCGATCGTCTCCTCGCCGCGGCCGATCGCCTGCACGAAGCGGATGCCGTCCTCCTTCAGGATCCGCTGCACGCCCTTGATCGTGTAGCCCTCGCCGTAGAGGAGATGGCGGATGCCCTTGAGGAGGTCGACGTCGTCCGGCCGGTAGTAGCGCCGGCCGCCGCCGCGCTTCAGCGGCTTGATCTGCGAGAAGCGCGTCTCCCAGAAGCGCAGGACGTGCTGGGGCAGGTCGAGGTCGTCCGCAACCTCGCTGATCGTCCGGAACGCGTCGGGGCTCTTGTCCACGGCGCGGGCCGGCTCGCGGGGGGCAAGAGGGCTCATCGGCGGCTCACTCGGTCTCGTCCGCCTCGAGGCCGTTGATGCGGGCCTTGAGCACGTTCGAGGGCTTGAACACCATCACCCGCCGGGGCTCGATCGGCACCTCGATGCCCGTCTTGGGGTTGCGCCCGACGCGCTCGCCCTTGTCGCGCACCACGAAGGAGCCGAAGGAGGAGAGCTTCACGGTCTCGCCGGCCGCGAGGCAGTCGCACAGCTCGGTCAGGACCGTCTCGACGAGCGCCGCCGATTCGGTCCGCGAGAGGCCCACCTTCTGGTACACGGCCTCGCTGAGATCGGCCCGTGTCACCGTGCGTCCGGCCATCGCCACCCCCCAACCGGCTGATTCAGAACCGCGCGTATCTATCTGAAAAGGAACGCTATTCAGAGGGGGCGGCGCGGTCAATGGGAGTTTCCGGCCCGCCCCCAACAAAAAGCCGCGCTTGCACGCCTCGCCGAGCCTCACCAGCGGATCAGCGCCGCACCCCAGGTGAAGCCGCCGCCCATCGCCTCGATCATGACGAGGTCGCCCTCTTTGATGCGCCCGTCGGCGCGGGCCTCGCCGAGGGCGAGGGGGATCGAGGCCGCCGAGGTGTTGCCGTGCTTGTTGACGGTCAGCACCACCTTCTCCGGCGCGATCCCGAGCTTCTCCGCCGTCGCGTCGATGATGCGCTTGTTCGCCTGGTGCGGCACGAACCAGTCGATGTCGTCGGCCGTCGTGCGCGTCGTCTTGAAGGCGTCGTGGATCACGTCCGTCACCATGCTGACGGCGTGGCGATAGACCTCGCGGCCTTCCATGCGCAGGTACCCCGTGGTCTTCGACGAGCCCGGCCCGCCGTCGACGTAGAGCTTCTCCCGGTGCGTGCCGTCGGAGCGGAGATGCGAGGTGAGGACGCCACGGTCCTGCGGCGTGCCCTCCCCGAGCTGGGCTTCCAGCACGATCGCGCCGGCGCCGTCGCCGAACAGCACGCAGGTGGTGCGGTCGT
>DASVPW010000058.1:0-13249 GCA_036389455.1 Beijerinckiaceae bacterium
CCGCCGCCGGCCGGCCGGCCCGGGCGGCGCCGCCGTGAGCGCGCCGCTCCCCGCGACGGCCGAGCCTCCGCCCGAGGCCGCGGACGGGGCAAGGTCCCGCGTGCGCCTGCTCTACCTCGTCCCCACCCTCGTCTTCGGCGCGCTCGTGCTCCTGTTCCTGCTCAGGCTGTTCTCGGGCGACCCCTCCCGCGTGCCCTCGGCCCTGATCGGCCGCCCGGCCCCGAGCTTCAGCCTCGAGCCCCTCCCCGGCCTCGTCCGGGACGGCCAGCCCCTGCCGGGCCTCGCCGACGCGGACCTCAAGGGCGCCGTCACGGTCGTGAACGTGTGGGCGTCCTGGTGCGCCCCATGCCGGCAGGAGCATCCGCTCCTCATGGAGCTGGCCAAGGACCCCTCGATCCGCGTCGTCGGCATCGACTACAAGGACACGACCGAGACCGCCCGGCGCTTCCTCGGCACCTTCGGCAACCCATTCGCCGCCGTCGGCGTCGACCCGAACGGGCGCGCCGCCATCGACTGGGGCGTCTACGGCGTACCCGAGACCTTCGTGGTCGGGCCGGACGGGACGATCCGCCACAAGCAGATCGGGCCGCTCACCCCGGGAGAGATGACCCGCTTCCGGGCCGAGCTCGCGAAGGCCAAGGCGCCCGGAAAGCCCTGACGGCGGGACGCCCGGCTACTCGCCGCCCGCGACGGCGGCCGTCTTCTTCGCCTCGTGGCGCATCAAGAGCGGCGTCTGCGCCAGCGCGAAGGCGATCGTCAGCGGCATGATGCCGAACACCTTGAAGCCGACCCAGAAATCCGTCGACTGGGTGCGCCACACGATCTCGTTCAGGATCGCGAGCACGAAGAAGAACAGCGCCCATCGCAGCGTCAGCTTGCGCCAGCCCTCCTCGGTCAGGTCGAACATGGAATCGAGCACGATCGCGAGCAGCGGCTTGCCGAACCACAGGCCGCCGAGGAGCACGAGCCCGAACAGCGTGTTCACGATCGTGGGCTTGAGCTTGATGAAGTGCTCGTCCTGCAGCGCGAGGGTGAGCCCGCCGAACACCACCACGACTACGCCCGAGACGAGCGGCATGATCGGCAGCTTCCTGACGAGCGCGTAATGGACGCCGAGCGACAGCACCGTCGCGGCGATGAAGATGCCGGTCGCCGCGAAGATGCCGGCGCGCTGGTTCGCCAGGAAGAACACGACGAGGGGCCCGAGCTCGAGGCCGAGCTTGAGGAGGGGGTTCAGGCGCTGGGCCGAGGTGGCCATGGGTTGGTCTTGCCTGTCCGGTGATGTATACAGAAGTGCAACGGCCTTTCTGTACCTCCGGGCGCCCCGCCATGTCCATCAATATCAAGAACAAGGAAGCCGAACGCCTCCTCGCCGACCTCAAGACGAGAACCGGACGCGGCACGACCGACCTCTTGCTCGACCTTTTGCGCAAGGAGCAGGCCCGGCTCGACGAAGAGCGCGAGCGGGAGATCGCCAAAGGGCTCGAGTCGGCCCGCATCTTGCGCGAGAGCTGGAACGCCCGGCCTTGGGCCGACCCTCGTCCGATCGAGGAGGTTCTGGATTACGACGAGAACGGTCTTCCCCGGTGACCTCCGATGCTGTGGCCGTCGATACGTCCATCTTCGTCGCCGCGCTTTTCGACGAACCCGAGTGGCCCCGTCTTCTTGCGGCGCTGAAAACAGCCCGCACTCGGCTCATGTCGGCCGGCAACTATCTGGAATGCGCCATGGTGGCGGAGCGGAAGGTGGATGGGCGCGCCGACCTCGACCGATGGCTTGCCAGGGAGGGAGTGATGGTCGTACCGGTCGACCTCGGCCACGCCCGCCTCGCCGCCGACGCTTTCGCCCGCTTCGGCAGGGGCCGCCACCCGGCAGGGCTCAACTACGGCGACTGCTTCGCCTATGCGCTCGCGAAGTCGCTGGACGCGCCGCTGCTCTACAAGGGCGCCGACTTCGCCAGGACCGACGTCGCCTCGGCGCTCGCCTAACCTTCCTCCAGCCCCGCGATTGCGCGCGCGAAATCCCGCGCCGTGAACGGCTCGAGGTCGGCGACGCCTTCGCCGACGCCGATGAAGTGCACCGGCAGCTCGAACTTCTGGGCGAGCGCCACCAGGATGCCGCCCCGCGCCGTGCCGTCGAGCTTGGTCATGACGAGGCCGGTCACCCCGGCGGCCTTGCCGAACAGCTCGACCTGGGAGAGCGCGTTCTGCCCGACCGTGGCGTCGAGCACGAGGAGCGTCGCATGCGGGGCCTCCGGATCGACCTTCTTCACCACGCGCACGATCTTCTCGAGCTCGGACATGAGCGCGGCCTTGTTCTGGAGCCGTCCGGCCGTGTCGATGAGGAGCACGTCCGCCCCGTCGGCCTTCGCCCGCTCGATCGCCTCGAAGGCGAGGCCGGCCGGGTCAGCGCCTTGGCTGCGCGCCACGACCGGCACGCCGGTGCGCTCGCCCCAGACCTTGAGCTGCTCGATCGCGGCCGCCCGGAAGGTGTCGCCGGCGGCGAGCATCACCTTGAGCCCCTGGGCCCGGAACTTCTGGGCGAGCTTGCCGATGGTGGTCGTCTTGCCCGAGCCGTTGACGCCGACCGTCAGGACCACGAACGGCTTCCTCGTCCGGTCGATCGCGAGCGGCTTTGCGACCGGCGCCAGCACTTTCTCGACCTCGCCCGCGAGGATCCTCCTGACCTCCTGGGGCGAGACCTCCTTGTCGTAGCGGCCTTCCCCGATCGCCGCGGCGATGCGGGCCGCGGCCTCGACCCCGAGGTCCGCCCGGACGAGCGCGTCCTCGAGCTCCTCGATGGTCGCGGCGTCGAGCCGGCGCTGGGTGAACAGGCTCGTGATGCTGTCGCCGATCGAGGACGAGGTGCGCCGCATGCCGTCGGCGAGGCGGCGCCACCAGGTCCTCGGCTCCGCGGCCGCACCGGCGGGCGCCGGGGCTTTGTCCGGTTCGGCGCGCGGGACCGGCTCCCTCGGGGCGCCTCCTTCGGGGGCGCGGCCCTCGACCGGCTGGAGGTCGGCGCCCGCGAGCTCCGGCGGACGCTTGTCGTGTGCCGGAACGTCGGGCGAGGCCTGCGCCAGGCTGGGCTCGGCCGGGGGAAGGTCGCCCGCGGCGGCCGCGGTGGTGAAGTCCGGCGTGCCCTCGTAGGCCGAGGCGGCGGAGTCCTTGGGAGCCTCGGCGGGCTGCGCCTCCTCAGGCCCGCGTCCGAGGAGGCGGTCCCAGAAGCCCGGTTTCTTGTGCGGTTCGCTCATCGGCGGGAGAGTCCTCGTATTGCCTGACCGGCGCGGAGCCGCTAGCCCTGGGAGAAGATGTCGCCGGAAGAGATAGTGGCTCGGGTGCTCTACCGCGACGCCCTCATGCTCGTCCTCGACAAGCCGGCGGGCTTGCCCGTGCATCCCGGGCCGAAGGGCGGAGAGACCCTCTTCCGTCATCTCGACGCGCTCCGCTTCGGCCTGCCGCGCCGGCCTCAGGTCGCGCACCGCCTCGACCGGGACACCTCGGGCTGCCTCGTGCTCGGGCGCCATGCCAAGGCCCTCGCGCGGCTTGGCGACCTCTTCAGGCGGGGCGAGGTCGACAAGGTCTACTGGGCCGTGGTCGAGGGCGGGCCCGAGGCGGAGGCGGGCGAGATCGACCTTCCCCTCGCGCGGCGCTCGCCTGAGCGCGGCTGGTGGATGAAGGCCGATCCCAAGGGCCAGCCTGCGCTGACGAAATGGCGAGTGCTCGGACGGGCGGATGGCCGCGCTCTCCTCAAGCTGCGCCCCGTCACCGGCCGCACGCACCAGCTCCGCGTCCACTGCGCCGCAATGGGATGGCCGATCCTCGGCGACGCCGTCTACGGCCGTGCCCCGCGCTCCGGCGGGCCGGCCCTCCACCTCCACGCCCGCGCCGTCGCGGTGCCGCTCTATCCGAGGAAGCCGCCGGTTGCCGTCGAGGCGCCGGTGCCGGAGCACATGCGGGATCGCGTAGAGGCGTGCGGGCCGCGACCGTCATCCCCGGCCGGAGCCGAAGACGTCAGGCCGAGGTAAGGTCCGGCCGCCCAGGCGTCACGCTGCCAGCAGCTCCCGGCCGTCGTGGCCCGCGATGGCGACCTCGCGGATCTCGCCCGCGGGAACGGGTGCGGAAAACCGGACCGGAGTGAAGCCCTCGGTGCGCCCGAGCCCCTCGGTCTCGGTCAGCACGCGTCGGCGCGCGCCGACCTCGGCCGCAAGATGGCGGCGGAGCGCCGCCTCGCCCTTCTCCTGCAGGCGCCGCGCCCGCTCCTTCACGATCTGACGCGGAACCTGCGGCATGCGGGCCGCCGGCGTTCCGGGCCGGGACGAGAACGGGAAGACGTGGAGGTGGGTCAGCCCGCATTCGTCCACGAGATCGAGGGAGCGGCCGAACATTTCCGGGGTCTCGGTCGGGAAGCCGGCGATGATGTCGGCGCCGAACACCACGTCGGGCCGCAGCCCGCGCACCTCGGCGCAGAACCGGATCGCGTCGGCGCGAAGATGCCGCCGCTTCATGCGCTTGAGGACGAGGTCGTCGCCGGCCTGAAGCGACAGGTGCAGGTGCGGCATGAGCCGCGGCTCGCTGGCAAGGGCGTCGAGGAGGTCGGGGTCGGCCTCGACGGAGTCGATCGAGGAGATGCGCAGGCGCGGCAGCTCCGGCACGTGCCGCAGGATCGCCTTCACGAGCGTTCCGAGCTTCGGCGCGCCGGGAAGGTCCTTGCCGTAGGAGGTGATGTCGACGCCGGTCAGCACGGCCTCCCGCGCCCCGTGCTCCACGAGCGTGCGCACCTGGTCGACGACGGCGCCCATGGCGACCGAGCGCGAGTTCCCGCGCCCGTACGGGATGATGCAGAAGGTGCAGCGGTGGTCGCAGCCGTTCTGGACCTGCACGAAGGCGCGGGTGCGCCCGCGCATCCCCTCGATCAGGTGCGGCGCGGTCTCCCTCACGGCGAAGATGTCGTTCACCCGCACCGTCTCGCCTCCGAGGGCGAGCCCGCTCCAGGTCTCGGGCTTCGTCTTCAGGTCGTTGCCGAGAACTCGAGCGACGCCCGGCAGGCCCGCAAAGCTTTCCGGCTCGACCTGCGCGGCGCAGCCGGTCACGACGATGCGTTTTTCAGGGTTCTGGCGGGCGAGCCGGCGGATCGCCTGCCGGGCCTGTCGCGTCGCCTCGGCGGTGACCGCGCAGGTGTTGACGATGACGAGGTCTTTTTGGCCCGCGGCCTCGGCCTGCGCCCGCATGGCCTCTGACTCGTACGAGTTGAGCCGGCAGCCGAAGGTGACGACCTCAACGGTCATGAGATCCCCCGACCAGGGTTATCCCGGAAAGCTGCGCCAGCGGTTGTCCGGAGCAGCAAATGCACCACGAACCTATTGATCCTCGACTGAGGCGATCGACACGATGGGGACGAAGGTATGACGCGTAACTTGCTTCTCGACCCATTCGAGGATGACCAGGCTCCCCGCGCACCGAACGACCTTGCCGGTAATGTGATTGCCGTCGACGGTTCTGATCGTCCAAACCGCATTGCTGGCAGAGGCCCAAGCGAGCGCGTCGGTTATCTCTTTCCAGGTTACGAACATACGTGGGTCCATGCGCTCCTCCTATAAATGTTGCGAGTGAACCAGCCTCACAAACCGCGAACCTGCGCCGACGGGGTACGGTCAATCACAGGCGGAGAACGCATTACAACCTAGAGGGCGCCAATGGCGGCCTGTAAGTGCTTCTTCGCTTCCTCTCTCATGCGATCTTCGAGCTGCTTCTCTTTCAAGCCATCCCCCGTCTTGAGTGAGAAGTTAACGTGGAGCTGGACGTGCCCGGCAGGGCCGTTGTCCACTAAACGACGGTCCCGCGATCCTGTTTGAGGTCGTAAGTGAGCTGGTTGATTTCAAAGGCCATTTTTCGACTCCAGCATCTGGCTGGGGGGCGCGCTGGTATCAGGCGCTCGCTCGCGAGTCCAGCCTGGCCCGGAGGCAGTTCTTTCCCACTGGGATAGCTCGAACACGCCTTCCCATTCGAGCGCGACCGGCCCGGTCATGAGCACGTGGTCGTCGTCACGCCACTCGATCAGGAGGTCGCCGCCGGGGAGCGTCACGGTGGCACGGCGGCCGGTGAGCTTCTTGCGTGCCGCCGCCACGAGAGCCGCGCAGGCGGCGGAGCCGCAGGCTTGGGTGAGCCCGGCGCCGCGCTCCCAGACCCTGAGCACGATGTGTTCGGGCGACACCACCTGGGCAAGCGATATGTTGGCGCGCTCGGGGAAGATCGGGTGGTTCTCGAGCATCGGCCCGAAGCGCGCGAGGTCGTGCGCGGTCACGTCGTCGACGAAGAAGACCGCGTGCGGGTTGCCCATGTTGACGACGGAGGGCGAGTGCAGGACCGGCGCGTCGATGGGGCCGATCTGCAGCTCGATGTAGCGCGTGTCCTGGAAGGGGTCGCGGAGCGGGATCTCGTCCCAGCGCAGGCGCGGGGTCCCCATGTCGACGGTGAACGTCGTCTCGGCGACGCGCGAGACCGGCAGGAGGCCGGCCTTGGTCTCGAGGAGAAGGCTGTCGCCCGCGGATCTCGCCATCGCAGGGTCGCTCGCCATGGCCCAGGCGACGCAGCGGGTGCCGTTGCCGCAGGCCTCGGATTGCGAGCCGTCGGTGTTGTAGATGCGAAGATACGCGTCCGTGCCCGGGGTGACGGGGTCGTGGATCGCCATGAGCTGGTCGAAGCGCGAGCGCGGGGCGGCCGCGGCGGCGCGCGCCTCCTCCGGCGTCACGCGGGCCTTCGTGCCGCGCAGGTCGACGATCACGATCTCGTTGCCGAGGCCGTTCATCTTGAGGAAGCGGCGGTTCGAAAGGGCGCTCACGGTGGATTCTTGGGGATCGGTCTGACCGGCGGCGGTTTCGGGCGCTATATGGGCCAAAATCGACGTTTCGGCGAGTCGCGGCGGCGCCGGATCGAACCTAGGGCGCCGGTCCCGGCGTTGAGAGCCTGATGCGAGGCGGTGCCATGACCCTGACGAGATGGATGCGGTGCGCCGCGATCGGCTTCGGCCTCACGGCAGGGTCCCTGGCGCTCGCCCAGACGCCTCCGGCGACGGGCGTTCCCCGGCCCGGAGCGGTGGAGAGCGCACCGCTCGCGCCGCCCGGAGGCGTGACGCAGGCCGCCCCGCCCGCGGTCCCGTCGACGCCCTCCGCTCCGGCTCAAGCCCAGGCCGCACCGCCCCCGCCCGCCCCCGCCGGCGCCCGCCCGACCCTCGTCCCCGGCCCGGGCGACGCGACGGACGTGTCCGAGGTGACGCTCCCCGGAAAGCCCGCCGTCGTGATCTCCGGCACGAGCACCTCGGACGCCGGCTTCGCCACGCTCCGCCGGGCCTTCGGCAAGCTCGAGGAGGAACTGGCCAAGGCCGGCATCGCCCCGGCCGGGCGCCCCCTGGCGGTGTTCCAGAACTTCAACCAGGACGGCAGCTTCAACTACGACGCCATGATCCCGATCGAGCGCGCGCCTGAGGGCCGCACGCTCCTGACGAACGAGATCCGCTTCGGCCAAACCCCCTCCGGCCGGGCGCTGCGCTTCACCCACAAGGGCGCCTACGAGGACGTCGAATCCACTTACGACATGATCGAGGTCTACCTCGAGGCCAAGGGCATCGTGGTCCAGGACCCGATCATCGAGGAGTTCGCGACCGATCCGAAGGACGCGGCCGACGCGGAGCTCGAGCTGAACATCTTCGTGCAGCCGAAGTGACGCCGCCTCGCGGCGTCATCCCGGGCGGAGCAAAGCGCAGACCCGGGATGACGCAGGCGTAGAACGCCGGCGGGACGGCGTGGGACTACCCCGCCCCGCCGTGGCCGACGTGGGTCGCGATCACGATCGCGATCAGCACGAAGGTCGCGAGCACGGGCAGGCCGAGGGCTGCCATGGTGCGGCCCCTCGGCCGGTCGTCGTGCCCGATTGCGCGGGCGTCGATCGGCCTGCCGCGGCGCTTGCGCCACACATAGCTCTGGTAGCCGCCCCAGGCGAGGAGGAGGCCGAGAATGGCCGGCCCGATGAGGTTCATGAGGAGCCAGCCGAAGCCGTCGTTGTAGTTCATGGCTCGTGTCCGGTTCGGGGCCCAAGGGCCCGGATGTGCCGGGTCAACGACGCGGTTTCCGGCCCGGTTCCTCCGGCCAAGCCTGCCTGATACGGGCGTTTTCCTTGACTTCCCCGGCTTGAATCCGCTACCGGACCTCCGAAATCGGTACGAGCGAGCCCCGAGCCGCCGACCGGCCGCGACCTTCCCTTCGGGGAGTCCGGCCGGAGGTCAACGCCCGACAGCGCGGATGCGCCCTCGGGCGTGTTCGGCGTTTGGGGCTCGCCGTACCGCGTCATGCCCGGCCTTGGGCCGGGCATCCACGACTTTTACCCAGCGCCGGTGCGTCGCCAAAGGCGTGGATGGCCGGCCAAGCCGGCCATGACGGGAGAAGAGAAAATGGGCGAGCAGCTGCGCATCGAGGACGCGGTGAACGAGACCTGCCCGTGGTCGGGGAAGCCGGTCGCGGCGGATTCGCTCACCCTCTACAAGGGTGCGGTGGTCGGCTTCTGCAACACCGGCTGCCGGGACAAATTCGAGCGCGCGGTGCGCCACTTCGAGGATGCGCTCGAGGGGCGCCGCGCCGAGCGCGCGCAGAACAGCGAATAGCGAATGGCGAGTAGCGGATAAACAATGTTCGAAGGTCTTTCCGAGAAGCTCTCCGGCATCCTCGACAAGCTCACGCGCCGCGGCGCGCTGAGCGAGGAGGACGTGAACGCGGCGATGCGCGAGGTCCGCCGCGCGCTGCTCGAGGCGGACGTCGCGCTCGAGGTCGTGCGCTCGTTCACGGACAAGGTGCGGAGCCGCGCCGTCGGGGCCGAGGTGCTGCGCTCGGTGACGCCCGGCCAGATGGTCGTGAAGATCGTCCACGACCAGCTCGTCGAGATGCTGGGATCCGACGGCGAGACCATCGACCTGCAGTCGGTGCCGCCGGTGCCGGTCCTGATGGTCGGCCTCCAGGGCTCGGGCAAGACCACGACCACGGCGAAGATCGCGAAGCGCCTCGCCGACAAGGGCGGGCGGCGCGTGCTCATGGCCTCCCTCGACACCCGCCGCCCGGCCGCGATGGAGCAGCTCGCGGTGCTGGGCAGACAGGTCGGCGTCGACACCCTGCCGGTCGTGCCCGGCCAGTCGGCGGTGCAGATCGCGCGCCGCGCCGTCGAGGCGGCGCGCCTTTCCGGCTACGACGTGGTGATGCTCGACACCGCGGGCCGCGTCACCGTCGACGAGGCCCTGATGGCCGAGGTCGCGGAGGTCAAGGCCGCGACCGATCCGCACGAGGTGCTTCTCGTCGCCGACGCGCTCACCGGCCAGGACGCGGTCAACACCGCCCGCGCCTTCGATGCCCGCCTCGGCGTCACCGGCATCGTGCTGACCCGCATGGACGGCGACGCCCGCGGCGGCGCCGCGCTCTCCATGCGGGCCGTCACCGGCAAGCCGATCAAGCTCGTCGGCACGGGCGAGAAGGTCGATGCCCTGGAGGAGTTCCACCCGAGCCGGGTCGCGAGCCGCATCCTCGGCATGGGCGACATCGTCTCCCTCGTCGAGCGCGCGGCTGAGACCATCGACCAGGAAAAGGCCCTGCGCGCCGTCGAGAAGATGCGCAAGGGCCGGTTCGACCTCGACGACTTGCGTGACCAGCTCTCGCAGATGGACAGGATCGGCGGCATGGGCGGCGTGCTCGGCATGCTGCCCGGCATCGGCAAGATGAAGGCCCAGATCGAGCAGGCGGGCCTCGGCGACGGCATGATCAGGCGTCAGCGCGCCATCATCGATTCCATGACCCCGCAGGAGCGGCGCAACCCCGACCTTCTCAAGGCCTCGCGCAAGAAGCGCATCGCGGCGGGCTCGGGGACGAAGGTCGAGGAGGTCAACAAGCTCCTCAAGATGCACCGCCAGATGGCCGATATGATGAAGCTGATGGGCGGCGCGGGCGGCAAGCGCGGCCTTGGCGCGGCGCTCGGCAACATGTTCGGCATGGGCGGCGGCATGCCCCAGCCGACCCCCGAGATGCTCGCCGAGATGCAGAAGAAGATGGGCGGCGGGATGCCGGGGATGCCGGGCGGAGGCATGCCGCCGCTCCCGCCAGGGCTCGGCGGCAAGGGACCGGCGCTACCCGGCGGCCTTCCCGGCCTCGGCAGCCCGAAGATGCCTGGCCTTCCGGGGCTTGGCGGACCGTTCAACCCCTTCGGCGGGGGGAAGAAGAAATAGGCGAATGGCGAATAGAGCGTCACCATTCGCCATTCGCCAAGTTCACACAGGACAACTCAAAAGGAGAAACCCGAATGTCCCTGAAGATCCGTCTCGCCCGCGGCGGCGCGAAGAAGCGCGCCTATTACCGCATCGTCGTCGCCGACTCGCGCTCGCCCCGCGACGGGCGCTTCATCGAGCGCATCGGCGCCTACGACCCCTTGAAGAAGAAGGACGATCCCTCCCGCGTCACCCTCGACAACGAGAAGGTGCAGGCCTGGCTCAAGAAGGGCGCGCAGCCGACCGACCGGGTGCTGCGCTTCCTCGACGCCGCCGGCCTCATGAAGCGCGAGCCCCGCAGCAACCCGCAGAAGGCCGAGCCCGGCAAGAAGGCCCAGGAGCGCGCCGCCGCCCGCGCCAAGGCGGCGGGCGAGGCGCCCGCCGAGGGCGCCGGCGGGGCGGCGTAAGCCTTCTCGCACATGGCTAAGGGGCGCGCGCCCCAACCCTCTCCCTTGAAGGGAGAGGGTGAGAACCTCATCCTTCTCGGCGAGTTCGGGCGGGCACATGGGCTTCGCGGCGAGGTGCGGCTCAAGAGCTTCACGGCCGAGCCGGCCGCGATCGCGGCCTACGGCCCGCTCGCAGGCGACGACGGGCGGCGCTTCGTGCTCACGGGCGTGCGCCCGGCGGGCGGCGCGCCCGACATGCTCGTCGCCCGGGTCGAGGGCGTCGAGACCCGGGAGGCCGCCGAGGCGCTCAACCGGGTCCGGCTCCATGCGCCCCGCGGCCGGCTTCCTCCGCCCGAGGAGGGCGAGTTCCTCGCCGCCGACCTGATCGGCCTCGCGGTCGAGACCGCGGGCGGAGAAACGCTGGGCACCATCGTTTCCGTGCCGGACTACGGCGGCGGCGACCTTCTCGAGATCGCTCCCGCCGGAGGCGGCCCGACCGCGCTCCTCCCCTTCACCAAGGCGTTCGTGCCGACGGTCGACCTTGCGGGGAGACGTGTCGTGGTCGATGCCCCGAAAGACCTCTTCGAGGCCCGAACCGATGACCGCCAAGCGGGCCCTGCGACCCGCCCGGGATGAGGCGTGTCTAGAGGCGCGCCTCAGGCTGACGCCGTCCGGTCGATCTTCGCCGCCATGATGAAGTCGTTCTCGTGCAGGCCTTTGATCTTCTTCGTCTGCAGAGAGACCTTCGCGTAGCCCCAGCCGAAGCAGACGTCCGGATGGTGGCCCTCGCCCTCGGCCAGGGCGCCGACCCGGTCGACGAACGCGAGCGCCTCGCGAAAATTCCCGAAGCGGTACGTGCGCTCGATGGCAGTTCCCTCGTGGATCAGGGTCCAGCCGGGCACTTCGGCCAGATACCGCGCCGCCTCGTCGGAGGCGAGCGGCGCCACTCCGCCCTGACAAGGCGTGCAGACCTTTCCGGCAAGATCCGTCGTCATCCCCGTGTCCTTCATCAGCCGAGACGGTGCGGCATCGGCACCGTCCGCTACGCCGGGAACCCTCGGCCGGACTCGTCCGCCAAATCCAGCCGCGCCATGACCGCGTCGGTGATGCGCGCACAGCGCGCGCCCTCGAACGGGAAGGTGTCCTTCAGGACCGAGGCAAGCTTCTCGTCGAGGTGCTGGCGCAGGAGCTTGCGCGCCCGGTGGAGCCGCGTCTTGACCGTTTCCGGCCGGATGCCGAGCTGCGCCGCGGTCTCCTCGATGCTCAGCTCTTCGACGTCGCGCATCAGGAAGACGAGTCGGAAGGTCTCCGGCAGCTCGTCGATCGCGTGCTCGAGGATCCGGCGCACCTCGGCGCGCGCGGCGGCGGCCTCGGGGCTCGGACTGGCGTGGACGCCCGGGAACATGATCACGCGGGTATCTCCCTGCTCGATCGCACGGTCGAGGCTCTCGAGCTCTTCCGTCGGGCGCCGGCGGCGCATCCGGCCGAAAGCCTCGTTCATCACGATGCGGGTGAGCCACGTCGCCAGCCCGCTGTCGCCGCGGAAGTCGCGCAAGGCCGCGAACGCGCGCACATAGGTCTCCTGCAGAACGTCCTCGGCCTCCGCCTCGTCGCGCACGATGCCGCGCGCGACGCGGTAGAGGCGCTGGTTGTGGCGCTGCATGATGGCCCGGAACGCATGGCCGTCGCCGCCTCGGACCAGATGCACGAGCTCGGTGTCGGTGTAGTGGGAGACGTCCCGGCGCCTCGCCGTCGCGGTCTGCATGATGCTTCACCTCTGCGTATGGGACAGGGAATATCACGGGTCAGGCGAGGGCGGCCAGGAACTCCTGGCGCGCGGCAGGATCGTCGCGGAAGGCGCCGAGCATCCGGCTCGTCACCATCGAGACGCCGTGCTTGCGCACCCCGCGCGTCGCCATGCAGGCATGCGTCGCCTTGACGATGACGCCGACGCCGCGGGGAGCAAGAACCTCCTCGATCGTGTCGGCGATCTGCGCGGTCAGCCGCTCCTGGACTTGGAGACGGTGCGCGAACGCGTCGACCACCCTGGCGAGCTTCGAGATGCCGACGACGCGATGTCTCGGCAGGTATCCGACGCTGACGGTCCCCCGGATCGCGGCCATGTGGTGCTCGCAGCAGGACTCGAACGGGATGTCGCGCAGGACCACGATGTCGTCGTAACCGCCGACTTCCTCGAAGGTCCGCTGCAGGATCTCGGCCGGGTCCTGCTCATAACCCTCGAACCATTCCGCGTAGGCCCGCGTCACGCGGGCCGGCGTGTCGGCAAGCCCTTCCCGGTCCGGGTCCTCGCCGGCCCAGCGGATCAGGGTGCGAACCGCCTCCTCCGCCGCCTCGCGGCTCGGGCGTTCCCGAATCTCCTGCTCGATGTGAATCCTCGCAAGCGTCCCGTGCATCTGTCTCTCCAAGCCGCAGTCGTCCGGGCATTGGATGGGCCCCGATCGAAAAGGTTCCCGCGGGAACCTCGGCGCGTTTCGCTCATCCAACGGGCGGCGAGTGCTCCATGGCAGAGGTGGCGATGCGGACAGCCCTTGTGACTGGCGGCGCCCGGC
>DASVPW010000059.1:0-72688 GCA_036389455.1 Beijerinckiaceae bacterium
TAGAGCGCGAAGGCCGGCAGCGGGAACTCGGCCTCGAAGCGCTGCGACAGCACGACCTGGAACACGTCGCCGGCGCGGATGTACTCCTTGGCCCGCTCGACCATCGCCTGGAACTCAGGCTGAGGAGTGTTCGAGCGCGGCGCGTGGACGTCGAGCGCCGTCGGGTCGTGGCGCGCGTCGAAGGGGAGGGGGCGCTCCAAGGACCACATGGCGCGCTCGAGGCGCGCGAGCGCGCCTTCATAAGCGGCTTTCGCCGAGACGCCGCCTTGCGGCCGCACCGGCGTGATCAGGGAAATCTCGTCGCGCACGGCGTCGAACACCACCATGACGGTCGGGCGCACCAGGATCGCGTCGGGGACGCCGAGCGCGTCCGGGTTCGGCTCGGGCAGGCGCTCCATGAGCCGCACCATGTCGTAGCCGAGGTAGCCGAAGAGCCCGGCCGCCATGGGGGGCAGGTCCTCGCCAAGCGGAATCGCGCTCTCGGCGATGAGGGCGCGAAGGGACTCGAGCGGCGGGCGGTGGTCCGCGACGAAGCCCCCCCTCCCCTGCGGCGCGCGGTCGATCTCGGCCGTGCCGTCGCGGCAGCGCCAGACGAGGTCGGGGTCGAGGCCGATCATCGAGTAGCGCCCGCGCACGGCGCCGCCCTCGACGGATTCGAGCAGGAAGGCCGCGCCGCCGTGGCCCTGGCGCAGCTTCAGGAAGGCCGCGACCGGCGTCTCGAGGTCGCCGACGAGGGTCGCCCGCACGACCGCGGCCTCGCCGGAGCGGTAGCGCGCCGAGAAGGCCTCGAAGTCCGGCTCGGCCAGCACGCGCGGATCAGCTCTCGCCGCCGCCGGCGATCGCGCGGCGCGCGGCGTCCTGGTTGATCCTGAGGCCGAGGTCCTGCTGCGCCTGCTTGACGTATTCGGCGACGAGGTCGTCCTGGAGGAACAGGCGCATCTGGTCGGCGACCGCGCCCGCCTCCTGCGTCGTGGTCACGAACGGCGGCACGGTCGCGGCCGTGACCTTGAACACCGCGCGCCCGTTGCCGGCGTCGGCGCTCGCGGCCCGCCCCACCGGCACCGAGAAGATGCGGTTAACGACCTCGGTCGAGAGCTCGCCCGAGGCGGAGCGCCTTGCGAGGTCGGCCGCGGTCTTCGCCTCGGCGCCGGCCTCCGCCGCCACGGCCTCGACGGCCTCGCCCTTCTCGAGGCGCTCGACGAAGCCGCGGGCCTTCTCGGCAAGCCGCCGCGAGACCTCCTCGGCGCGCCATTGCGCGGCGACCTCTCCGCGGGTCTCGGCAAGGGTCTTGTCGCGGGCCGGCTCGATGCCCGTCACCTCGAACCAGACGTAGCCGCCGTTGCGGGTCCTGAGCGCCTCGTTGTCGACGCCCACGTCCGAGCCGAAGGCGGCGGCGAGCACCGCGTCGCGCTCCGGCAGGTTCGCGACCGGGTTGCCGGCCTTGTCCTTGCCCGAGCGGTCGATCGCCGGGACGGCGACCACCTGGAGGCCGTTCTCGCGGGCGATGTCGGGGAGCGGGCGCGCCGAGGCGCGCTGGTCCTCGACCTTGTCGTGCACGTCCTCGATCGCGGTCTTCGCCCGCTCGAGGGCGATCTCGCGCTTCACCTCCGCGGCGACCTCCTCGAACGGCTTCACCCGCTCGGGCTCGACGTTGGTCACGCGCAGGAGGACGGTGCCGACGAAGCGGCCCTGCACCGGCCCGCTCGCCTGGCCGGGCGCGAGCCCGAAAGCGGCGTCGGCGACCGCCGGGTCGATCATCTCGGACTTCGCGAAGGTGCCGAGCTCGAGGTTCTTCGGATCGATGTTCTTCTCGGCCGCGATCTGGTCGAAGGTCGCGCCCTCCCTGATGCGCTGCGCCGCCGCCGCGGCGGCCTCGGCGTTCGGGAACACGATCTGCTCGACCGTGCGGCGCTCGGGCGCGCCGAAGCGGGCCTTCGTCTGCTCGTAGCGCTTGCGGGCGTCGTCGTCCGAGACCGCGTCGGGCTTGGCGAGGGTCTCGGGCGTGACGGTCACCACGTTGACGGCCCGGTACTCGGGCGAGCGGAAGACCGACTTGCGCTCGTTGAAGAAGGCCTGGAGCTCCCCGTCCGTCGGCGCCGGGATGTCTCCGACGCCCGCCGCCGGCAGGATGAAGTACGAGGCGGCGCGGCGCTCGGCGCCGTAGCGGTGGACGGCCTCGCGGGCCGCGACCGGCACCTGGAGGGCGCCGGTGATCGCGTCCGCGAGCTGGGCGCGCACGAGCGCGCCGTGGTGCTCGCGCACGAACCCGGCCTCGGAGAGGCCGCGCTCGCCGAGGTAGAGGTCGAAGCGCGAGCGGTCGAACTGGCCGTTCGGGCCCTTGAAGCCCGGCTCGTCGGTGACGCTCCTGACCACGAGCTGGTCCGAGACCGTGAGCCCGAGGTCGCGCGCCTTCCGGTCGAGGGTCGCCTCGGTCACCATCCGGGACAGGATCTGGCTGTCGAGCCCCATGGCGCGCGCCTGCTGCGGCGTGATCGACTGGCGCGTGCGGCGGATGAGCTGCTGCAGCTCGGCCTGGTAGGTCGAGCGGTACTGGTCGGCGGTGATCTCCACGTCGCCGACCTTCGCGACCGTCACGCGCTGGGCGCCGCGGAAGATGTCGTTGATGCCCCAGATCGCGAAGCTGACGATCAGGAAGCCGAACATGACGGCGATGATCGTCTTGCCGAGCCAGGTCTGGCCGGCGGTCCTCAGCCCCTTCATCATGGCGACGGATGTCCTCTCTTGGGCCCACGCGATAGCCGAAGGAGCGCGGCGGGAAAAGGGCAGAGGGAGCGAGATCGCCCGCCTGCGGCAATTGCCCCTGCGGCGGGGCTTTGCTAGGCCCGCGCACCCCCTTTCGGAAGAGCGCCCGGAGAGCCCGATGACCGACCGCCCCCGCCCGCTCGTCGCCGGCAACTGGAAGATGAACGGCCTCAGGCGCTCGCTGACGGTGCTCGCCGAGATCGAGGCCGGCTATACCCCGGGCCTGAGGGCCAAGGCCGACCTCCTCGTCTGCCCGCCGGCGACCCTCGTCCACGCCGCCGCCCACGCGCTCCTCGGCTCCGGGATCGCGGTCGGGGCGCAGGACTGCCACGCTGAGGCAGCCGGCGCCTTCACGGGCGACGTCTCGGCCGAGATGCTGGCCGACAGCGGCGCAAGCCACGTCATCGTCGGCCACTCCGAACGCCGCCAATACCACGGCGAGAAGGACGCCGACGTGCGCGCGAAGGCCGCCGCCGCCCGCCGGGCGGGGCTCGTCGCCATCGTCTGCGTCGGCGAGACGCGGGAGGAGCGGGAGACGGGCAAGACGCTTGCCGTGGTGCGCCGGCAGCTGCGCGGCTCGGTGCCGGAGGGGATGACCGCGGCGGACCTCGTCGTCGCCTACGAGCCGGTCTGGGCGATCGGCACCGGCCTCACCCCGACGGCCGCCGACGTCGCCGAGGTCCACGCGCTGATCCGCGACGAGCTGCGCCGCCTCGTCGGCAAGGCCGAGCAGGGGCGGGTGCGCATCCTCTACGGCGGCTCGGTCAAGCCCTCGAACGCGAAGGAGCTGCTCGCGGTCGAAAACGTCGACGGCGCCCTCGTCGGCGGCGCGAGCCTCGCCGCGGCGGACTTCTTGGGGATCGCGGGGGCTTACCTGGACTGAGCTTCGCATCGTGGAGATCGAGCTTAGCCGGCATGCCCGTCTCCGGATCGAACGACGCGGGCTTACCATTGCATGGGTGGAAGAAGTGGCACGGCGTCCCGAGTGGCGAGAGCCGGACCGAAGCGATCCTCAATTGGAGCGACGGTTCGGAAGGATCGCCGAGATGGGCGGGCGGGTTCTCCGTGTGGTAATATTACCAATCTCGGCCGAGAGATGCCGCGTCGTGACGGCTTTCTTCGACCGAGACGCACGGAACCCGAACGAGCCATGACTTCCGACGCCCGAACCAGCTACGACGAGGAGGCCGACGCCGCCTACCTCACGCTCTCCGATGCGCCGGTCGCCGAGACGGACGAGGTCGCAGACGGCATCCACATCGACTACGACGCCGCCAATCGCCCGGTCGGGATCGAAGTCCTTTCCGTGAAGCGCCGCCTCGGCGGGGGCGATCTCGAATCGTATCTGCGGGGCTTGGCGGAGGGCTTGCTGGCGTCGAGCCGGCAGGCCGCCGAGTAGCACGCGGGGCGGGCAGGAGCTGTGCCGCGCTCGCCGTTGGGTCAGGAGGGACGAGACGATGCGCGTGATGGTGCTGGTGAAGGCGACGAAGGACTCGGAGGCGGGGCTCATGCCCTCGACCGAGCTCCTCGAGGCCATGGGCCGGTTCAACGAGGAGCTGGTCAAGGCCGGCATCATGCAGGCCGGCGAGGGCCTGAAGCCGTCGTCTCAAGGCAAGCGCGTCGCCTTCGACGGCGAAAGCCGCACCATCATCGACGGCCCCTTTCCCGCGACGAGCGAGCTCGTCGCCGGCTTCTGGCTCTGGCAGGTCAAGGACATGGACGAGGCGGTCGCCTGGGTGAAGCGCTGCCCGAACCCCATGCCCGGCCCGAGCGAGATCGAGATCCGCCCGCTCTACGAGATGGCCGACTTCGGCGAGGCGCTGACGCCCGAGGTCGCCGAGCTGCACGAGCGGACGCGGGAGAAGGTGGAGGGGCGGTGAGGCTGAGGTGGCCACCGCTGCTTGCACAGCTTAAAAGCTAGCGAGAACCCTAGTCTATGATTGGAAGTGTTTCATTATGCCAGTCCACATTACTGCCCGTCTTGCCTGGCATGACGACGGTTGGAACGGAGCTGTTTGCAGTCGTCCCGAGCGCAATACCTATTGTGTCGGTTCGAAGTCGTACCCAGGCGACGTGATCGCGCACAGCCGCAATCTAATTGTCGAGCAGCGTTACGCGGGCTGTAACGCGAGGCAACTCAAAGGCGCTTATGTCCCGCCATGCTGTTATAGCTACAACGCTTTCAGCACCGATGAAGCGCTTGCGGCATCGGATCCACCTGAGTTTTTCTACGGTGGTGCCACCCGGCGCGAGTGGATATTGCCGCCTGCAACCGTGTGCGTTTGGCCTTATGACGCCATGTACGCCGATAACGTGAAGGTTGAGGGACGGCTCGACAACGACCAGCGCCGAGACAATACACTTGAGTTCTTCGTCCCAATCGAGAAAGGACCAAAGAGCCGGAGTCTCATATTTTATTATGCCAACTATTCTAATCCATTTTCGGAGGAAGAAGCCCAACGATATGTGCTGATCGGCGTCTCTCGAATTACGGATGTCGGGGAGGAGCTCCAGTATGAGCAGGTAAACGATTACGTCACCCAACGCTACGCCGGCGGCATGATTTGGGCGCGCAATATCACTTCGGCTTACCCCAACGAAGGTGTGCGCTTGCCATATCATCTTTACCGCGACGATCCCGAGCGGCTGGCGCAACTGGCGCTATACCCCGAGAACCCGCAGCTCTGCAAAATGGGCTCGCGACACCTTACGGATGATGACGCGATTGGTTTTTTGGAACAGTTTTTAGCGCGAGTTCGATGGCTGCAAGATATCAGGGATACGTCTGAGAACTGGGCGACGCGCGCGGACTGGCTGTCGAGCCAGATCGCCAAGCTTTGGAGCAGCCGCGGGCTTTATCCAGGTCTTCTTCGCGTGCTGGAAGCGGTGGGAGCCGAGGCGCTGATTGATCCGGCCAAAGTCGTCTGTGAGGCCGAAGGTCAGCAAACCGCTCATCGCCTGGTCTTCGACGCGTTGGAGCGCAAGGCCAAGAACGCTGTCTCGGCGGGCCTGAGCGCCTCCGACCTCAACCGGCTATCCCGCCAGTGGTTGCTTTTGGACGAAGACGCTCAGAAGCTGCTTCGAGACGTTCTCCCCCGCTTCGACCTCCAAACGGAGACGATCGCGCATATTCTCAGTGACGACCGCGCTGCCCATCAGTTGACAGCAGATCTCGCGGCGCTCGCCGAAAATCCGTATCTTCTGGCCGAGCAATATGTCGGCGAGGCTGCAAGCGATCGAATTTCTTGGAGCGTGATCGACCGTGGCGCGCTTCCCTCGCCCGAGCTCGGTCCGTCACTTGCTGGGATGGACTACAACGACGCGCGGCGGTTCCGGGCGGTGTGCGTAGAGCACCTCCGGATGGAACCTAATCATACCTTTCGCTTCGCGCGCGAACTCCTCTTTGAGATCACTGAGCGGATGGCGCGCCTGCCGGATTGGAAGCAAGCCGTCTTCAATGAGCGCTACTTTAAAGTCGACGCCGAGTTCCTGTCCGAAGCTCTCGTGCTCCAGCCACGCGATCTCGGACTGACCGTCTACTTGCGCGCTGTGTACGAGGATGAACGGCTCGTTGAAGGTACCCTGCGCAACCTTTCAGCCCGTTCCAACATTGCACTCAAGCGTCCAGTCACAGCCGCCGATTGGCGAGCCTGGGCATTCAAGTCTGAAAGTCCGCTCGCACTTAAGGCCACGGATGAATACGAGCAGGCGGTAGCCGAGCAGGTCGAAGTCTGCGCATCGCTGCTGCCCTGCCCAATCGCCGTGGTCACCGGACCGGCGGGCACTGGCAAAACCACCGTCATTGAGGCCCTGGTCCGGGCCATTCGGAAGACTGAGGGCGAGGGCGCTAGCCTTCTCGTGCTCGCTCCGACGGGTAAGGCGACTGATCGCGTGCGCGAGGTGTTCGACAAGGCCGGACTGAATTCGGTCGCGACCTCGACCGTCCACTCCTTGCTCAGGAATCGCGGGTGGCTGAACGACAATCTCACTTTTAGGCGCGCGGGCGGAAAGCGCGCGGAGGTTGGGACGGTGATCGTTGACGAGACGTCGATGCTCGATCTCGAGCTCGCGGCCACACTCTTTCGAGCGATCGACTGGATGCAGGTCCGCCGTCTGATCCTGGTCGGCGATGCGGGCCAGCTGCCGCCAATCGGGCGCGGGCGGGTGTTCTCCGACATTATCGATTGGCTGGAAACGGAGCAGGCCGAGGGAATGGGGCGGCTTAGGACAAACATCCGCCAGATGCTCACCCGCGTGGAGGGGCGCGGGGAGGGCGTGGTCGAGCTCTCGAAGCTGTTCATCCAAGAACGGGCGCGCACGATCATGCCCACGAGCTCGGCAGACGCTTCGAGCGAGGGTGCGACCTCACCGGCGGATGAGGCGCTAATTGAGAAGCTGCACGCTGGCGGTCGCATCGACGAGGATTTGGAGCTGATCTATTGGAACGATCCGGCCGAACTCGCCTCGATTCTCATCCAGTCAGCGGAAGCTAAGATGATCGACTGGATTAAGGCCCAGAAGAGCAAAGGAGCTGATGTCTCCTCGGCGTGGAGGGTCTGGCGTGATGCACTGGACAAGGATCCGACCCGCTTCCAAGTACTGACACCGCACCGCGGGGAGCTTCATGGTGTGGAGGCACTTAATAAAGCCTGTCAGGATAGAGTTTCCAGTATCCCAATGAGACGTGTAGGAGCCGTAGACGGTGTCACTCTTTTCGACAAGGTAATCCAGGTTCGAAACAGAACAAAGTCAAACCCGATCTGGGCTTTGGACCCTGATACTGACCAGTTATATCCTCTGGAGATTTTTAATGGCGAGATCGGCGTTACCAGCACTCTAAAGTACGACAAAAAGGTGAGGGAGCGCCTAAAGTCAGGACGCTATGGCGAGCGTCTGAAGCGCTTCGTCGTGCGCTTCGCCCGAAAGGAGAACCTGACGGTCGGCTACGGTAAGGATGTTCCGGCGCTCACGCGAAGCGGGAAGAAGATCAGTCGCACCGAAAAGGTCGAAGACAACCTAGAGCTCGCCTATGCCGTGTCGGTGCACAAGGCGCAAGGGAGCGAGTTCGAGCACACTTTCGTTATCATACCCGCGCCCGACAGACGCAGCTTGTCTCCCGAATTGGTCTACACGGCCGTGACCCGAGCGAAGCGCCACTGCACCCTGTTGGTCCAGCGAGACATCTCAAGCCTGCTCGATGCACGCCGACGGGAGAACGCGCGCACACCGCAGATCAACTCGTCGCTATTCATTTTCCACCCCGCCGCGCCCGAACTGATTCAGCGGCGGGGCTGGTATGAGACCGGCAAGATTCACAAGGCTCTAAGTGGAGATATGGTACGCTCGAAATCCGAGGTGATCATTGCCAACTTGCTGCACGAGCACGAGGTCCCCTTCACCTACGAGACTCCGCTCCTTGCGCCTGATGGGACGCTGAAGCTGCCGGACTTCACCGTGACTTGGCGGGGCGAGACCTTCTACTGGGAGCACCTCGGTATGCTCGATCAAACGCATTACTCCGATCAGTGGAAGGCGAAGCGGGCCTGGTACGATAAGTGGTTTCCAGGCCGCCTTTTAATCACAGAAGACGGCGCGGAGCTGAGTCATCAGACGAAGGCGACGATCGAGAGACTAGGATAGCTCATCGCGGGTCTGGCCCGAATAGCACGGGATCGCCTTCGCGCGGGCGACCTCGCTTCCTATTTGCGGGCTTGGCCGAGGAGCTTTCTGGCGCCGCGGCGGTAGGTCGCCGAACAGCTACGGTTGGACATCGCGCCCCGTTCCTGTAAGGACGGCGCGCATTCGCGGGCCTGAAAGCGCCCGCCGCGGGTTCAAGGCATGCAGACTGTTCTCATCGTCGTCCACCTCCTGATCGTGCTCGCGCTCATCGGCGTGGTGCTGCTGCAGCGCTCGGAGGGCGGGCTCGGGCTCGGCGGGGGCGGGGGCGTCTCGGGGTTCATGACCGGGCGCGGGCAGGCGAACGCGCTGACGCGGGCGACCGCGATCCTCGCCGGCCTGTTCTTCCTCACGAGCCTGATCCTCGGGATCATGGCCCATCGCGGCCGGGCGCCGACCTCCGTCTTCGACCGCGCCGCGCCGGGCGGCGCCCCGACCGAGCAGGCGCCGGGCGGGCCGGGCGGCGGCGCCCCGAACGTGCTCGACCAGCTGCGCAGCCTGCAGGGCGACCAGCCGGCCGCCCCCGCCGCGCCGAGCGGCCCGCAGGTGCCGCAGTCGCGGTAGGGCTGATCCTCCCCCCGCGCAGCGGGGGAGGGGGACCATGCGAAGCGTGGTGGAGGGGGCGCGCCCGGCCTCGTCCCCGCTTGGCCCCCTCAGTCCGCTTCGCGGACAGCTCCCCCGCAAGCGGGGGAGCATGGGCACGGACCTTTCCTGAGGAAAGGTCCGTTCTTCTGTGGACGGGAGGGAGCGGGGCGGTCCGCGCGCTTCCGCATCCTTGAGGGCTGCTTTATGGATCGAGGCCCATGACGCGGTACGTCTTCATCACCGGCGGCGTGGTCTCATCCCTCGGCAAGGGTCTCGCCTCGGCGGCGCTCGGCGCGCTCCTGCAGGCGCGCGGCTTCAAGGTCCGGCTGCGCAAGCTCGACCCCTACCTCAACGTCGACCCGGGCACCATGAGCCCGACCCAGCACGGCGAGGTCTTCGTCACCGACGACGGCGCCGAGACCGACCTCGACCTCGGCCACTACGAGCGCTTCACCGGCGTGCCCGCGACGAAGCACGACAACATCACGACGGGGCGCATCTACCAGGACATCATCGCCAAGGAGCGCCGGGGCGAGTACCTCGGCGCGACGATCCAGGTCATCCCGCACGTCACGAACGCCATCAAGGAGTTCGTGCTTGCCGGCAACGAGGGCTTCGACTTCGTGCTCGTCGAGATCGGCGGCACGGTCGGCGACATCGAGGGCCTGCCGTTCTTCGAGGCGATCCGCCAGCTCGGCAACGACCTCCCCCGGGGCCGGGCGATCTACGTCCACCTCACCCTCCTGCCGTTCATCCCGTCCGCCGGCGAGCTCAAGACGAAGCCGACGCAGCACTCGGTCGCGGAGCTGCGCTCGATCGGCATCCAGCCCGACATCCTTTTGTGCCGCACCGACCGTCCGATCCCGCGGGACGAGCGCCGCAAGCTCGGCCTGTTCTGCAACGTGCGCGAGAGCGCCGTGATCGAGGCCCGGGACGTCGCCTCGATCTACGACGTGCCCCTGTCCTACCACGCCGAGGGGCTCGATTCGGAGGTGCTCGCCGCCTTCGGCATCGAGGGCACGCCGGAGCCCGACCTCGAGGCCTGGCGCACCATCTCGAGCCGGGTGAGGAACCCCGAAGGCGACGTGACGATCGCGGTCGTCGGCAAGTACACGGGGCTCAAGGACGCCTACAAGTCGCTGATCGAGGCCTTGGCCCACGGCGGCATCGCGAACCGGGTCAAGGTCAACCTCGATTGGATCGAGAGCGAGGTGTTCGAGCGCGAGGACCCGGCGCCGTTCCTCGAGGGCGTGCACGGCATCCTGGTGCCGGGCGGCTTCGGCCAGCGCGGCGCCGAGGGCAAGATCCAGGCGGCGCGCTACGCCCGCGAGCGCAAGATCCCCTATTTCGGCATCTGCTTCGGCATGCAGATGGCGGTGATCGAAGCCGCGCGCTCGCTTGCCGGCGTCGAGGCTGCGAACTCGACCGAGTTCGGGCCGACGTCGGAGCCCGTGGTCGGGCTCCTGACCGAGTGGCTCAAGGGCAACGAGCTCGAGCGCCGCGCCGCGAACGGCGACTTAGGGGGCACCATGCGGCTCGGCGCCTATCCGGCGCGCCTGCGCCAGGGCAGCCGCGTCGCGGAGGTCTACGGCTTAACCGAGATCTCGGAGCGCCACCGGCACCGCTACGAGGTCAACATGGCCTACCGCGACCGCCTCGAGGACCGCGGCCTCGTCTTCTCCGGCCTCTCCCCGGACGGTCTTTTGCCCGAGATCGTCGAGTACGAGGACCACCCCTGGTTCATCGGCGTCCAGTTCCACCCCGAGCTCAAGTCGCGCCCCTTCGAGCCGCACCCCCTGTTCAAGGGGTTCGTCGAGGCGGCGGTGGAGCAGTCGCGGCTGGTGTGATGCGCGATGCCGAGCCGGGCTACATGAGCTTGGTCGAGAACGAGCAGGCGAAGCTCACGGCAACCTATCTCAACGGCATCGCTGTCGCCATCGCGGCGGTAGGCGGGATCGCGCCCGGCGTTGCGTTTCTCGTTCAAGACACCGGTCCGGGCGCGGCACGCGTGACTTTCATCAGCCTTGTTTGTCTTTCAGTGTCCGGCGTCTTACATTACGCGGCTAGAAGAGTTCTGAGGCGGCTGAGAGAACCATGAGCGGCTGGGAGTTCTACTTCTACATGCTCGTCGGGCCGCTTGGCATGTTCGCGTTGGGCATCACTGTCTATTTCCTGACGATGCCGAGAGAGAGCAGACCGGGCCGCTCGCCAGCGGAGTAACGCACTCGGCGCCCGCTCGAGACAGCGGCGCGGCCTTCGGCGCAATTCGCTATCCTGCGCTGTTTTCCGCAGACGGTTCCCGCTTCTCGGGATCATGCTGTAGGCTCAGGCTCGCATCCGTTTGCCAAAGGACGCCGAATGCCCGACCCGGAGCACGCCACGCATCGCGGCCGCTGCCTGTGCGGCGACGTCGCCTTCGAATTCACGGGCGAGCCGCTCTGGATCGCCCATTGCCACTGCGAGAGCTGCCGGCGCGCCACCTCCTCGCCCTTCACGACCTATGTGGGCGTGCGAAAGGACGCCTTCCGGCTCCTGCGCGGCACGATCAGGACCTACGCCTCCTCGCCCGGCGTCGAGCGCGGCTTCTGCCCGCGCTGCGGCTCGCCCATGACCTTCGTCGGGGAGCGGTGGCCGGACGAGGTGCACCTCTTCGCCGCGACCCTCGAGGACGCGGCGACGCTCGCGCCGCGGGCGCACGTGAACTTCGCCGAGAGCCTGCCCTGGGCGGACCTCCACGACGCGCTGCCCCGCTACGACGGCCTGGGGGCCGGCGCCAAGCCCACGCACATCGGGCCGCGCGCCGATGCCGCGGCGGGTGTCGGCAGCCGGGTCGCGTAGCGAAGGCCTGGACGGCCAAGGGGGAGGACAGGTGACGGCGCTGATCTCGGGTCTTCCCGAATTCCTGCTCTACTTCGCGACGGCGGTCGTGCTCGTCGCGCTCTATCTCTTCGTCTATTCGCTCGCGACGGCGCACAACGAGTTCGCCCTCATCCGCCAGAACGTGATGTCGGCGGCGCTGGCGCTGGGCTTGAGCCTCATCGGCTTCGCGCTCCCGCTCTCGAGCGCGATCGTGCATGCGAAGGCCGTGACCGACGTCGTCGTCTGGGGCCTCGTCGCCCTCGTGGTGCAGATCCTGATCTACTGGCTCGTCCGGCTCCTCGTGCCGAACCTGTCCCGGCGCATCGCCGCGGACGAGCTCGCGGCGGCGCTGTTCCTCGGCGCCGCCTCGCTCGCCGGCGGCATCATCAATGCCGCATCGATGACGTATTGACGGCAGGAGCCCGGCCCATGCTCGACAGCGTCCTCATCGCCAACCGCGGCGAGATCGCGTGCCGGATCATCCGCACCGCCAAAAGGCTCGGGATGCGCACCATCGCCGTGCATTCCGAGGCGGATGCGCACGCGCCGTTCGTCGCGATGGCGGACGAGGCGCACCTCGTCGGGCCGGCGCCCGCGCGCGAGAGCTACCTCGCCGTCGACAAGATCGTCGCGGCCGCGAAGAGATCCGGCGCGGCCTCGATCCACCCGGGCTACGGCTTTCTCTCCGAGCGGGCGGAGTTCGCCGAGGCCTGCGCGGCGGCCGGCATCGTGTTCGTCGGCCCGCCGCCGTCCGCGATCCGGGCCATGGGGCTCAAGGACGCCGCGAAGGCGCTGGTCTCGAAGGCCGGCGTGCCGGTGGTGCCGGGCTACCACGGCGAGCGCCAGGAGCCGGCATTCCTGCGGGAACAGGCCGAGACGATCGGCTTCCCGGTGCTGATCAAGGCCGTCGCCGGCGGCGGCGGCAAGGGCATGCGGCGGGTCGACGGGGCGTCCGCGTTCGAGGCCGCGCTCGAAAGCGCGCAGCGGGAGGCGGCAGGCGCCTTCGGCGATCCCCGCGTGCTGGTCGAGAAGTACGTGCTCGCCCCGCGGCACGTCGAGATCCAGGTCTTCGGCGACCGCCAAGGCAACGTGGTGCATCTCTTCGAGCGCGACTGCTCGCTCCAGCGCCGCCACCAGAAGGTGATCGAGGAGGCGCCGGCCCCCGGCATGACCGCGGCGGTGCGCGCCGCCATGGGGCGCGCGGCCGTCGAGGCGGCACGGGCGGTCGGCTACGCCGGCGCCGGCACGGTCGAGTTCATCGCCGACGGGCGCGAAGGCCTGAGGAGCGATCGCTTCTGGTTCATGGAGATGAACACGCGGCTCCAGGTCGAGCACCCGGTCACCGAGGCGATCACGGGGCTCGACCTCGTCGAGCTGCAGTTCCGGGTGGCCGCCGGCGAGCCGCTGCCGTTCCGCCAGGACGACCTCAAGATCGACGGCCACGCCGTCGAGGCGCGGCTCTACGCCGAGGACCCCGAGAAAGGTTTTCTGCCGTCCACCGGCAGGCTGTGGGCCCTGAAGTTCCCGGACGGGGAGGGAATCCGCGTCGATGCCGGCGTGCGCGAAGGGGACGCGGTGACGCCGTTCTACGACCCGATGATCGCCAAGGTGATCGGCCACGGGGAGACCCGCGACGAGGCCCTCGACCGGCTCTCGGCGGCGCTGGGCGACACCATCGTCGCCGGCCCCAGGACCAACCTCGCCTTCCTGCGCGCGCTCGCCGACGCCCAAGAATTCCGGGCCGGGCGCTTCGACACCGGCTTCATCGACCGCAACCTCGAGGCGCTGGGCGCCGCCCCGCGCAAGGCGGACCCGCAGGCGGTGCGGCTCGGGGCCCTGAGGCTCCTGCAGGACGCGCTCAATGCCCAGGCACTCTCCCGCTGTCTGCGGGGCAACGAGGAGCATTCCCCCTGGAACGACGTCGACGCCTTCCAGCTCGGCGGCCGGCGGTCTCAGGGGATGCCGCTCGTGGTCGACGGGGAGCGCACCGAGGTCACGGTCCTGTGGTCGGACGGCCTTGCCGTGCGCGACCGGGACGGGCAGTCGAGCTTCCGCGACTACGCCGCCGCCGACCTACGGCGCTTCGTCTCGACGCCGGAGGGCGTGCTCGTGCTCACCGGCGGGCGCCAGACGCAGGTTGCCGCCCACGATCCCTTCGCGGTCGACCTCGAGCACATGGACGAGGGCGGCACCGTCAAGGCGCCGATGCACGGCAAGGTCGTCGCCGTGTTCGTCCGGCCCGGCGACAGGGTCGAAAAGGGCCAGCGCCTCGCCATCGTCGAGGCCATGAAGATGGAGCATGCGCTGACGGCGCCCGCCGCCGGCGAGGTCGCCGAGGTCGCCGCGGAGGCGGGGGCGCAGGTCGCCGAGGGGGCGCGGCTCATTGTCATCAAGACGGAAAACGAGGGCGGGGGCTAAAGCGGGCGCCATGGCCCTCCACCTCCTCAAGCTCTGCGTCGGTTGCGACACGATCCGCGACCTTGAGGATTGGATCGACGAGAACCGGGCGCATCACCGCCGGCTCGGCCGGCCCTACGAGCAGACCCACACGACCCGCATGGTGCCGAAGCGCCTCGACGCCATCGTGGACGGCGGCTCGCTCTACTGGGTCGTCAAGGGCCAGGTCGCCTGCCGCCAGCGGCTCCTCGCCATCCGCCCGTTCACGGACGCGGACGGGATCGGGCGCTGCCGCCTCGTGATCGAGCCCGTCGTGGTGCCGGTCGAGCCGCGGCCCTGCCGCCCGTTCCAGGGCTGGCGCTACCTCGAGGCGAAGGACGCGCCCCGCGACCTCAACCGCTCCTCCGGCGACCTCGCCGTCATGCCCGAGACGCTTCGGCGCGAGCTCGTCGACCTCGGCCTGCTCTAAACGCGCTCGCGTGTGCGTCGGCGCACATCGGCCGGGCGCGCGAGGCGCGATGGTGGCTCACGGAACAAGAGATTCCGCCGCTGGAGCACTCCCATGTTGGTCGCCGCATCCGAAGGCCAGGGCTTCCGATACGAGGTCGTGGAGCGCACCGAAGGCTATCTCGTCCGCTCGCGCTGCCTCGATTCGGGCGCGGTCGACGAGGCCGAGAGCAAGATCTTCCGCTTCGCCGCGGTGGCGTTCCGTTATGCCGAGATGTCGGCGGCCTTCGACCGCTACGCCTCGGCCCGCATGGCCGGGGAGGACGCCGAGCCGGAGCTCCGGGACCTCGAGGCCCAGCAGGCGCTCTACGGCGACCTCAGCCGCCGCCTCATGGACGACGGCATGGCCGCGATGGTGCTCGACGCCTGGGAGCGCGCCGACGAGGAGCGCGACCGGCGGCGGTATCATTGAGGAAAAACACCTCTCTCCCCGCGAAGCGGAAAGGCCAACTCGTGAACGAGCGTGCCGCGCTGCCGGGCAAAAACGTTGTTGGATTGAGAAGGTTGCAACTACAAACAAAAAACCGCAACGTGTGCCTAAAGTCGTCCGTCGTTGACGTTTCCCCGTGATCGGAGGTGACCGAAGGGACCCGCCATGGCCCCCCATGATCACCATGAACGACATCGGAACGATGCCGGATCGGCCGACGCGCAACATCGGCCAGCAAAGAGCGAGCTCGAAGAGCGCAAGCTGGAGTTGGAAACTCGCTCGCTCGCCCGGCAACTCTCCTGGCAGGGTACGCTGATCGACTGGCTCAAGGCCGCCACCGTACCGGTCACTCTCCTGGGCGCTATCCTCGCGTTCTACGTCGGGTTCGGGCAGCTGCGGCAATCAGAGCAGAACCGCACGGCCGACCGCTTCGACAAGGCGCTTACCCGCCTCGCCAGCAAGAACCCGATCGAAAGGATCACGGGCGTATCGAGCCTGCGATTGTTTTTGTTCGACGAGGACCGTTCGCTGCATCGATCGAGCCTGCATTCCCTCATTGATGCGCTCGCTTATGAAGGCGAGGAGCGTGTCGAGAATGCCATCGCCGATGTGTTCAGTAATTTGAAGAAGGGCCAAATCTCTCAGGAGATCCTCAACGAAGCCGCCAAGTTCGCCGTCCAGCACAATCGAAGCCTCACGGCGCTGGTGCTCAAGAGTTCGCGACAAAAAGTTGAGGATGCGCAGAAGAAGGTACTCGCCGCAGCAGGTATCGTGGAGCAGATCCCATCGCCGATCCCGGTATCCTTAATCAATCAGCTTTCAAAAGAGAAATACCTCGAATTTATCGACCAATACCATGGTCCGTTTGACCGTCTTAGTGACGAGCATCGCGTCCCGCTTTCCGGCTTGAAGAAAGTTATGAGCCAACTGATTGCGATGGGCGCCAAGATCGACGACTTTTCGGGGATCAATTGCGAAGATTGCGATTTTTCACCTGCCGACAATCTCGTAAAAGCGCAATTTGACCGTGCGTTCCTAAGTCGCGCAAATTTCACCAAAGTCGATCTCCAAGGTGCGTCGTTCGCCAACGCGGACTTGGCAGGAACAATCTTCTATCGGGCGGACCTGCGCGCCGCCAATCTGAGTTTTACCGGGGCATATCTACCGACGACTGGATTTCAGGGCGTGAGGAACCATTTTCCCCTGCTGGAATGCGCCAGATTGGAAGGTGCGAACCTGAACGGCATCGTCCTGCTGGTGATCGAGAAAAGCTACGCGACCTTCATTGCTGGCGAAAAAGGCCTTCAGTTCATCGCACCGAAGCTGCAATCCGCAAAGATCGACGGCACGACTAAGCTCGACAAGTTTGGCGTCGTCGTCGTCAGCTCGATCGGCGACTCGTACCAGGCACAACACGCCGATGACGAGATGGTGAAGCGCTTCTTTGACAGAGAACTGAGGTCCGGCAACAAACTGTTTGGTAGCGGCTGGTCCCCGATGCGCGTCATGCGGTACCGCGCCAGCTTCACTGCGGATGCCGCGACTTACAGCGATACCAGCTTCATTCAGCGAAAGGATATCGAGCAAGACCGGCTTCAAGGCTACAATGAGGATGAGGTTGCGATACTGCGCACCTATATCGATCAGCCGGTCCTGCGATCGTTACCGATCATAACCCAAATTGCCGCGTTGAAGATGGGTGAGAAATCTCCGTACAAGGGGCATGCCTGGAAGCTTGGAGCGGCCGATCAATGCACCAGCGAGAAGGCTCCCAGGAATCTTAGGCTTGATACGGGAATGTACGCGATCGGGCCCGACTCGGAGGACGAGCCCGCGTCCAAGGAAAGCCCTGAATGACGCCGATCAGTTCGCAACATCCGCATTAGAGGCCAACTCGCGCCGCAGGCGCGAGCGGGTGAGGGCCCGGGCGGGTGCAATCCCTGGCTTGACGCGAACTCCCCCCGGCCCCTCACCCCAACCTCTCCTGCAAACAGGGAGAGGGAGCCCCAAGCCCGGAACCGTAGGCCGCCGATTCGCATTTCGCCTCAAGAGTCATGCGTGGTGGCGTGCGGCATCCGAGAGGGTCTCGCATCACCCCCCGGTTGCGTGTGGAGACGGCGATGTTCCTGTCGGCATCGGAGGGGCGGCACTGGCGCTACGAGGTCTGCGAGCACGCGGACGGCTACCTCGTCCAGATGCGCGACCTCGATACCGGCGAGCTCGACGAGGAGTTCGCGACCGTGTTCCGCACCATGCCCGTCGCCTTCGCCTACGCGGAGATGTCCGCCGCCTTCGATCGCTTTGCCGCCGCCGAGGTCGAGAACGTCGCCGACGAGGAGGTCGCGCTCGATCTCGAGACGAGCGAGCGCGCCTTCGTCGCCCTCAGCGACCGCCTGCACGACGTCGGCGTCAACGGCGGCGCGATCCGGGCTTGGGACAGGGCCCGCCACACGGCCCCGCGCCTGACGCTGCACTAAGACGCCTGCCCGCGCTCTTCCGGCGCCGCTTATTGCAAGCGGCCCGGGAACACCCAAAATGCTGCGCGTGTCCCCGGGACCGCGCATGACCGAGAAGAAAGACGTCTCCAGACCCGAGCCCGGCGCCGTTGCGTCCGCGTCCTCGCCAGCCGCGGCGGTCGACGCGTTCCTGTCGAGCGCGAAAAAAATCGGGCCCGCCGCGACGGCGGAGGGGCGGGGCCGGCTCGTCTTCGCGCTCGACGCCACCATGAGCCGGCAGCCGACCTGGGACCTCGCCTGCAAGGTCCAGGCGCAGATGTTCGAGACGACGGACAAGATCGGCGGGCTCGCCGTCCAGCTCGTCTATTTCCGCGGCTTCGACGAGTGCCGCGCCTCGAAGTGGGTGGTCGCGCCGGCGGCGCTCACCGGCCTGATGACGCAGATCGGCTGCCGCGGCGGTCACACCCAGATCGGCCGCGTGCTGCGCCACGTCCGCGACGAGGCGCGCGCCACGGGCGTGAAGGCGCTCGTCTACGTCGGCGATGCCATGGAGGAGCCGGTCGACGATCTCTGCGCGGCGGCGGGCGAGCTCGGGCTCCTCGGCGTGAAGAGCTTCATGTTCCACGAGGGGCATGATCCCACGGCCGCGAGCGCCTTCCAGGAGATCGCGCGGCTGACCGGCGGCGCCTACGCGCGCTTCGACGCCGACGCGCCGGGGGCGCTTGCGGCGCTGCTCCGTGCCGCCGCGGCCTACGCCAGCGGCGGCCTCGACGCCCTGAACCGCCTCTCGGCGCGGGACTCGGAGGCCCGCAGGCTTCTCACCGCCATGGGCGGCCCGCGATGATGACCCTCGTCTACGGCGCCGCAGTGCTCGCGGTCCTGTGGTGGGTGTCGCGGTCCTTCGCGGGCGCGAACCCGACGGTCCTGGCGAAGCGGATGAAGCAGGTCGTCGGCGGCGTCGCGCTCGCCGCCGCGGTGCTGCTGCTCGTCCGCGGCCGCTTCGACATGGCGCTGATGCTCGGCGGCGCCGCGGCCTGGCTTCTCGGCTGGAGCGGGCTGAGCCTTCCGGGATTCGGGAGCCGCACCCGGAAGAGCCCCGGCGCCGTGTCGCGGGTCCGCTCCGCCATGATCGAGATGGAGCTCGACCACGACACCGGCGAGATGGACGGCACGGTGCTGGCGGGCCCGTTCACCGGGCGCCCGCTCAGGGATCTCGACGAGGCCGCCCTGCGGCGGCTCCATGAGGACTGCCGGGCGAGCGACCCGGACGGAGTGCGCCTCCTAGAGGCGTATCTCGACCGCCGGTTTGCCGGCTGGCGTGAACACGCTCAAGGCAACGGCGACCCGGGGCCGCACGGCCGGGCGCAGGCGGGCGCGATGACGGAAGAGGAGGCGTACCAGATCCTGGGGCTTCAGCCGGGCGCCGGGCCGGACGAGATCAAGGCCGCCCATCGCGCCCTGATGCTGAAGCTCCACCCCGACCAGGGCGGGACGACGTATCTTGCGGCCCGCATCAACGAGGCCAAGGACGTTCTTCTGGGCCGACATCGCCGATACTCCACGTAGCGCCGGCTGAACGCGCCGGTGTCGGTCTGCACGGGGCCGCGCGGACGCGGCCGATTAGCTGCGGGTCGCGAAGCAGGCGAAGCCGTTGCGCTTCAGGGACTTGCAGGCTTCCTGGGCATCGTCGGCCTCGTCGAAGCCGGAGAAGCGGGCCCGGTAGAGGGTCGCGCCGTCGCGCACGACCTTCTCGGTGAACGGCGAGGCCTTGGCGAGCACGCCGCGGACGGCCTGGCGGGCCTCCTCGAGAATCTCCTTCGCCTTGCCTTCGTCGTCCGGGGCGCCGAGCTGGATCACCCAGCGGGTCATCGGGACGGAGGCGGCGGGGCGGTGGGCCGGGCGGGGCTGCTCGACCGGCTCGGCCCTGGCGATCGCCTCGGGCTTGGCGGCAGGCTCCGGCCGCGCGACCACGACCTCGGGCAGGCGCGCCTCGATCTTCGGGGCAGGCGCCGCGGGCGCGGCGGCCAAGGGCTGCGGAGCAGGCTGGGCCGGCGGCTGCGCGAGGCCTTGAGGCCGCGCCGGCGGCTCGATCGCCGATTCGGCCGGGGCGTAGCCTTGAGCATTGGACGGGACGGCCTGCGGGCCGACGCTCCAGCGCAGGCTCGTCGGAGTGGTGGTGGCGACGATCGGGCGCGTCGCGCCGACGTCGAGCGGCTGCGGCTTCGGGCGGGCGGAGGCGACCGTCGCGGTGCTGTCGACCTGCGGCTCGGGGCGCGGGCGCGTCGCCTCCGAGATGACCGCCGGGCGAGGCCGGTCCGAGGCCTCCGCGATCATCGGCGCGGTGCGGGCGCCCGCGTAGGCGCGCGGCAGGTTGGAATTGACGAGGGAGGCCATGGCGGCGTCGCGGGCGCCGCCCGAGCGCCCGCCCAGGATCGCGGCCACGATGTGGCGCTCGCCGTCCTTCGCGGAAGTCAGGAGGTTGAAGCCGGAAGCGCGGGTGAAGCCGGTCTTGATGCCGTCGACCCCCTCGACCCGTCCCAGAAGCTTGTTGTGGTTGCGGTGCGCCGCGCCGGCGTAGTGGAAGACGCGGGTCTGGAAGTACCGGTACTGCTTCGGGAAGCGCTCCTGGATGGCGCGCCCGAGGATCGTGTGGTCGCGGGCGGTCGTGATCTGCTCCGGGTCGGGCAGGCCGGAAGCGTTGCGGTAGACCGTGTGGGTCATGCCGAGCGCGCGCGCCTTGCGCGTCATCTGCTCGGCGAAGGCTTCCTCCGAGCCGCCGAGGTTCTCGGCCACCACCACGGCGACGTCGTTCGCCGACTTCGTCACGAGGGCCTTGATGGCGTCCTCGACCTCGATCGTCGATCCGGGCCGAAGGCCGAGCTTGGACGGCGCCTGGCGGGAGGCGTTGGCCGACACCTGGAGCGGCGTGTCGAGGGCGATGCGGCCCTTCTCGAGCTGCTCGAACAGGAGGTAGAGGGTCATCACCTTGGTGACGGAGGCGGGATGGCGCGGCGCGTCCTCGTTCTGCGCGTGCAGCACGCGCCCGGTCTTCGCGTCCACGACCATCGCGGCATAGGGCGGGGCGTATGCGGCGACGTGCCTGCGGTGCTTGCGGCGCGCCGCTTCCGCGGGGGTTGAAAGGCTGACGAAAAGTGTTGCAGAAACCCCGATGAGTCCGGCGAGTGTCGAAAAGCGCGCGCGCCGGCCCAGAACGCTACTCACAACCATCTGACCGTCCCCAACTACCCGGGTTTACGCCCCTTCGCGCCACGTCCGGTCCTTGTCGGCCGTTGCATCCGCGGCACAGTCGTCGACGGTAGGTGGACGCGGTTACGGGCGGGTTAATGGGCTCCGGCGGATTATTTTGTGCACTGCACAAATTTTTCTTGACAATCTTTTGTGCACTGCACATATGGACCTTGCGAGGCGGGCAGCTCCGCGAAACGCAATCACCCGAAAGGCGGCGCGCGGCGCCGGAGAGAGACGATCATGCAACAGTTCGACACCATCCAGAAGTTCAGCAAGGACAACGTCGACGCCGCTCTGAAGAGCTTCGGCGTCGTCTCCAAGGGCACCCAGGCGATCGCCGTCGAGACCGCCGACTTCGCCAAGAAGTCGTTCGAGCAGGGCACGGCGACGTTCGAGAAGCTCCTCGGCGCCAAGTCGCTCGACAAGGCGATCGAGATCCAGACCGACTACGTCAAGTCGGCCTACGAGGGCTTCGTCGCCCAGACGACCAAGCTCGGCGAGCTCTACACCAACCTCGCCAAGGAGGCCTTCAAGCCGTACGAGGGCCTCGTGGCGGTCGCCAACGGCAAGGCCGCGAAGTAAGTCGCGTACCGCTTCGGACCTGTCGAACGCCCGGCCCTCGGCCGGGCGTTTTGCTTTTCGGCACCTTCTTCCCCATATGCGCGGGCCTCGCTCAACGACGCCGGAGCTTTCCCCGAGTCGTGGGGACGGCGCGGCGGAACGATCTGGCGAACCGCGCCGGACGATTCTACATTACGACTCGGGGATCACGGGCGGCGTTGCGGACGAGGGCACACGCTCCTTCGGAGATGAACGACGGATCATGGCGCGCGAGACGCCGCACACGGACATGACCCCGACGGTGCGCATCACCGGCGCGGCGCCGCGCACGCCCGGCGGAGACGACGACAACCGCTCCGGCACCGCCGTCATCACAAAGCCCAAAACCAGGACCAAGCGTCCGAACCTGTACCGCGTGCTCCTGCTCAACGACGACTACACGCCGATGGAGTTCGTGGTCCACGTGCTCGAGCGCTTCTTCAACAAGTCGCGCGAGGACGCGACGCGGATCATGCTCCACGTCCACCAGAACGGCGTCGGCGAGTGCGGCGTCTATACCTACGAGGTGGCGGAAACCAAAGTGACGCAGGTCATGGATTTCGCCCGCAAGCACCAACATCCGCTACAATGCGTTATGGAAAAGAAGTAGCTCCGACCCAGAGGCCACCTTGCCGAGCTTTTCACGAAGCCTAGAACAAGCCCTCCACCGGGCCCTCGCCCTCGCCGGCGAGCGCCGCCACGAATACGCCACCCTCGAGCACCTGCTCCTCGCCCTGGTCGACGACCAGGACGCGGCCGCGGTCATGCGCGCCTGCAACGTCGACCTCGACGTGCTGCGCCGCAATCTCGTCGAGTACGTCGACACGGAGCTCGCGAACCTCGTCGCCGACGGGCGCCAGGACTCGAAGCCGACCGCCGGCTTCCAGCGCGTCATCCAGCGCGCCGTGATCCACGTGCAGTCGTCGGGCCGCGAGGAGGTGACCGGCGCGAACGTGCTCGTCGCGATCTTCGCCGAGCGCGAGAGCCACGCCGCCTATTTCCTGCAGGAGCAGGACATGACCCGCTACGACGCGGTCAACTACATCAGCCACGGCATCGCGAAGCGCCCGGGCCTGACCGAGACGCGCTCGCCGCGCGGCGCGGAGGAGGAGTCGAGCGAGCGTCCGGCCGGCGGCGACGAGTCCGACGGGCGCCAGAAGAAGAAGGGCGACGCGCTCGACGCCTACTGCGTCAACCTCAACAAGAAGGCGAAGGAAGGCAAGATCGACCCGCTCATCGGCCGCGAGGACGAGGTGCAGCGCACGATTCAGGTCCTGTGCCGCCGGCAGAAGAACAACCCGCTGCTCGTCGGCGACCCGGGCGTCGGCAAGACCGCGATCGCCGAGGGGCTCGCGCGCAAGATCGTCAAGCACGAGGTCCCGGAGGTGCTCGAGAACGCGACCGTGTTCGCGCTCGACATGGGCACGCTGCTCGCCGGCACGCGCTACCGCGGCGACTTCGAGGAGCGGTTGAAGCAGGTCGTGAAGGAGATCGAGCAGCACCCGAACGCGATCATGTTCATCGACGAGATCCACACCGTGATCGGCGCCGGCGCGACCTCCGGCGGCGCCATGGACGCGTCGAACCTCCTGAAGCCCGCGCTCGCCTCGGGGACGCTGCGCTGCATCGGCTCGACGACCTACAAGGAGTACCGCCAGTACTTCGAGAAGGACCGGGCGCTCGTGCGGCGCTTCCAGAAGATCGACGTCAACGAGCCTTCGATCCCGGACACGATCGAGATCATGAAGGGCCTGAAGCCCTACTTCGAGGACTTCCACAAGCTGCGCTACACCGGCGACGCCATCAAGGCGGCGGTCGAGCTCTCGGCGCGCTACATCAACGACCGCAAGCTGCCCGACAAGGCGATCGACGTGATCGACGAGACCGGCGCCTCGCAGATGCTGGTGCCCGAGCACCGGCGCAAGAAGACCATCGGCGTGAAGGAGATCGAGGCGACCGTCGCGACGATGGCCCGCATCCCGCCGAAGACCGTGTCGAAGGACGACGCGGAGGTGCTGGCCAACCTGCAGACGGCCCTGAAGACCGTCGTCTACGGCCAGGAGAGCGCGATCGAGGCCCTGACCGCCGCGATCAAGCTCGCCCGCGCCGGCTTGCGCGACGGCGAGAAGCCGATCGGCTCGTACCTCTTCGCCGGCCCGACCGGCGTCGGCAAGACCGAGGTCGCGAAGCAGCTCGCCGCCTCGCTCGGGGTCGAGCTCCTGCGCTTCGACATGTCGGAGTACATGGAGCGCCACACGGTCTCGCGCCTCATCGGCGCGCCGCCCGGCTACGTCGGCTTCGACCAGGGCGGCCTGCTCACCGACGGCATCGACCAGCACCCGCACTGCGTGCTCCTCCTCGACGAGATCGAGAAGGCGCATCCGGACCTGTTCAACATCCTTTTGCAGGTCATGGACCACGGCAAGCTCACCGACCACAACGGCAAGCAGGTCGACTTCCGCAACGTCATCATCATCATGACGACGAACGCCGGCGCCGCCGACCTCGCCAAGGCCGCCTACGGCTTCACGCAGAACAAGCGCGAGGGCGACGACACGGAGGCGATCAACCGGCTGTTCGCGCCGGAGTTCCGCAACCGGCTCGACGCGGTGATCTCGTTCGGGCGGCTGCCGCGCGAGGTCATCGCCAAGGTCGTGGACAAGTTCGTGATGCAGCTCGAGGCGCAGCTCGCCGACCGCAACGTCACGATCGAATTGTCGGACGAGGCGCGCGACTGGCTCATCGAGCACGGCTACGACGAGACCATGGGGGCGAGGCCCATGGCGCGGCTGATCCAGTCGACGATCAAGACCCCGCTCGCCGACGACGTCCTGTTCGGCAAGCTGAAGGGCGGCGGCGCCGTGCGCGTCGTCGTCCTCAAGCCCGAGGACGCCAAGGAGTCGCTCGGCTTCGAGTATCCGGAAGGGCCGGTGACGCCGCGGCCCGAGCGCGACGTGACGAACGCGGTCAAGAAGCGCCCGAAGCGCAAGGCGCCGGCGTTCGGCAGGGCGAGGAAGCCGAACAAGCCGAAGGGCCCGGGCGGCAGCGGCGGGGGTGTCCGGACCGTGCCGAAGGTGCCGCTGGTCCGGGCATGACGGACGACGCCGAGGGCAGGCCCCTCGATCCCGCGCCGGCGCCGATCGCGCCGGCGCCTCCCGTTTTGGCGCCTCCGCCATCTGCGCCGCCCGGCAAGCCGACCTGGCGCGAGCGCTGGCAGTGGCGGCGTCAGGACCGTGCCGAAGGCGCCCCTGGTCCGGGCACGACGGCCGACGTCGAGGAGAAGCCCCTCGAGCCTGCGCCGGCGCCCACGGCTCCGGCCCGCAAGCTGACCTGGCGCGAGAAGCGCTGGCAGCGCCGCCGGCGCCGCAAGATGTTCGAGGAGATCCTGGGCTGGATCCTCGTGCCGATCATCCTCGTCGCGCTCTACTGGGGCGTGAAGGGCGGCCTCAACGCGGCCGGCACCTCGCCCTCCGCGGTGGTCCAGGCGATCAAGACCCTCATAAGCGGCGGCGGCGCGCAGCCCTAGGGCTTTGCGGCATGGAGGCCTCTGCTTGCTGGCCACGACGAGCGAGCAGGCGGCCTGGACCGGCACGAAGCCTTGCCATCGCGGGCTGAAAACGCGACGGTGCGGCCGTAAACCGACGAAGCCGCCATGCCCCGCACCATCGACTACTACTTCTCCCTGTCGAGCCCCTGGGCCTACATCGGCCATCGCCTGTTCATGGAGATCGCGCGCCGGCATGGGGTTTCGGTCAACTACAAGCCGGTGTTCCTCGGCCGCGTCTTCGCGCAGACCGGCGGGCTTCCGCTCGCCCAGCGCCATCCGGCGCGGCAGCGCTACCGGCTCGTCGAGTTGCAGCGCTGGCGCGAGAAGCGCGGCCTTAAGTTCAACCTCCAGCCCAAGTTCTCGCCCTTCGACGTGACGCTCGCCGACCGCTTCGTGGTGGCGGTCGTGGCGGCGGGCCAGGACCCCGACCCGTTCATGCGCCGCGCCATGGCCGGCGTCTGGGAGGAGGAGCGCAACCTCGCCGACCCGCTCGTGATCGCGGAGCTGGCGGAGGCCTCAGGGCTCGACTCGACCTCGCTGATCGAGGCCGCCCGAGGCTCGATGACCGAGGCGGTCTATGCCTTGAACCTCGAGAACGCCGTCGCGGCCGACGCCTTCGGCTCGCCGGCCTACGTGCTTGCCGGCGAGGTCTTCTGGGGGCAGGACCGGCTCGAGCTCCTCGACGACGCGCTCGTGAGCGGGCGCGCGCCGTACCGGCCGGAGGTGGCATAACGCCGGCCCACTGTCGTCCCCGGCGAGCGAAGCGAGGGAAGGGGACCCAGAACCGGCGCCGGGGCATGGGTCCCCTTCCCGGGCCGCTGCGCGGCCCGCCGGGGACGACAGTGCGGTGCTATTCCGCCGCCACCCTCGTCGCGCGCCACTGCGCTAGGAGCGCCCGCAGGGCGGCGGGCTTCAGCGGCTTGTTGAGCACGTGCACGCCCCCGAGCGCGGCCTCCTCGCGGACTGCCGGCGACCGATCCGCGGTAACGAGTACGGCGGGGATCTCGACCGCGAACTCGCGCCGCAGCGCCGCGATCGCCTGCAGGCCGTCGCCCTCGTCGAGGTGGTAGTCGGCGACGATCACCTCGGGGGGCCGGCCTTCGATGGCGGCCCGGGCGGCCGTGAGGGACGGGGCCGTGACGACCTCGCAGCCCCAGCCGCTCAGGAGCGTGCGCATGCCCTCGAGGATCGAGGGCTCGTTGTCGATGGCGAGCACGGTCAGCCCGGCGAGCGGCGTCGCGGGCGCGCGCGGCTTCTCCAACGCGACGACGCTCGGGGCCCTGGCGGCCACGACCGGCACCTCGACCCTGAAGCGCGAGCCGCGCCCCGGCTCGGAGGAGAGCGCGAGGGGGTGGTCGAGCACGCGGGCGATGCGCTCGACGATCGAGAGGCCGAGCCCCAGGCCCCGCGCCACCTTGGCGCCCTGGTCGAGGCGCTGGAACTCGTGGAAGACCACCTTCTGCTTCGAGGACGGGATGCCGAGGCCGGTGTCGAGGACCTCGAGGCTGAGGCGGTCGCCGCGCCGCCGCGTCCCCACGAGCACGCGCCCTGCCGGCGTGTACTTGATGGCGTTCGAGATCAGGTTCTGGAGGAGCCGGCGCAGGAGGCGCCGGTCGGAGCGGACCGTGAGCGCCGTCGGCACGAAGACGATGGAAAGGCCGCGCTCGCGGGCGATCGGGTCAAACTCGCGCTCGAGCTGGCGGAACATCTCGTCGACCCGGAAGCTCGTCCACTGCGGCTTCATGGCGCCGGTGTCGAGGCGCGAGATGTCGAGGAGCGCGGTGAGGATCTCCTCGACCGCGTCGAGCGACGCGTCGACGTTCTCGGCAAGCCCTGAGTCGCCGGCGTCGCGGTCGCGCTCGACGAGCGAGGTCGCGTAGAGCCGCGCCGCGTTGAGCGGCTGGAGGATGTCGTGGCTCGCGGCGGCGAGGAAGCGGGTCTTCGAGACGTTGGCCTCGTCGGCCTCGGCCTTGGCCTTGGTCAGCGCCTCGTTGAGGCGGGTGAGCTCCTCGGTGCGTTCGCGGACGCGCTGCTCGAGGAGCTCGTTCGCGCGCTCGCGCGCCTCCTCGGCCGCGACGGTCTCGGTCACGTCGGTGTAGGTCGTGACGAAGCCGCCGCCGGGCAGGCCGTTGGTCCGCACCTCGATCACGCGGCCGGCCGGCTGGAGGCGGACGCGTTGCGGCTCGGTGTCGTGGACGAAGCTGTGGATGCGCTGCGCCGCGACGTCGTCGACGGCCCCCGGCCCGTAGGAGCCGCGCTCGGCGTTGAAACGGATGATCTCGTCGAGGCCGACGCCGATGCGGACGAGCTCGGGCGGCAGCTCGTAGAGGTCGATGAAGGCGCGGTTCCAGGCGAGCAGCCGCAGGTCGCGGTCGAGCACGGTGATGCCCTGGCGGGCGTGGTCGAGGGCGTGCTGCAGAAGCTCGCGGCTGTACTGGATCGCGGCCGAGGCGTCGTCGAGGAGGCGCAGCGCGTCCCGCGTCGAGACGTTGCGGCGGCGAAGCAGAAGCGACAGCGCGAGCCGCGACGAGGCCGCGCCGATCGCCGAGGCCAGAAGGTGCTCGGCGTAGCGCAGGAGGTGGATGTCGGCCTCGGCGCGGCCGTCGAGCGCGGCGCCGCGGCTCATGGCGAAGCTCTCGAAGGACCGGCTCGTGCGCTCCTCGCCGAGGTAGCGGGCGACCGTCGCCTTGAGGTCGTCGACGGTGACGCTCGCCCGGAACAGCCGGAAGCTCGGCGCGATCGAGGCCTCGCCGGCGCCGACGAAGGCGGTCGCCTGGAGCCGCTCCAAGGCGTTCGCCGGGCGAAGGAACGAGAAGCCGATGTAGGCCGCGACGTTGAGGGCGAGGCTCCACAGCACCCCGTGGGTGAGCTGCGGCAGCTCGATCCCGAGGAGCGCCGTCGGCTTGAGGAGCGAGAGCCCGAGCGGCCCCTCCTTGACGAAGCCCGTCCAGAATGCGCCCTCCAGCGCGAGGCTCGGCAGGAGCAGGGTGTAGCCCCAGACCGCGAAGCCGACGGCAAGCCCGGCGCTCGCGCCGAGCGCCGTGCCGCGGGACCAGAACAGCCCGCCGAAGAACGCCGGCGCGACCTGCGCCACCGCCGCGAAGGAGAGCAGGCCGATGGCGGCAAGCGCCGCGTCGCCGGAGGCCCGGTAGTAGGCGTAGGCGAGGAGCGTCACGACGACGATCGCGATGCGCCTGACGCCGAGCACGAAGCCGCCGAGGTCGGAGGCCGGCACCGCCTTCTCGGCGTCCCCGGAGAAGCCGCCGCGGCGGCGCAGCACGATCGGCACCACGAGGTGGTTCGAGATCATGATCGCGACCGCGACGGTCTCGACGATCACCATCGCGGTCGCGGCCGAGAGGCCGCCGAGGAACGCGACCAGCGCCACGTACCCGGCGCCGTCCCTGAGCGGCAGCGCGAGCACGGTCATGTCGCGGTCGATCTCGCCCGGCGCGAAGGTGGAGAGCCCGGCAAGCGCGAGCGGGATCACGAAGAGGTTGATCAGCACGAGGTAGAGCGGGAACAGCCACGCGACCCGGCGCACGTCCTCGACGCCGCGGTTCTCGACCACGGCCATGTGGAACTGGCGTGGAAGCAGCAGCGCCGCGAAAGCCGCGAGGAGCGTCAGCGTCAGGAAGGAGCCGGGCTCGGAGGTGCGGGCGAAGAACTCGAAGTCGCCGCGCCGCTCGGTGAGGCGGCTCGTGATCTCGTCGAGGCCGCCGAACATCCAGAACGTCACGTAGGCGCCGACGATGAGGAAGGCGATCAGCTTCACGACCGACTCGAGCGCGATCGCCAGCATCAGCCCGTCCTGGTGCTCGGTCGCGTCCGTGTGGCGGGTCCCGAAGGCGACGGCGAAGCCGGCGAGCACCAGCGCCACGACGAGGGCGAGGTCGCCGAACGGCACCCGGCCGCCGATGGCGCCGCCCTCGACGGCCGCCAGGAACACGTTGAGCGAGGCCGACACCGCCTTCAGCTGCAGCGCGATGTAGGGCACGGCGCCGACGACGGCGATGAGGCACACGAGCGCCGCGACGCGCTCGCTCTTGCCGTAGCGCGCGGCGACGAAGTCGGCGATCGAGGTGATGTTCTGGGCCTTGGCGATCCGCACCACCCGGGCGACCAAGGGGTGGCCGAGGCCGATCACCAGCACCGGGCCGATGTAGATGGTGAGAAAATCGAGGCCCGAGCGGCTCGCGAGGCCGACCGAGCCGAAGAAGGTCCAGGAGGTGCAGTAGACGGCGAGGGCGAGGGCATAGACCGTGCCGCGCGCCGGCCCGCGCACGAGACGGCTTCCCGAATGGTCGCCCCAATGGGCGATCGCGAACAGGAAGCAGAGATAGACGAGGGCCGAAAGGACGACCGCCCACCCGCCGATCATGGAACGCCTTGCCGATGCATGACCCGATGCTACCGTAAGCGGCCGGGCGGGGGGAGGGGGCGGAACCCCTCTCTCCCCCCGAGCGAGGCCGGCCAGGAGTTCCTGCCATGATCGAGGAATTCAAGAAGTTCGCGTTGCGCGGCAACGTCGTCGATCTCGCGATCGGGGTCATCATCGGAGCGGCGTTCGGGAAGATCGTCGAGTCGCTCGTCGGCGACGTCTTCATGCCGATCATCGGCGCCGTCACCGGCGGGCTCGACTTCTCGAACTACTACACGCCGCTCGCCGGCCAGGTGCAGACCGGCCTCGCCTACGCGGAGGCGAAGAAGCAGGGGGCGGTGCTCGGCTGGGGCAACTTCGTCACCGTCGCGATCAACTTCGTCATCATCGCCTGGGTGCTGTTCCTCGTCGTCAAGGGCATCAACCGCCTGAAGCGCGAGCGCGAGGCCGAGATCGTGGCGAAGCCCGAGCCCGAGGTCCCGGCCGACGTGAAGCTCCTCGCCGAGATCCGCGACCTCCTGGCCGACCGGGCGGGGTAGCCTCCCTTCCGGACGGAGAGACCGATAGCGCCGGAGCGCCGGCGTCGCCTTCGGTATGGGGAGGAGGAGCTCGCGTCCCCCTGGCCCTTTGCGCTTGCCTTCGCGGGGGCGAGGGGCCATGGGAGGCTCTTTCCAGAGGAAAGCCGGGAACCTTCATGAACGCCCCCGTCGCCGTGCCCTCCCTCCTGTCGATCCGCCCGGAGGCGGAGCACGCGCCCGAAAGCGGCATCGTCGAGGTCGCGAACTACGCGCGCGGCCGCGAGGGGATGATCCCGCTCTACGTCGGCGAGGGGGACCTTCCAACGCCGGCCTTCATCTGCGACGCCGCGGTCCGGGCGCTCCGCGCCGGCGAGACCTTCTACACCTGGCAGCGCGGCATCCCGGACTTGAGGCAGGCGCTCGCGCGCTACCACGAGCGGCTGTACGGGCGCCCGTCCGACCCGGAGCGCTTCTTCGTCACCATCGGCGGCATGCACGCGGCGCAGATCGCGGTCCGGATGGTGGCAGGGACCGGCGACGAGGTCCTGATCCCGACGCCCGCCTGGCCTAATTTCGCCGGTGCGATCACGGTCGCGGGCGCGCGCGTCGCGCCGGTGCCGATGACCTGCACGGAGAGCGGCTGGCATCTCAATCTCGACCGTCTGAGAGCCGCCGTCACGGGCCGGACCCGCGCCATCGTCGTCAACTCGCCGGCGAACCCGACCGGATGGACCGCGAGCCTCGACGACCTCAAGGCGATCCTCGCCCTCGCGCGCGCCCGGGGGCTGTGGATCGTCGCCGACGAGATCTACGCCCGCTTCGCCTACGACCCGAAGCTCACCATTGAGGGCCGCACGCCCTCGTTCCGGGACGTGATGGACGAGGGCGACCGCATCCTCTTCGTCCAGACCTTCTCGAAGAACTGGGCCATGACCGGCTGGCGCATCGGCTGGCTCGAGGCTCCGCGGCAGCTCGGCCAGGTGATCGAGAACCTGATCCAGTACTCGACCTCCGGCGTGCCGCAGTTCCAGCAGCGGGCCGCGGTCGCGGCCCTCGAGGAGGGCGAAGGCTTCGTCGCGAACCAGATCGCGCGGGCGAGGCGGGGGCGCGAGATCGTCTGCGGCGGCCTCCTCGCCACGGGCCGGGTCGAGCTGCCGCCGCCGCCCGGCGCCTTCTACGCCTTCCTGAAGGTCAAGGGGGCGGCGGACTCCCGGACGCTGGCGCTGCGCCTCGTCGACGCCGCGAACGTCGGCCTCGCGCCCGGCACCGCTTTCGGCCCAGGGGCGGAGGGGTACCTGCGCCTGTGCTTCGCCCGCAGGGCCGAGGACCTCGAGGAGGCGGTGCGGCGGCTCGCGGCCGTGCTGTAGGGAGTGGCGGCGATCCTCCCGCAGGCCGCGCAGATCCTCGTCGCGGCGCTCGGCGGCCTTGCGTTCCATCTCCTCGGCATCCCGGCAGCCTGGATGTCGGGCGCGATGGTGGCGGTGGTGGCCTGGGGCGCTGCGGGGCGCGGCCGGCCGCTGCCGCGCCCGCTCGCCGACGCCGCGATGCTCGTCTCGGGCGCCACCATGGGGGCCGGGATCACGCCCGAGGCGCTCGCCGCGGTGTCGCGCTACCCCTTGAGCCTCGCGGTCCTGGCGCTGTCGGTCGTCGCCGGCACCGGCGCCTCCGCGCTGTGGCTGACCCGGGTCGCGGGCTGGCGGCGGGACGACGCGCTCCTCGCCTCGGCCCCGGGCGCGCTCTCGACCGTGCTCGTCATCGCGTCCGAGCGGAAGGCGTCGGTGGTCGCGATCGCGGTCGTGCAGTCGCTCCGGCTGTTCGTGCTCATCGCCCTCCTGCCGAGCCTCGTGGTTTTCCTGGGCGGCGGCCGCCCGGGGGCGCTGTTGCCGGGCGAGGGCATGCCGGTCGCGGCCCCGGCGGGCCTCTTCGTCGTGCTCGCCGGCGGCCTCGCGCTCGGGCTTGTCTTCGAGCGGCTGCGCGTTGCGGCGCCCGTCCTCCTTGGCGCGACCCTCGTGAGCGCGAGCCTCCATGCGACAGGCTTCGCGCCGGGCGTCGTACCGCCGCCGCTCGCGGTCGCGGGGCTCGTCCTGATCGGCGTGTTCATCGGCGAGCGGTTCCGGACCCTCGAGCTCGCGGCGCTCGGGCGGACGCTGACCGCGGCGGCGGGCTCGCTCGTCCTCACCGTCGCGGTCGCGATGGCGTTCGCCGCGGCGGCGTCGGCGCTCGCCGGCGTCGGGTTCCCGGACGCCATGGTGGCCTTCGCCCCGGGCGGGCTCGAGGCCATGATGGTGCTGGCCCTCATTCTCGGCCTCGACCCGCTCTACGTCGGCGTGCACCACCTCGCCCGGTTCCTCGGGATCGCGACGGCGCTGCCGTTCGCGGTCGGGCTCCTCGGGAAGCGGGAGGCTAGATCAACGGATTGATGAGGACGGCGAGGCCGAGCCCGGTCGCGAAGGCGGCGAGGACGGCGGCGGCGGCGCTGAAGGTTCTCATGACGACGATCCCTGGTGCCGGCTTCTCTGGCCGGCCATGACCCCATCATGCCTATCCTGCAGCCCGGCGCGGTGCGGCGGCGCACGGAGCGTCAGCGCCCACCGCCGTCGCGCACGTCCTGGCGCAGGATCGCCTCGACGACCTCCTGGACCTCGAGGGCCTCGCGCAGGGTCGCGAGATCGTGCGGCTCGCCGCGGGTCATGGCCGCGACCTTCTCGAGCTGGCGCGCCAGCACGAGGGGACGGGCCTGGTCGGCATCGAGCGCGCCCGGCGGCTCGGCCCAGGTGCCGTCGGCCTCGAGCCGCTCGGGCACGGCCCAGTCGCGGATGCGCACCGCGCCCGCGGAGCCTTCGAGGACCCACAGGTTATGGTCGTCCTTGTCGGTGCCGCCGACCCCGCCCGAGAGCCGCACCGGCACCGCGCCCGCGGTCAGGACCGCCTCGATGCCGCGCTCGCTTCGGTCCCGCTCCGGGTATTCGGCGGCGGCGCGGCGCAGCTCCAGGGGCCCGAACAGGCGCCGCGACAGGAACAGGAAATGCGAGACGACCTCGCGGGTGAAGCCGCCCTGCGCCCGGCGGTCGAGCCAGGAGGCGGCGTCGGCCTGCCAGGAGCGCGGCCAGCGCGCGAAGGCGACCTCGATGCGCAGCGCGCGCGGCTCGCCGACCGCGCCCTCGGCGATCCAGGCCCGGAGCCGGTCGACCGCGAAGGACGACGCGAAGGGGAAGTTCACGGCCGCCCGCGCCCCGCCCGCCTCCGCCTCCGCGACGAGCCGGCGCGCCTCCCCGACGTCGACGGCGAGCGGCTTCTCGCAGAACATCGCGCGCTCGCGCTCGAGCGTGCGCCGGACGTGGCCGAGATGGGTCGCTGGCGGGGAGGCGACGTAGACGCAGTCGCTCGCCTCGATGAGCGCGTGGGTGGAGGAGGCGCGGGGCACCTGCGGGAAGGTCTCGCGGAGCCGGTCCATCGCCCGCGAGGCCGGGTCCCAGACGCCCGCGACGGCAACCGGGCCGGGGCCCTGCGCGAGGGCCGCCCGCAGCAGCCGCTCGCCCATGATGCCGTAGCCGATGAAGCCCACCCTGACCGGATTCAAGCCGCCGCTCCTCGTGCCTTTACCAAGGCCAATGAGCGGCTTCGGACGGGGTTCCCTCGGGGACGGGAAAAGCTCCCCGCCGTGGCCTGGCGAACACACCTTGCGGGCGGACGGACTCGCCTCTAAGCCGCAGGCTCGGGCTCCGGGGATGGCGGCATGGCGCGGATCGAGGACGAAATCAGGCAGGTTCTGCCGGACGACGGGACGGCCGGGGCGCTCGCCGGGCGGGTCTGGCGGCCGGAGCTCGGCGGCCCCTCGGTCGTCGCGGTCCGGGAGGACGGCGTGTTCGACGCCTCGGGCGCCTTCCCGACGATGCGCGACCTGTGCGAGGCGGGCGACCCCGCGGCGGCGCTCCGCGCCGCCTCCGGCGAGCGCGTCGGCGCGCTCGAAGACATCCTCGCCAACACGCCGCCGGACGGGCGCGACCCCAGGAAGCCGTGGCTCCTCGCCCCCCTCGACCTCCAGGCCATCAAGGCCGCCGGCGTGACCTTCGTGATCTCGATGCTGGAGCGGGTCATCGAGGAGCGGGCGAGGGGCAATCCCGACGCCGCGACCGCGATCCGCCGGGAGGTCAACCGCCTCGTCGGCGACGACCTCGCGAAGCTCCGGCCGGGCTCGCCCGAGGCGGCCCGGCTGAAGGAGGTGATGATCGAGCAGGGGGTGTGGAGCCAGTACCTCGAGGTCGGCATCGGCCCCGACGCCGAGATCTTCTCGAAGGCCCCGCCCATGGCGGCGGTGGGGACGGGGATGGACGCGGGGCTGCACCCGAAGTCGAGCTGGAACAACCCCGAGCCGGAGGTCGTGCTCGCGGTCTCGTCGCGGGGAAGCATCGTCGGCGCGTCGCTCGGCAACGACGTGAACCTGCGCGACTTCGAGGGCCGCTCGGCGCTCCTGCTCTCGAAGGCGAAGGACAACAACGCGTCCTGCGCCATCGGCCCCTTCATCCGCCTCTTCGATAAGACCTTCTCCCTCGACGACGTGCGGGCCACGACGGTCACCCTCGCGGTCGAGGGGCCGGACGGCTTCCGTCTCGAGGGCTCGTCGTCGATCGCGAAGATCAGCCGCGACCCGGAGGACCTCGTCCGGCAGATGATCGGGCCGGAGCACCAGTACCCGGACGGAGCGGTCCTCTTCCTCGGCACCATGTTCGCGCCGATCGAGGACCGCGACGCGCCGGGCCAGGGCTTCACCCACAAGATCGGCGACGTCGTCACGGTGGCGGCGCCGAAGCTCGGGCGCCTCGTCAACCGCATGCGCCATTCCGGCGACTGCGAGCCCTGGACCTTCGGGGCGGGCGCGCTCATGCGCAACCTCGCGCGGCGGGGCCTCCTCCGATGAGGAGCGATGCGGCGCGGCGCGTCCGATTGATTCGTCCCGCGATGGTCGCGGCAGGGATGCTGGCCGCCGCGCCGGCGCAGGCGGAGATCACGATCGCGGTCGCGCGCATCACCGAAGGGGCGCTCTGGGTGATCGGGCAGACCGACGAGCCCGGCGCCGAGGTGACGCTCGACGGCGCCTTCACCGAGACGGCCGACGGGCGCGGCTACTTCCGCTTCAAGGTGATCTACCACCCGCCGGACTGCATCGTGACGCTCAGAAGCGGCGCCCAGACCCAGGAGGCCGTGATCGCGGGCTGCGGCCAGGCCGGTCCGCCGGGGCCGGCGGGGCTCCCCGGCCCGGAGGGGCCTGCGGGACCGCGAGGGGCCGAGGGCCCGCCCGGTCCCGCCGGTCCGCCCGGCCCTCCGGGACCGCCGGGGCCCTCCGGTTCGCCGGGACCGGCCGGGCCGCGAGGGGCTGCCGGACCCGCCGCCGCGCCCGCTCCACGGGCTCCGGTGCGTGCGCCCGCGCCCGCCGCGCCGCAGCCGCCGGCAGCGTCCGCCGCGCCGCAGCCCGCCGACGAATGACGCCTACTCCGCCGCGACCTTGTAGGCGCGCGCGTATTCGCGGAGCGCGTCGTCGGCGACGGGCGCGATCGGCGTGAAGTCGCGGTGCGCGATGAACTCGGGCCGCGTGAACTTCGTGATGTGGTTCGAGACCGCGCAGAGCGTCAGGTACACGATCTTGCGCGGGTAGGGCGTCATGTTCGGCGGCGAGGCGTGGACGAGGTTGCCGTGGAACATCAGGACGGAGCCCGGCTTGCCCGTCGGCGCGACGATCCCGGGCCCGCCGCCCGGCGGCTCCGCCTCGCGCACGAGCTTCGCGACGGTGTCGTTGTCGAGCGTCCACAGCGGGTAGGAGGTGGTCGTCGTGTCGTGCCCGGCCTTGAGCGTGCCGGCCTTGTGGCTCTTCGGGATGAACATCAGCGGGCCGTTCACCGCCATCACCTCGTCGAGGAAGACGGCGATGTTCATGGCGCGGGCCTCGGGCATGCCGTCGTCGCGGGCCCAGGTGCCGTAGTCCTGGTGCCACTGCCACAGCTCGCCCTCGAAGGGCGCCTTGGCGTTGATCTTGAACTGGTGGACGTAGACCTCCTCGCCGAAGAGCTGCCGCAGCGGCTCGACGAGGCGCGGGTGGCGCGAGAGGATGCGAAACGCCTCGTTGTAGGTGTGGGCCGCGAAGGCCGTGCGCGGCGCGCCGGTCTTCTCCCGCCACACCTCCGGCCGCTCGGTGCGGTAGATGCCCTCGGCCTCGGATCTGAGCGCCGCCACCTCCTCGTCCGAGAAGCAGCCGGGCATGAAGAGATAGCCGAGCTCGTCGAACTCCTTCAGTTGCTGGGGGGTGAGCTTCATCGTCTCCTCCGTCGATGGCGCCGCGTCTCGAGGCGCGGCTTTGCCGGCAGCATCGGCGAAGTCGCGTCCCGGCGCAACGCCGTCGCGGGCTCTCAAGCCCCGCCGAAAAGGGAGGTGCTGAGGTACTTCATGCCGGAATCGCACAGGACCGTGACAACCGTCGCGTCCGGCCCGAGCCGCATGCCCGTCCCGATCGCCGCGACGAGGTTCGCGCCGGTCGAGGTCCCGGCGAACAAGGCCTCCGAGCGCGCGAGCCGGCGGGCCATAGCCATGGCCTCCTCGGTCGAGACAGCGGCGATCTCGTCGGCGACGGACGCGTGCCAGAGCGGGACGACGAAGCCCGCGCCGATGCCTTCGATCCTGTGCATGCCCGTCCTGCCGCCCGACAGGACCGCGGATTCCTCCGGCTCGACCGCAACGATGCGGATGTCAGGCTTCCTGCGCCGCAGGGCCTCGGCGACGCCGCGCACGCAGGCCGCGGTCCCGGCGCTCTGCACGAAGGCGTCGATCCGGCCGCCCGTCTGCCGCCAGATCTCGTCCCCCATGGCGTGGTAGGCGGAAAGCTGGTCGGCGTTGTTGAGCTGGTCGGTCCAGAAGGCCCCCGTCTCCGCGGCGATGCGGCGCGCGGCCTCGATCATGGCGCGGGTCAGGCCCGCGTCCATGCCGCCGCCGACGCTCGGGATCACGGTCAGCTCGGCGCCGAGCGCCGCCATGTGCCGGCGCTTCTCGATGCTGAACGCGTCGGACGTCACGATGCTCAAAGGATAGCCCCGCGCCGCGCAGACGAGGGCGAGCGAGACGCCGGTGCTGCCGCCGGTGTACTCGACGACGCGGCCGCCCGGCTGAAGGCGCCCCGTCCGCTCCGCGGCCTCGATCATGGCGAGAGCCATGCGGTCCTTCATGCTCCCCGTCGGATTGGCGCTCTCGGCCTTGACGAGGATGCGGGCGCAGCCCTCCGGGACGAGGCGCTTCAGCTCGAGGAGCGGCGTGCCGCCGATGCGCCGGAGCACGGAGGCGTCGACCTCCGCTGCCGCGTCCTGAAGGTCCCGTGCCGCCGATGCCTGCATTCGGTTCCCTTGCATGCAGATACAAATGATGTAAATGCATACATTATGGGACGCCAAAGGCAAGACCTGCCGAAAACCCTGGTCGCCGATGCGCGCGCGGCGGTCCGGACCTGCGCCGGGACGAACGTCCGCCTCGCCGCGCGCCGGATCACGCGCTTCCTCGAGGCGCGGATGGGCGAGACCGGCCTGAGCGTCGCCCAGTTCGGGCTCATGACCCACGTGGCGGCGGCCGGGGACGACACCATCGGGGCGCTCGCGGAGCGCACCGGCCTCGACCAGTCGACCCTGTCGCGCAACCTCCACGGCCTCGAGCGGGCGGGCCTCGTCGAGATCGCCATTGTCGAGAAGGACCTGCGCCGCCGCGCGGTCTGGCTGACGGAGGCGGGCGCGCGGCGCCTCGAAGCCGCGCTCCCGGCCTGGCGGCGCGCCCACGCGGCGCTCGCGGAAATCATCGAGCCCGAGGACGTCCGAAGGCTCACGGCGGCGACCGCCGCGCTCGACGCCTGACCTCCTCATGCCGAGGTGACGCCGCGCAGCGGCGGCCTCGAAGCACGCATACGCGCTGATGCGCCGGCGTGGTGCGTCCTTCGAGGCTCGTAGCCTCGCTCCTCGCACCTCAGAGCGGCGCCGACGGAGGCTACCCCTCCATCTTCACACCCGCCGCCTTCACGACCTCGCCCCATTTGCGGATCTCGGCCTCGACGAAGGCGTCGAAGCTCTTCGGATCGCGCACGTTCACGGCGATGCCGAGCTTCGTCGCGGCGTCGCGCACCTCGGGCTTCGCGAGGGCGGCCATGACCGCCTGGGAGAGCCGGGCGAGCACAGGAGCCGGCGTCCCGGCCGGAGCCCACAGTCCGATCCAGGCGTCGGCCTCGCCGCCCTGCACCCCCTGCTCGGAGAGGAGCGGCACGTCGGGGAGCTGCGGCGCCCGGATGCCGCTCGCGACGGCGAGCGCCCGCATGGTGCCGGCCTGGACCTGGCCGAGGACGGAGGGGAGGGTCGCGAAGGCGGCGTCGATGCGGCCGGCGACGAGCTCCTGGGCCATCGGCGCCGCGCCCCTGAACGGCACGTGGACGAGGTCCATCCCGGTCTTCACCTTGAACAGCTCCATGGCGAGGTGCGAGGCCGAGCCGTTGCCCGTCGAGCCGTAGTTGAGTTTTCCTGGATTCGCCTTCGCCTGCGCGATCAGCTCCGCGACCGAGCGCGCCGGCAGGTCGTTCTTCACCACCAGCACGTGCTGCAGGTCGGCGAGGCCGGCGACGGCGGCGAAGTCCTTCGCCTCGTAGCCGGGGTCCTTGAGGAGGATGTAGTTCGTGGCGTGGGTCTGGTTCGTGGAGAGCACGAGGGTGTGCCCGTCGGGGTCGGCCTTGGCGACCTGCCGCGCCCCGATCGCGCCGGCGCCGCCGCCGACGTTCTCGACGATGGCGCTCTGCCCGAGCCCGCCGAGCTCCGGCGTGAGGAGCCGCGCGAGCGCATCCACCGGCCCGCCGGCCGGATAGGGCACCACGATCTTGATGGTCCGCGTCGGGAAGCCCTGCGCGAGGGCGCCCGCGGGCGCGAGGGCGGCTCCGGCCAGGAGGGCGAGGGTGCGGCGGCGGGTGACGGTCATAAGTGGTTCTTCAGATAGCAACCCATTTGGGTCCGCGGGGGTGTAGGCATTCGAATCTTCTGACGCAAGGGAAAAGTATTGCAACGCAACGACCTATTCTATCTTAGAAGCCTACCTGCTTATTCCAATCACTCATATACATTTCTAATCGCTGAAATTCTGATCAAGTAAGTAACGATTATGGGCTATCGCATTTCGAGCTTTTTCGACTTCATCAAGCCGTTGCTTTAACCAATGCTGAGATGGAATTAGATCTCCAAAGCAGTCCCAGTTTTCAATAATAATATCGCAAAGATGCCCAAATTCTGTAAATTGAAGCTGTTCCACCTGTTCGACATCGAGCCATGTGTTTCTTTCCGCATCCGCCCGTCGAGTATCAACAAACTGCTTAACTCGCTTGGGGATTTTATCTTCCCACCAGTTTGCCGATACCGGTTGCAACCGTTCGCGGATGAGTTCTCTAAGAGAGTTCTCGAAGCAATAAAGTTCAGCGTAAAGCCGGCTCATCCGAATGGCCTTCACGCGCAACCCTAATGGGAATGGTGCCAAAGTTTGTTGCAAGAGCGATATTTCGCTCTGCTCAGTTCCGGCACCTATTTTGATCCCTGCATCCCGTAATCGCTCGGCCTCCGCTTCAAAGAGCAGCGCCCGCGCCATCCATTCGCGAAAGTCCATTTGAATCATCCAAGTAAGTTTTCACGGAGAGATTTGAAAATTGCATTGTAAACTTCAACATCCTTCGTTGCTGGCAGGGTTATTTCAATCTTGTAGCCGAATCCAATTTGTGAGCCATTTGTGCGATCAATTTGTGCCAGCTTCCCAGCTTGGGATCGGCTTTCATCCACAATCTGCTCAAGCTTTTGCACTTGAATTGGATCCGAACTCTTAATTGCATTGAGATCGGCGAGATCTAGGAGAGCTAAGAAAGTCGCCGCTTGCAATTCGGCCACACGATCTGAAGAGCCGTGCAGACTTTTAAATCGTCCCTCGATAGCCTCCCGATCACTCTTGGTAAGTCTCTCGTTGATCATGAAAAGATCAGCATAGGTTTCACTTAGCGCTTCAGCCATTACAGCCTTGGCGCGAGATGTATCTCTGTAATCCCGATAACGCTGAGTGGGAGTGCCATCGCCGTTGAGAAACCCGAGATCTTTCAGGAGCGGGATGATCGCGCGCTCGGTGCTGCCCGCAAAGCCGATCGCGACGAGGTGGTCGCGATTGAAGTTCGGCGGCGGAACACCTTCCTGCATCTTCTTGAAGATGGCAGGTACGTTTTTGGTGGAAGCTAGATAGCGGGATGTGGTGGGCACTTGAGCACCTCACGGCAGAGAAGCGTGGATACACAGAACAAAGAAAGAACGCAAGAACCATGCATGTTATCCACATAGAGCTTGCCCGACCGCCGAGTCCGTGAGTACTAGGACCAGCGTACCGATCCAACGGAGTCTTTCGAAATGGGCTTTCTGTCCGACACGCTGTCTCGCGTGAAGCCGTCTGCGACCATCGTCATGACGCAGAAGGCGCGGGACCTGAAAGCTCAAGGGAAGGACGTGATCTCGCTCTCGGTCGGCGAGCCCGACTTCGACACGCCCGAGCACATCAAGGAGGCGGCGATCGCCGCGATCCGCCGCAACGAGACCCGCTATCCGCCGGTCTCGGGCATCACGCCGTTGCGGGAGGCGATCGCCAAGAAGTTCAAGCGCGAGAACGGGCTCGACTACAAGCCGTCGCAGACCATCGTCGGCACCGGCGGCAAGCAGGTGATCTACAACGCGCTGCTCGCGACCCTGAACCCCGGCGACGAGGTCATCGTGCCGCGGCCCTACTGGGTCTCCTACCCCGAGATGGTGGCCCTGTGCGGCGGCACCGCGGTCTTGGTCGAGACCGACATGGCGCACGGCTTCAAGCTCCAGCCGGAGCCGCTCGAGCGCGCCATCACGCCGAAGACGAAGTGGATCATCCTCAACTCGCCCTCGAACCCCTCGGGCGCGGCCTACACCCGCGACGAGATGAAGAAGATCACCGACGTGCTGGTGCGCCATCCGCAGGTGTGGGTGCTCACCGACGACATGTACGAGCACCTCGTCTACGGCGACTTCGAGTTCGTGACCCCGGCGCAGGTTGAGCCCGCGCTCTACGAGCGCACGCTGACCATGAACGGCGTCTCCAAGGCCTACGCCATGACCGGCTGGCGCATCGGCTACGCGGCGGGGCCGGAGCACCTAATCAAGGCGATGGATTTCGTGCAGGGCCAGCAGACGAGCGGGGCCTCGACGATCGCGCAGTGGGCGGCGGTCGAGGCGCTCGATGGGCCGCAGGACCACATCGCGAGGTTCAAGCGCGCCTTCGAGGAGCGCCGCGACCTCGTGGTCTCGATGCTGAACCAGTCGAAGCACTTGAAGTGCCCGACGCCGGAGGGGGCCTTCTACGTCTATCCCTCCTGCGCCGGGGCGATCGGGCGGCAGGCCCCGTCGGGGAAGACCATCGCCAACGACGAGGACTTCGTGACCGAGCTCCTCGAGACCGAAGGCGTCGCGACGGTGCACGGCTCGGCCTTCGGCCTCGGCCCGAATCTGCGCATCTCCTACGCCACCTCGAACGCCATGCTGGAGGAGGCCTGCAGCCGCATCCAGCGGTTCTGCGGGGCGCTGCGGTAGGGGCCGTCATGGTCGGCCAAGGCCGGCCATAAGGCGCGCAAGCCCCGCCCCGGTTTCGCCGCATACCCTGCTTACCGCCAAGGTTTCCGTCGAACCCTCGGGAGCTTCACAGATGACATTTCGCAGGTTGATCATGGTCGGCGCGGCGGCGCTTCTCGGCGTTATCGCGGGGGCGCCGGCGCAGGCGCAGAACACGCAGGTCGGGCTCCTGCAGTGCGACGTGTCCGGCGGCGTCGGGCTGATCATCACCTCGCAGAAGGAGCTGATCTGCAACTTCCGCAACTCGCGCGGCGAGTACGAGGTCTACACCGGGGCGATCCGCAAGTTCGGCCTCGACATCGGCGCGACCGCCGGCGGCCAGATGGCCTGGAGCGTGCTCGCGCCGAGCGGGCGCATCTCGCGCGGCGCGCTCGCGGGCGTCTATGCCGGCGCCTCCGCCGAGGCGACGGTCGTCGGCGGCGTCGGCGCGAACGTCCTCGTCGGCGGGTCGGACCGCTCGATCGCGCTGCAGCCGCTGTCGGTCACGGGCCAGGCCGGCCTCAACCTCGCGGTCGGCGTCGCAGACCTGATCCTCGTCGCGGCGCCGCCTCCGAGGGAGGAGCCGCCGCCGCGCCGCCGCCGCGGCTGAACGAAGGAAACGCGGACGGCCGGCACGAGCCGGCCGTCCGCATGCAAGGCGACCGGGCCTGCGCGGCGCGGCGGCTCATGCGACCTCGATGAAGACCTTTCCCTGCTTGAGGCCGGCGGCGATCTTCGGGACCAGGGCCTCGTAGGCGAGCTTGCTGCTCGTGATGCTGTTCGTGCCCTTGCCCTGGCCGACCAGGATGCAGCCGTCCGTGTCCTTGGCGGTGTTGCCGACGTGGATCAGGATTCCCTCGAACTTGGGCACGTTGAGGAGCCGCGGCATGTCCTTCTTGAATCGGGGGGAGTGCGTGATGACGACTTCGTAGGTTCCGGCCGGGATGGCGGTGCGGCCCTTGATCTTCTCATCCCTCTCCGGATCCTCCAGGGTGAAGCATTCGAACTTGCCGTCGATCGAAAGCTCGCCGATGGTGCTCTCGTCGGTCCTGATCTTGCGCTTGAGGGTCATCTTCATGGCTGGCTCTCCCTAAACCTGTCCTGCGACTTGGATGGGCGCTGATGAACAGGTTGAGTTGAAGATATCAGCATCGCAATAGCTTTGAAAGCGACATTTCTTGCTGCGGGCTGTCGGCGCGGGTCGGCTGCCCCAAACGCCGCGGCCGGCTTCGTCCGAGGGCTTGCCATCCCGCCGGGACAGGCAGAGCATCCGTCCCGGAACGCGCCCGATCAGAAGGCGTGAGGGGCGGCACGGAGGAAGGACATGGCAAACGGCAGACCAGACGCGGGGCCGCGGTGCATCGCCATCGTGGGCCCCTTCCAGAGCGGCAAGACATCCCTTCTCGAAGCGATCCTGGAGCGCACCGGAACGATCGAGCGCGCCGGCCGCGCCGCTTCCGGCAACATGGTGGGCGATTCAAGCCCCGAGGCCCGCGCCCATTCCATGTCGGTCGAGCCGAACTTCGCGACGGCGAAGTTCATGGACGAGACCTTCACCTTCGTGGACTGTCCGGGCTCGGTCGAGTTCATGCACGACATGCGCACCGTCATGCCTCCTTGCGACGCCGCGATCGTCGTGTGCGAGGCGGACGAGCGCAAGATCCCGGCGCTCGAGCTCGTGCTGCGCGAGCTCGAGGAAGCCGACATCCCGCGCTTCCTCTTCATCAACAAGATCGACACCGCGACGCGCCGCGTGCGCGAGACGCTGGCGCTCCTCCAGAAGGCGTCGCGCACGCCGCTGCTCTTGCGCCAGATCCCGATCTGGAAGGACGGCATCGCGGTCGGCTTCATCGACCTCGCCCTCGAGCGCGCCTTCGTCTACCGCGAGCACGCCCCGAGCGAGGTGGTCGAGCTGCCCGACGGCGAGCTGCCGCGGGAGAAGGAGGCGCGCTTCTCGATGCTCGAGCGCCTCGCCGACCACGACGACGCCCTCATGGAGGACCTGATCTCCGAGATCGAGCCGCCGAAGGACCGGGTGTTCGAGGACCTCGCCAAGGAGCTGCGCGAGCGTCAGGTCGTGCCGGTGATGATCGGCGCGGCCGAGCGCGGCAACGGCGTGACGCGCCTCCTCAAGGCGCTCCGCCACGAGGCGCCGCGCCTTTCCGACACGCGCGCGCGCCTCGGCGTCGCCGACAGCGGTGCGGCACTCGCCCAGGTGATGCGGACCCAGCACACGACGCACGGCGGCAAGCTCTCGATCGCCCGCGTGCTGCGCGGCGCCTTCAAGGAGGGCGAGACGGTGATCGGGTCCGGCGGCCAGGAGAGCCGCATCGCCGGCCTCGTGTCCTTCGTCGGCAGCCAGACCACGCGCCAGCCGGAGGCGAAGGAGGGCGAGACCCTCGGCTTCGCGCGCCTCGAAGGCATCGCGACCGGCGATGCCTTCGCGGCCGGCAAGACCCGGCCCGCCGCCGTCGCCTCGGTCGCGCCGCCGGAGCCGGTCTACGCCTTCTCGGTCAAGGTCCGCGACCGCAAGGACGACGTGAGGCTCACGAGCGCGATCCACAAGATCATCGAGGAGGACCCGGCGCTCGCGCTCGAGCACAAGGCCGACATGGGCGAGATGCGGCTCCTCGGCCAGGGCGAGATGCACCTGCGCGTCGCCTTCGAGCGCCTGCAGTCGCGCTTCCAGGTCGGGGTCGAGACGGGCAAGCCCAAGGTCGGCTACTGCGAGACCATCAAGGCCCCGGCGGGCGCCCGGGGGCGGCACAAGAAGCAGACCGGCGGCCACGGCCAGTTCGGCGACTGCGTCATCGAGATCAGGCCGCTGCCGCGGGGCGAGGGCTTCGTGTTCGAGGACAAGATCACGGGCGGCGTCGTGCCGCGCCAGTACATCCCCTCGGTCGAGGCCGGCGTGCGCGACTTCGTCAAGCGCGGGCCGCTCGGCTTCCCGGTGGTCGACCTCGCGGTGACGCTCACCGACGGCTCGTACCACACGGTCGATTCGTCGGACGCCGCCTTCCAGGCGGCCGCGAAGCTCGCCATGGCCGAGGCCCTGCCGAAGGCGAAGCCCGTGCTCCTGGAGCCGATCCTTTCGGTCGAGATCGCGATCCCGAGCGAGGCGATGTCGAAGGCGAGCGGCCTCGTGACGGCGCGCCGCGGACAGATCCTCGGCTACGACTCGCGCCCCGGCTGGCAGGGCTGGGACGTGCTCAACGCCATGATCCCCGAGTCCGAGATCGGCGACCTCATCGTCGAGCTCCGCTCCGCCACCGCCGGCGTCGGCACCTTCTCGACCAAGTTCGACCACATGGCCGAGCTCACCGGCCGCCCGGCCGAGATGGTGATGCAGGCCCAGAAGGCCGCCGCGGCGCACTGACGTCCACGCAACCCGATCCCCTCCGCCTGCGGAGGGGATCGGCTTGCAAGCATCCACTACTAATGATTGTATATCCTATGTTAGCAACCTAGGAGGGCGGTGGCATGGCGGCGAACAGCAAGCTCGGCGAGATCTTCTCCTCCTTCCTGGCGACGATCGACAACTATTACGACCCGGCGGCGCTCGCCCTCATAAAGAGGGCCGCCGCCGCGTCCCCGTCGCCGACGACCGTCGAGGTCGCCATTCAGCTTCTCGGCCCTTGGGCCGGAACGGGCCTCAATATCCCGACCCCGCCCGCGCCCGCGTTCTCCTTCCCGGCCGACCACGGCGAGCACTGGGACACGCCGATCGAGTGGCGCTACTACACGCTCAGCCTCGACCTCGAGGGCGGTGGCCGGGTCAGCGTGATCGCGAACTTCTTCCGCAAGGCGATCGCCACTGCGGCCTGCGCACCGGGCGTCCGGGACCTGGACCGCCAGATCTACAGCACCAGCATGGCCTTCACGCTCGAGCTGCCGGGCGCGGACCCCGTCCATCATTCCCTGCCGGTGCAGACCTTCGCGCCGGTCGAGGGCGGCGTCGAGGTCGGCAACGATCCGTTCCGGATGGTCGTCGGCAAGAACTCGATCGTCGGCGGGTCCGAGGTCTTCCCTCTCCACATCCACGTCGAGGATCCGGGCGATCCCCTCGTCGGCCGCCCCGCATTCGCGGTCGACGTCGACTGCGCCGCCGCCAATCCTCTCTTCCTGCAAGGCAAGGACGGCTACGTCGGGCCCGAGGTCAAGCCCGGGGAGTTTCCCGCCGTCGGCTGGTACTACTACAGCTGGCCGCAGCAGCTGACGACCGGCACGGTCACGATCGGCGGCACCGCGCACGCGGTCGCCTCCGGGCGCGCCTGGATGGATCACCAGTGGGGCGGCTCGCCGGCGCCGTCCTCCTCCGCGGCGCCGGCCTGGAGCGGCTGGTGCTGGTTCGAGTTCCAGTTCGACGGCGACCGCTCGCTCACGCTCGCCTGTCCCCACCAGGCAATCGTCGACGGCAAGCTGCCGCTGGTCACTCCCGGCTTCGGGACTTACGTCGAGAAGGGTAATTCGCAACTGGTCGCGGCCTTCCTGGAGGTCGGGGCCTACACTAAGAGTCCGAACAGCGCCGCGCGCTATCCGTCCTCCTGGCTGATCGAGGTCGTGACGCCGCCCAAGAATCCGTCCAAGACGCCCAAGAAGTTGTCCCAGACGCCGCCCAAGGCGCCGCCCGGCAATTCGGTCGCGCTCGTCGTGAAGCCGACGACGGTGCTCGCCGACCAGTCCATGTGGCTGGGCGGCCTCGCCGAATACTCCGAAGCCGCCTCGACGGTCACGGCGTTCGGCTTCGCCGGCGGAGGCCCGGTCAAGATGGAAGGGGTGGGCTATTGCGAGGGGGTCGGCTTCGAGGACCCGGCCGAGCGCAATACGCGCGACAAGACGTGGCTGCGCGCCGTCCTCGGGGAGCCGGGCTCGCCGCCCTGAGCGCAGCGGCGGGCTCCATCGACAAATCCCCTCGCCCGCGACAAGCTAGCGGCAACGCGGCGCCCGACTGCCGCGGCCGAGAGGGGAGGGAGGAATGACCGCGAGCACCGCCGCGTCCGCCGTCGCAGGCGGCGTGCCGTCCGGGAAGCCCTGGCTTTCGGCCTATCCGCCCGGCGTCCCGGCGACCATCGACGAAGGCGGGCTCGTCACGCTCGCCGAGATGTTCCGGGAGAGCGTGCGCGCCTTTTCGGACCGGCCGGCGGTCGAGAGCTTCGGCAAGCGCCTGACCTACGCGGAGCTCGGGAAGGCGGCCGACGCCGTCGCGTCCTGGCTCCAGGCGCAAGGCTTGAGGCCCGGCGACCGCGTCGCGATCATGCTGCCGAACGTCATGGCCTACCCGGCGATCCTGCACGGGATCCTCACCGCCGGCTACACGGTCGTCAACGTCAACCCGCTCTACACCCCGCGCGAGCTCGTCCATCAGCTCCGCGACGCCGGCGCCCGCATCCTGTTCGTGCTCGAGAACTTCGGCCACACGGTCGAGGAAGCGCTGCCGAACCTTCGCCTCGACAAGGTCGTGGTGGTCTCCCTCGGCGACCTCCTCGGCCTGAAGGGCACGATCGTCAACTTCATCTCGCGGCACGTGAAGAAGATGGTGAAGCCCTACAGCCTGCCCGGACCCGTGACCTTCGCGGCCGTGCTGGCGGCGGGCCGGTCCTCGCCGCCGGCGTCCGCGGCGGTCGGCCTCGAGGACGTGGCCTTCCTGCAGTACACCGGCGGCACGACCGGGGTCGCCAAGGGCGCGACGCTGACCCACCGCAACGTCGCCGCGAACGTCGTCCAGATGGAAACCTGGATGAAGGCCCACATCGGCGGCCGCACCGACCACGTCATGGTGACGGCCCTGCCGCTCTACCACATCTTCGCGCTCACCGTGTGCGGCCTGCTGATGGGGCGCCTCGGCGCCTGCCAACTCCTCGTCGCCAACCCGCGCGACATCCCCGGATTCGCGAAGATCCTGAAAGGGGCGAAGTTCACGCTCATGTCCGGCGTGAACACGCTCTACAACGCGCTCGCCAACTGCCCGCAGGTCAAGGAGGTGGACTTCTCGAAGCTCGTGCTCTCGGTCTCGGGAGGCATGGCGACGCAGGCCGCCGTCGCGAAGAAGTGGAAGGAGCTGACCGGCTGCCCCATCGTCGAGGGCTACGGCCTCTCCGAGACCTCGCCGGTGGTCTGCGCCAACCGCCTCGACATCGAGGAGTTCACCGGCACCATCGGTTATCCGATCCCCTCGACCGACGTGTCGATCCGCGACGCCGACGGCAATGTGCTGCCCGAAGGGCAACCTGGCGAGCTGTGCGTCAAGGGTCCGCAGGTCATGCGCGGCTACTGGAACCGCCCCGACGAGACCCAGAAGGTGATGACCGCCGACGGCTTCTTCCGCACCGGCGACGTCGCCGTGATCCTCCCGGACGGCAAGGTCAAGATCGTCGACCGGATGAAGGACATGGTCCTGGTCTCGGGCTTCAACGTCTATCCGAACGAGGTCGAGGACGTGCTCGCGACGCACCCGGGCGTGCTCGAGGTCGCGGTCATCGGCGTCCCCGACGAGGCCTCGGGCGAGGCGGTCGCGGCCTACGTGGTGAAGAAGGACCCCGCCGTCACGGCCGACGACCTCCGGGCGCACGCCCGCGAGAACCTCACCGGCTACAAGGTCCCCCGCGTGATCGAGTTCCGCGACAGCCTGCCGAAGACCCCCGTCGGCAAGGTCCTCAGGCGCGCGCTGCGCGACGAGGTGCTGGGGCAGAAGAAGCCCTGACGCGAAACGGCCTCGCCGGGGCAGGCGGGGCCGCTCGTCGGGTCGCGGGCGGAGGGGCGGCCGCCGGACCTGTCGCGTTCGGCCTCGCCAGGGAGGTGCGGGCCGGTTCGCGGACCCATTGAGAATGCCCGGGCACGCCCCGGCATGCGGTGCGGCGGCGCACGAGGCAACCCTCGCCAAGGCGTGACTTGCGCGTGATGACGCGGCAAGACACCTTCGGCCGATCACGGAGATTCAAGGGTCATGTGGATCAGGCGGCGACGCGGGTGGGAGATCCCGGAGTCCGAGGCGACGGCCGAGGCCGTCTTTCTGAGCCGGCGCGAGCTTCTGGCCGGCGGCGGCGCGATCGCGGGCGCTCTCGTCGTGGGCGCCCGCCCGGCCTTGGCCCAGCACGCGGACCCGACCTTCGACCTGTACCCGGCGAAGCGGAACGACAACTACAAGCTCGACCGCGAGGTCACGGCCGAGAAATTCTCGGGCGACTACAACAACTTCTACGAGTTCGGCTCCTCGAAGAGCGTCGCCGCCGCGGCCCGCGCGCTGAAGACCCGGCCCTGGACCGTGAAGGTCGACGGCCTGGTCGAGGCGCCGTTCGAGATCGGCATCGACGACCTCATCCGGAAAATGCCGCTGGAGGAGCGGCTCTACCGCCACCGTTGCGTCGAGGCCTGGTCCATGGCCGTGCCGTGGACGGGCTTTCCGATGAAGGCCTTCCTGGACCTCGCGAAGCCCCTCGGCTCGGCGCGCTACGTGAAGATGCAGACTTTCCAGGACAAGTCGGTCGCGCCGGGCCAGCGCCAGGTCTGGTATCCCTGGCCCTACACCGAGGGGCTGACGATGCAGGAGGCGGCGAACGAGCTCGCCTTCCTCGTCACCGGCGTCTACGGCAAGCCGCTGGCAAACCAGTTCGGCGCTCCCTTGCGCCTCGCGGTGCCGTGGAAGTACGGCTTCAAGTCGGCGAAGTCGCTCGTGAAGTTCACCTTCACGGACGAGCGCCCCAAAAGCTTCTGGGAGGCCCTGCAGGCCTCCGAGTACGGCTTCTGGGCGAACGTCAACCCGGAGGTCCCGCACCCGCGCTGGAGCCAGGCGAAGGAGCGGGTGCTCGGCACCGACGAGATGCGCCCGACGCTGATCTACAACGGCTACGGGGAGTACGTGGCCGGGATGTACAAGGGGCTCGACGAGGCGAAGGAGCGGCTGTTCGTGTGACGCGCAGGCCTTGCGTCCAGCGGGGACGACGGGCGGACAAGGCCAACATCGGGTCCGGCCTTGCCGGCGCCGCGGCGGCCACGCAAAAAACCCAAGCATTTCCGCGCTTTAGCGCCCCCGTCTTCCCCACGGGATGGCCGGCCGGGCGGCCATGACGCGTCTCGACAAGGCAAACCTGGGCGCCCGCCCCGGCGGCCCGGCGCGGCTGCGCGAAAAACCCAAGGATTTCCGCGCTTTCGCAACCCGTCTTCACGAGACGATTTAGCGGACTCGGCATCATCTGATTGTGGACGATGCAAGGATGGCGACCGGACGTGACGGGACCGGATCCATGAAAAAGGCCGGGTCCACGAGGGACCCGGCCGAGGAAGTCAGGCTCGACTTGAAGCCGGAGCCTTCCAGAGGGGAACGGCCGAAACGGCGTCTGCGGGAGGGCAGGGCCGTCGCCTTTCAGCCGTCAGGCATTTTTCCACCGCGACCTGCCTTTTTGCAATGCAACATGACTCATGGTTGGTATGCCGGGGATGCATGCTAAGTCAGCCTGCCCGCACGATCAGCGCGCCGGCCCCGTCTCGACCGGGTGCTTCTCGTCCTGCGTCCATTCCGACATCGAGCCGTCATAGAGGCGCACGTCCTTTCGCCCCAGGAGCTCGGCGAGGATGAACCAGTTCGTCGCCGCCGCCTGGCCGGTGTTGCAGAAGCTGACCACCTCGCCGTCCGGCACGGCGGCGTAGAGACGATCAAGCTCTTCGCGGGGCTTCAGCCCATGGCGGGCGGCGTCCCAGGCCTGGGCCTGGTCCATGTGGGCGGCGCCCGGCAGGCGCCCGGCCCGCATCGCCTGCGGGCTCTTCTCGCGGCCCTCGAAATAGCCGAGCCCGCGGGCATCGAGCAGCGTCGCGTCCTTGGCCGCGACCGCCGCCTCGACCCGGGCGACGTCGGCGCGAAGGCCGGCGTCGATCGTCACCGGATAGCGCGTCGCCGGCCTCTCCCGCCCGGGGCCGGTCTCGACCGGGCGGCCGGCGGCGCGCCAGCCCTCGAAGCCGCCGTCGAGGAGGGAGAGCCGGCGGTGGCCCGCCGCCTTGAGCGTCCAGTAGACCCGCGCGGCGGCGCTGAAGTCGCTCGTGTTGAGGCCCGTCGGCACGACGACGACGGGCCGGTCCGGCGTGAGCCCGAGCCGCCCGAACAGCGCCGACAGCGCGGCCGCGTCCGGCAGCATCCCGACCGCCATGCCCTTCGCGGCGCGCCAGCCGTCCCGGCCGTAGTCCGTGAATGCGGCGCCCGGGATGTGGCCCGCCGCGAAGGCGGCGCGGGCGTCCTCGCCCGCGACGATGCGCACGTCGAGGATCGCAAGATCCGGGTCGCCGAGGTGCTGCTCGAGCCATTCCGGCGAGACGAGGGGCTGGCTTTCGGGCATGGGGGTCCTCCGGATCCAGGGCCGTCCTCATAGCACGCCGAAGCGCGCGAACACCGCCCTGAGAGTCTCCCCCGCGAGCAGCGCGTCGCGGGTGCGGTCCTCCGCCGCGACCTTCTCGAGCGCCCGCCTGACGACCTTGGCGGCGGCGGCCTTCGGGATCGCGACGCAGCCGTCGACGTCGCCGAAGATCAGGTCGCCCGGCTCGACCCGCACGCCTGCGACCTCGACCGGCACGTCCATCGCCGCCATCTCGGCCCGGCCCTTCGAGTCGAGCGGCCCGATGCCGCCGGCGAAGACCGGGAATCCCGTCTCGCGGATGCGGCGCACGTCGCGCACGAGCCCGTCGGTGAGGCAGCCCGCCGCGCCGCGCACCCGCGCGGCGGTCGTGAGGAGCTCGCCCCACGGCGCGATCCGGTCCGTCGGCCCGTCGCAGGCGAGCACCGCGACCTCGACGGGCACGTCCATCGCCGCCATCTCGGCGCGCCCCTTCGAGTCGAGCGGCCCGATGCCGCCGGCGAAGACCGGGAAGCCCGTCTCGCGGATGCGCCGCACGTCGCGCACGAGACCGTCGGTGAGGCAGCCGGCGGCGCCGCGCACCCGCGCCGCCGTGGTCAGGAGCTCGCCCCAGGGGGCGATCCGGTCCGTCGGCCCGTCGCAGGCGAGCACCGCGACCTCGCCGGCGCTGAGGCCGTCGATCAGGTCCATCTCGATCTCGTACGGGTTCCGTGCGGGCTCGACGTGGTAGACCTTGCGGTAGAGGCCGGTCCTGGCGAAGCCGCACAGGACCGACGCCTCGTCGAGCGGGCGCACGAAGGGCTTGAGCGCCTGGTCCATGAAGCCCGCCTCGTCGAGCACGTCGGAGAGCACGGCCGTGTAGAGGGTGGCGGCGAGGTCGGCGAGGGGCGGGAGGGCTGGATCTGGCATGTTGGCTCCGGGCGGCTTTCGAGCTAACATCGGCAGGGACGCGATCTCAAGCGTGTCGCGGCAGCCGGGCCGAACCCGGCGCCCGGCTTGGCGTTGTCCTTCGAGGGGTCTCGCGAAGAGATGTCGCGGAGGCGGCCATGAGGCGTTCTTCCATCCTCGACGCGGTGCTCGTGATCGCGTTCATGATCAGCGCGACCGCCGTGACGGCGCTCGTCCGGGGCGTGCCCGAGCCGTGCCCGAAGGCCATGCCGTCGAGCGTCGAAGGCCTGTTCGCGCCCTGCCTCGCGATGGAGCGGCGCGACCTCTCAGGCCCCGCCGACATCGCGGCGCTCTACCTGCCGCCGCCGTCCGCCCGCGGCGGCACCGCGGTCGCGGCGACGCCGCGCGACGTGGACGTCACCGGGACGGTCGCCGAACCGAAGCGGTGAGCGGTTCCTCTCCGGCCTGCGTCCGCCTTGCGGGAGAGGTCAGGCGTTAGCAAACCATCAAACCCTTCGGCGCTAAAACTCGGGCCCGAGGCTCGCCCGTCGTGGGTCTCCGAGTGCCCGCGTGCCATGATCGCCACCCCGGTCTTCCCCGACCTCGCCGCCCTCGTCGCGGACGAGAGCCTCTACATGCGCCGCATCCTGCGCGACATGCTGACCCGCGTCGGCATCAAGCGGGTGCTCGAGGCCCCGGACGGCGCCGAGGCGCTCGGCGTGCTGGGCGAGTCGAAGCCCGACCTCGTCATCCTCGACTGGGACCTCGCGATCCTCTCGGGCGAGGAGTTCATCCGGCTCACCCGCACGCCGAACACCTCGCCGGCCCCGACGGTGCCGATCATCCTGATGCTCTCGAAGCCGCGGCGCTACGCGGTCGATCGGGCGGTGGCGCTCGGGGTCAACGAGATCATCGCCAAGCCCTTCTCGCCGAAGGTCCTGTGGTCGCGGCTCGACGAAGTGATCAGCCGCCCGCGCCCCTTCGTGCAGGTGAAGGGCCTGCTGCGCCCGGCGCCGCGCTCGGGCCTGTCGCCCGACAAGGCCGCGGCCTGATCCGCAGCTTTGCCTGACAGGCTTGGCAGCGGCGCAAAGCCGTTGCACTCTTCGTCCCAACTCGCGCCGCGGCCCTTCGCAGAGCGGCGCCCAGGATTTCGACCGTGCCGGTCAAGGACGAAGCGGTTTCCCAGGCGGCAGCGCCTGGGCAGGAAGCTCCGGCGGGCGCTCCCATGAGCGTCCCGGCGGGCGCCTACGCGCCGCCCTCGCTCCAGCACAACGGCCGTCCGGCCTGGCCTGGCCATCACCGCCGCGCGACGGCGCCGAACGGCCACTCCTACGCGGCGCTCGATCTCGGCACCAACAACTGCCGCCTCCTCGTCGCCGAGCCCGCGCCGTACGGCTTCCGCGTCATGGACGCGTTCTCGCGCATCGTACGCCTCGGCGAGGGCCTCGGCTTCGCGAACCGGCTGAGCGAGGCCGCGATCGAGCGCACCATCGAGGCGCTGCGGGTCTGCAAGGGCAAGATGGAGCACCGCAACGCCACGCGGGCCCGGCTCGTCGCGACCGAGGCGTGCCGGCTTGCCGAGAACGGCCTCGAGTTCGTGACCCGCGTCCGGGACGAGCTCGGGATGGAGCTCGAGGTCGTCGACCGGCGCACCGAGGCCTATCTCGCGGTCACCGGCTGCGCCGCGCTCGCCGACCCGCGCGCCCATTCCGTGATCATCTTCGACATCGGCGGCGGCTCGACCGAGATCGCCTGGCTCGACGGCAAGGCCGCGAGCCCGCTCGCCGATCCGACGAAGCGCATCCGGGCCTGGGACTCGCTCCCGGTCGGCGTCGTGACGCTTGCCGAGCGGCACGGCGGCGTCCAGGTGAGCCGGATGGATTTCGAGGCCATGGTCGAGGAGGTGAGCGACCTCCTCGCCCCGTTCGAGCTCGCGGCCGGCCGGGCGGCCTACCTGCCCGAGTTCCACCTCCTCGGCACCTCGGGCACGGTCACCACCATCGGCGGCATCCACCTCAGGCTGCCGCGCTACGACCGGCGCCGCGTCGACGGCATGTGGATGCGGGACGAGCACGTGACCGCGGTCCTCGACGACCTCCTCGACACGCCCTTCGAGCGGCGGGCCCAGAACCCCTGCATCGGCCGCGACCGCGCCGATCTCGTGCTCGCCGGCTGCGCCATCCTCGAGGCGATCCGCCGCGCCTTCCCTTCCGACCGCCTGCGCATCGCCGACCGGGGGCTTCGCGAGGGCATCCTGATGAACCTCATGCGCGAGGACGGGGTGTGGCGCCGCGGAGGGCGCCCTTGACCAGGAAGCCCGGCTCCGGCGCGCGCGAGCTGAAGCAGCGGCTGAAGACGGCGAAGAAGCGCACCACGTCATCGCAGCGCTGGCTCGAGCGCCAGCTCAACGACCCCTACGTCGCGCGGGCGAAGCGCGAGGGCTACCGCTCGCGGGCCGCCTACAAGCTCCTGGAGATGGACGAGAAGTTCAAGATTTTCCGGCCCGGCCAGCGCGTCGTCGACCTCGGCGCGGCGCCGGGCGGCTGGGCGCAGGTCGCGGCGAAGCGGGTCGGCAGCACCGAAGGCAAGGGCCGCGTCGTCGGCATCGACCTCCTGCCGATCGAGACGCTTCCCGGCGCCGCGTTCGTCGAGCTCGACTTCCTGGCGCCCGAGGCCCCGGACCGGTTGACGGAGATGCTCGGCGGGCCGGCCGACGTCGTCATGTCCGACATGGCCGCGAACGCCACCGGCCACAAGAAGACCGACCACCTGCGCATCGTCGGCCTCGCCGAAGCCGCCGCCGACTTCGCCCGCGCCGTCCTCGCCCCCGGCGGCGCCTTCGTGGCCAAGGTCCTGCAAGGCGGCACCGAGGGCGCGCTGCTGGCGGACCTGAAGCGCGACTTCGCGACGGTCCGCCACGTCAAGCCGGCCGCGAGCCGGGCCGACTCGGCGGAGCTCTACGTGCTGGCGACGGGGTTCAGGGGGACCCCTCTCCCGCTTGCGGGAGAGGTCGAGTCGGCGCAATAGCGCCGACCGGGTGAGGGGCGGAGAACTTGGGCGAAGGCGCATGTCCGATGCACCGGATCGTCATCGAGCTGGACGGCGGCCAGCATGCCGAGAACGCGTCGGATCGCCGGCGAGACGGATTCATGGCCGCCTCAAGGCTGGCGCGTTCTGCGGTTCTGGAACGCCGAGATGATCGAGAGCCCGAACGCCGTCTTGGCGCGGATCGGCGCCGCCGTGGGAGTGAATTGGGACCCGTTCTGATCGGCCCCGCGGGCCCTCACCCGGTCGGCGCTGCCGCGCCGACTCGACCTCTCCCGCAAGCGGGAGAGGGGGTCAGTGCACGTATTTCTTTAAAAACGCCACGGTCCGCCCCCAGGCGAGGTCGGCCGCGGCCTTGTCGTAGCGCGATCCCGTGTCGTTGTTGAAGGCGTGGTTGACGCCTTCGTACATGTGCAGCTCGTAGGTCTTCTTCGCGCGCTTCAGCGCCTCCTCGAAGGCCGGGATGCCGGCGTTGATGCGCTCGTCGAGGCCGGCGTAGTGCAGGAGGAGGGGCGCGGCGATGCCCGGCACCTTCTCCGGCGCCGGCTGGCGGCCGTAGTAGGCGACGGCGGCGTCGAGGTCGGGCTCGGCGGCGGCCAATTCGCCGACGACGCCCCCGCCCCAGCAGAAGCCGATGGCGCCGATGTCGTCCGTGGTGTCCTGGCGGGCCACGATCGAGGCGACGGCGCCGCGCGACCAGGCGATGACGTCGTCGAGCTTGAGGGTGCCGATCATCTCGCGCGCCTTGTCCTCGTCGGCCGGCGTGCCGCCGAGCGGGCTGAGATAATCGATCGCGACCGCGGCGAAGCCTTCAAGCGCAAGGCGGCGGGCGATGTCCTTGATGTGCGGGTTGAGCCCCCGGTTCTCGTGCACGACGATCACGGCCGGGAATTTCTCGCCCGCCTTCGGCTTCGCGAGGTAGCCCTTGAGGCCGTGGGCGACGCCGGGGATGTCGATCATCTCGACGCTAAGCCGCGGGTCGCCCTCGGGCACGGTCTCGGCCCTGGCGTAGTCGTTCGCGAGCAGCGGCAGGAGCGCCGCCGCGGCGGCCGTGCCGCCGGCGAGCGCCGCGAGGCGGTCGAGGAAGGCGCGGCGGGTCAGCGCCCCGTGGGTGTAGCGGTCGTAGAGGTCGACGATGCGCTGGTCCATGGCCACGCTCCGGAAGGGTTTTCTCAGACCACGCTAGCACCGCGCCGGGTGCGGTCCAGCCCCTCAGGCGGAGTCGGCCGCCGGCTTCGCGCGCACGACCGCGTGACCGGACATCTCGGCCCCGGCGCTCGGCGAAAGCCTCGCGAACACGAAGCCCGAGAGACCCGAGACCAGGGCCACGACGAGGAAGGCCGGCCAGAAGTCGCCGGCCGTGAGCGCCGCCTCGCCATGGGCACCGGCGACGGCCTCCAGCACCGCGGCGCCAAGCGCCACGCCGACGCTGAGCGAGAGCTGCTGGGCGACGCTCGACAGGCTCGTGGCGTGGCTCATGGTCCGGGTCGACACGTCGGCGTAGGCGATGGCGTTGAGCGCCGTGAACTCGAGCGAGCGGAAGCACCCGCCGACGAACAAGATCGCCATGACGGCCCAATGCGGCGTCGCCGGCGTGAACAGCCCGCTCGCGGCGAGGAAGGCCGCCGCCACGAACGCGTTGACGGTCAGCACCGCGCGGAAGCCGAAGCTCTTGAGGATGCGGGCCGCCATCGCCTTCATGAACAGGGCGCCCGCCGCCGACACGAAGGTGAGGAGCCCGGACTGCAGGGGGTTCAGCCCGAAGCCGAGCTGCAGCATCAAGGGCAGGAGGAACGGGATCGCCCCGACGCCGATCCGGAACAGGAAGCCGCCCGCGACGCTCGCCCGGAAGGTCGGGACTCGTAAGAGGTCGAGCCGCACGAGCGGGTGCGGCGTGCGCCGCGCGTGGGCGACGTAGGCCGCGAGCGCCGCCGTGCCGGCGACCGCGAAAGCCGCCGAGACCTCGGCCGGCATGAGGTGCCGCCCGCCGGTCGCAAGGCCGAGCATCAGGGCGGCGAGCCCGAATCCGGAGAGGAGGAAGCCCACGACGTCGAGGGGAGGGCGGTCCGCCTCGCGGACGTTCTCGAACCAGAGGGTCGCGAGCACGATGCCGAGGAGGCCGATCGGGATGTTGATGAAGAAGATCCAGCGCCAGTCGAGGTAGGTCGTGATGAACCCCCCGAGCGGCGGGCCGACCACCGGCCCGACCATCGCCGGGATGGCGAGGAAGGCGAGCGCCGCGACGAGCTCGCTCTTCGGGACGCTGCGCAGGATGACGAGGCGCCCGACCGGCACCATCATGGCCCCGCCCATCCCCTGCACGAACCGCGCGGCGACGAACCCGCCGAGCGACCCCGAGGCCGCGCAGGCGAGCGACCCCGCCATGAACACCGCGAGCGCCGCCCGGAACACGGTGCGGGCGCCGTAGCGGTCCGCCATCCAGCCGCTCACGGGGATGAAGATCGCGAGGCTCACGAGATAGGAGGTGAGCGCGAGCTTCAGCGCGACCGGGTCCTCGCCCAGGCTCTCGGCGATCGCGGGCAGCGAGGTCGCGATCACCGTCGAGTCCGTGTTCTCCATGAACAGCGCGGTCGCGACGACGAGGGGGACGAGGCGGGTGGGGGTCATGCCTCCATCACCCGATCAGATCCTCCGGGCGCAACGCAGGTGCTTCGAGATTGAAGTCAGGAGGAATGATCACCGTGCCCCGCATGCAGCCGTGCAGGCTGCCTTTGATGGGCGTTCTGACAGGCGCGGGCCCGATCACGGCAACCGGCCGTCCGCGCTTCGTCACCGTCACCTGATCGAGCTTGCCCGACTCAATCTGGCCCAGGATTTCGAAGCATCGCGTCCTGAACGCGCTTGCCGTGATCGTCTGTTCGCGTGGCATGGCCCGTCTCTGCGCCCGCCCGGCCATCCGATCAAGCCCTGCATCGGCGGATGGGGACATCTTCCCGAAACGGCTTTGCCTCCGCGTCATGCCCGTGATACGCACCCGCGCCAACTCATGGACGCATGGCCGCGACTCGGCATAGCGGCATTCAAGCGTCTTTTAAGCTTTCCGAGGAGTTGGCCATGGCCCTTTTGTCCGCCGATCGGCTCATCGAGGGGCTCACCTTCGACGACGTGCTGCTGCGGCCGGGCCACTCGGAGGTGCTGCCGGCGGACGTCTCGGTCGAGACGCGGCTCACCCGCTCGATCTCGCTCAACTTGCCGATCATCGCCTCGGCCATGGACACGGTGACCGAGGCCCGCATGGCGATCGCCATGGCCCAGAACGGCGGACTGGGAGTGATCCACCGCAACCTCGATCCGGAGCCGCAGGCCGAGCAGGTGCGGCTCGTCAAGAAGTTCGAGTCCGGGATGGTGCTGAACCCGATCACCATCCATCCCGACGAGACTCTTCAGGAAGCCCTCGACCTGATGAAGCGCCACGGCATCTCGGGGATCCCGGTGGTCGAGCGGGGCCCGAACGGCAGCCGCGGCCGGCTCGCCGGCATCCTGACGAACCGGGACGTGCGCTTCGCCACGAACCCGAACCAGCCGGTCGCCGAGCTCATGACCAAGGACCGGCTCGTCACGGTCCGGGACGGCGTGAACCAGGAGGAGGCGAAGCGCCTTCTGCACCAATACCGCATCGAGAAGCTCCTCGTCGTGGACGACCATTACCGCTGCGTCGGCCTCATCACGGTGAAGGACATCGAGAAGCAGGTCGCCTATCCGCACGCCGCCAAGGACGCGCAGGGACGCCTCCTCGTCGCCGCCGCGACGACGACGGGCGAGGGCGGGCTGGAGCGCTCGGAGCGCCTGATCGAGGCCGGCTGCGACGTGGTCGTGGTCGACACCGCCCACGGCCACTCGCAGCGTGTCCTCGAGAGCGTGACCCGGGTGAAGAAGCTCTCGAACGCCGTCCAGGTGATCGCCGGCAACGTCGCGACCCGGGAGGGCGCGAAAGCCCTGATGGACGCGGGCGCCGACGCCATCAAGGTCGGCATCGGACCGGGCTCGATCTGCACCACTCGCGTCGTCGCGGGCGTCGGTGTGCCGCAGCTCACCGCGATCATGGAGGCGGTCGAGGCCGCGAACGGAGCCGGCGTTCCGGTCATCGCCGACGGCGGCATCAAGTTCTCGGGCGACCTCGCCAAGGCCCTCGCGGCCGGCGCCGAATGCGCCATGATCGGCTCGCTCCTCGCCGGCACCGACGAGGCCCCGGGCGAGACCTTCCTGTGGCAGGGCCGCACCTACAAGAGCTACCGCGGCATGGGCTCGGTCGGCGCCATGGCCCGCGGCTCGGCGGACCGCTACTTCCAGCAGGACATCAAGGACGCGCTCAAGCTCGTGCCGGAGGGGATCGAGGGCCAGGTGCCCTACAAGGGCCCGGTCGCGAGCGTGCTGCACCAGCTCGCCGGCGGCTTGCGCGCCGCCATGGGCTACGTCGGCGCGAAGGACCTCGAGGCCTTCCGCGAGAAGGCCGAGTTCGTCCGCATCACCAACGCGGGCCTGCGCGAAAGCCACGTCCACGACGTGACGATCACGCGGGAGAGCCCGAACTATCCGACGCGGGCATGAGCCGTGCCGACCGCGGCGGCCTCGCCGGCGGCGCTGCTGTGGCCGATGCTCGCCCAGATCGGCCTGACCTTCGCGCTCTACGCCTGGCTCACCGTCGCTCGCCTTGACGCCGTCCGGCGGCGGGAGGTGGAATTCTCCTGCTTCGTGCTCGGCCGCGAGGAGCCGCCCCGCATCGCCCGGATCACCCGCAACCTGTCGAACCAGTTCGAGCTGCCGGCCGTCTTCTACGCGGTCTGCGTGCTTCTCGTGGCGCTCGATCGCGTGACCGGCTTCGACGTCGCGGCGGCCTGGGTCTTTGTCTTCGGCCGCCTCGCGCACACGGCGGTGCAGACGCTGACCGATAACGTGCCCCTGCGCGGGCGCGTGTTCATGATCAACTTCCTCGCCGTCGCGGCGCTCGTCGGGCATGTCGCCGTGCTGGCGTGGCAGGGCGGGCTCCGCTAAACCGAGCCAAACCGCCAAGCCCGAAAGTTCTCATGTACGCCCCAACCGTCCTCCTCCCCGTCTTCGTCCAGGTCTTCCTGACCTTCTTCTTCCTGTTCTGGATGGCGCGCGAGCGGCTTTCCGCCATCAAGGGCGGCGAGGTGAAGGTCAAGGACATCGCGCTTCGGCAGCAGGCCTGGCCCGAGCGGGTCACGCAGGTCGCCAACACCTTCCATAACCAGCTCGAGCTGCCGATCCTGTTCTACGTCCTCGTCGCCTTCGCCCTCTTCACCCACAAGGCCGACACCCTCTTCGTCATCATGAGCTGGATGTTCGTCGCAACAAGGCTGTTCCACGCCACCATCTACGCGACCACCAACCGGATCCAATATCGTTTCCAGGTCTTTGCGGTCGGCGCGCTGATCCTCCTCGTGATGTGGATCATCTTCGCGCTGAGAATCCTCTTCGCCGGCATGCCGGGCTGATGACGCCCGCGGCCCGCCTCTCGGCGGCGATCGAGGTCTTTTCGGACATCGAGGCCCGGCGCCGCCCCGCCGCCGATGCGCTCATGGACTGGGGCCTCTCGCACCGCTTCGCCGGCTCGAAGGACCGCGCCGCGATCGCGAGCCTCGTCTACGATGCGCTCCGCCGCAAAGCCTCCGCGGCCTGGGTCATGGGGGAGGGGGGTGCGAGGGCCGTGCTCCTCGGCATGCTCAGGCTGCAGCGCGGCCTCGGCATCGAGGCGCTCGCGGCGCTCTGCTCGGGCGAGCGCTTCGCCCCGCCGCCGCTCACGGAGGAGGAGCGCGGACGGCTCGCCACTGCCACCCTCGATGGCGCGCCGCCCCATGTGGCCGGCGACTTCCCGGATTGGATCGAGGGCTCCCTCGCCCGCACCTTCGGTGCCGACCTCGTGCCCGAGATGCAGGCCCTTTCCGTCCGCGCGCCCCTCGACATACGCACGAACACCTTGAAGGCCGAGCGGGAGGAGGTGCAGGACGCGCTCGCGCACCTCGCGCCCGTGTGGACGCCGCATTCGCCCGTGGGCCTGCGCATCGCTCTCGGCGAGGACGGACGCGGGCCGGCGCTCCAGAGCGAGCCGGAGTTCCTGAAGGGCTGGTTCGATATCCAGGACGAGGGCTCGCAGCTCGCGGCGCTCCTCACGGGCGCGAAGCCCGGCGAGCAGGTCGTCGACCTCTGCGCCGGCGGCGGCGGCAAGACCCTCGCCATGGCGGCCCGGATGGCGAACAAGGGCCAGATCTACGCGACCGACGGCGACGCCCGCCGCCTCGCGCCCATCCACGAGCGCCTGACCCGCGCGGGCGTGCGCAACGTCCAGGTCCGCACCCCGCGCGGGCGCGCCGATGCGGTCGCCGACCTCGACGGGACGGCGGACTTGGTCCTCGTCGACGCCCCCTGCACCGGCACCGGCACCTGGCGCCGCAACCCCGACTCGAAATGGCGCCTGCGCCCGGGGAGCCTCGAGGTGCGCCGCAAGGAGCAGGACGCGGTTCTCGCCCGCGCCGCCCGCCTTGCGCGCCCGGGCGGGCGCATCGTCTACGTGACCTGCTCGGTGCTGCCCGAGGAGAACGACGAAGCTGTCGAGCGCTTTCTCGGCGCGCACGCGGCCTTCGCGGCGGCCGATCCGGCGCTCTCGCTGCGGCAGGCGGGGCTCGAGGCGGCGCAGGGAAGCGTGCGCCTGACCGGACGGGGCCTGCAGATGACGCCGCGGCGCACGGGAACGGACGGCTTCTTCGTCAGCGTGTTACGCCGATCCGAGACCGGGCCAGCCCGAGAAGCGGGCGTCACCGGCCCTCGCCCCTTCGTCTTCCGGGCGTGACATGTTTGGGCAATGTGCCCTAGGTTTGCGAGGACGGGTGCCGAAGCCGGAGAGGGTTGCGATGCCGGGAATCGTCAAGGCGAAGGCGTGGTGCAACAACGAAGTCGCCTACCTTGCCTGGAAGACCGACGGCCCGATCGACGGCTGCCTCGGCTTCATGATCACCCGCATCCATGCGGACCTCGATGGCAACGAGATCGACAGGCGCATCATCCCGGCCTGGGTGGCCTTCGAGACCCAATCCAACCCAGATTGGGAGGAGCAGGACACGAGCGTCTGGCCGGTCCAGAAATTCTCCTGGCGCGACCTCACCCTGCGCCGCAGCCGCAACGAAACCACGCTGCGGGAAGGCGTCTTCAAGGCGAGCTACGAGATCGTCCCGGTCGGCAAGGCGGCGCCCGGGCGCAAGCCAGTGCCGCCCTCGCCGACGGCGCCGTTCCGGGACAAGGACGGCAAGCCGCGCTACAAGGGAGACCCGATCCCACTCTTCGTCTGCGGCAAGCCGCGCCGGACCAACGAGGTCCTGGTCACGACCGAGTTCGACCGCATTTCGGTCGCCTTCACCAACGGCATCTTGTCGACGCAGAACCTGCGCAAGCAGCTCGAGACGCCGGAGGGCCTCGCACCCAGCAAGGACGAGGTCAAGAAGCGGATCGCCGACCCCGCCGACCCGCTGAGGCGGTTCCTGAGCGGCGACGTACTCATGCTGTTCCGGCGCTTCTTCGACCGGGCGAAGGAGCTCGATGCGCGCATCTTTCTCGCCCTTTACGAGCTGTCCGACCAAGAGCTGATCGGGCTCATCGACAAGCATCGCGCCCGGGTGAACCTGATCCTGTCGACGGCGGGCCAGAACAAGACGACCAAGAAGTGGGACACCACCAACGCCAAGGCCCGCCAGCTCCTCTCCGAGCGCCTCGGCAAGCGCCTGCAGAACCGCATGTTCAACAACACGAAGCACATCGGCCACAACAAGTTCGGCGTGCTCGTCTCGAAGGCCGGCAAGCCCCTCGCTGTGCTCACTGGGAGCACCAACTGGACCCCGACCGGCCTGTGCGGTCAGACCAACAACGCGCTCCTGATCGAGGACGAGGGCGTGGCCAAGGCTTATCTCGACTACTGGCAGCGTCTGCATGACGACGTGATCCCGGTGCCGCGTCCCACATCGGCAGCGAACAAGGCCGACCAGGGGGCCGCCCTCAGGACCGCGAACCAGACCTGCTCCGAATGCGGCCTCACGGGCAAGCGCGGCGCCAAGTTCTGGTTCTCCCCAAACACCGACAAGGTCGCGGTCCCGAAGGTCAATCCGGCGACCCCGGTCGACATGGCGGAGGTGTTCGCACTGATGAACAGCGCCAAGCAGGCGCTCCTCTTCCTGAGCTTCTACCCGGCGATGCAGGGCCGCAACAGCATCATCGGTGAGGCGGTCAAGATCGCGCAGAAGCGCTCCGACATCCTGGTGCTGGGCGCGATCAGCGCGCCAAACGCGCTGCCGAACTTCGAGCCCAAGAAGGACGACGACGAGGACGAGGACAAGAATGAGCCCAAGATCCCGCCGCCTGCCATCTTCCAGCTCAAGGAGGCGCCGCGCGTCCTCATGATCCGGGCAGCCGCCATCCACGACCTGATCGGCGACTTCCAGCGCGAGCTTCTGACCACCGGGAACGCGATCATCCACGACAAGATCGTGGTCATCGACCCCCTGTCGGCGCGTGACTGCGTGGTGATCACCGGCAGCCACAATCTCGGGTTCAAGGCGTCCTACGCCAACGACGAGAACATGGCGATCATCCGCGGCGCCCCGGACGTCGCGGCGGCCTACGCGGTGCACGTCCTCGACGTGCAGGATCACTACCGCTTCCGTGCGATCCTCGAGCAGCAGCGGCGCGAGCGCATGCTCAGGCGCCTCAAGCAGCGCCCGACCCGCAAGGGAAAGGGCTTCCTCGACGTCAACGACACCTGGCAGGCGCCGTACTTCGACGGGCGAAAGGGCGACGAGCTACGCTATTTCCTGAAATGACGGCCCGGGGCGCCGCGCCCGGACTACCGCGAGGACTGTGGACAGGCTTACCGGCCGGGACGACATCGCCCCAGTCGCCTGATTGCACTGCGGTAGGCTATGGCCTATCGACCCGCCATGACGCAGGCCGCTGACCAAACCAAGCACGACAAGATCCTCATCGTCGACTTCGGCTCCCAGGTGACGCAGCTCATCGCCCGGCGGGTGCGGGAGGAGGGGGTCTATTCCGAGATCGTGCCGTTCCAGTCGGCCGAGAAGGCCTTCCGGGAGATGAAGCCGAAGGGCGTCATCCTCTCGGGCGGGCCGGCCTCGGTGACCGAGGATATTTCCCCTCGTGCCCCCCAGGAGATCTTCGCGGCGGGGGTGCCGGTGCTCGGCATCTGCTACGGCGAGCAGGCGATGGCGGCGCAGCTCGGCGGCGAGGTCGAGGGCGGGCACCATCGGGAGTTCGGCCGCGCCGAGGTCGAGGTCGTGGCCGAGAGCCCGCTGTTCGAAGGCGTGTGGCGAAAAGGGGAGCGCTACCCGGTCTGGATGAGCCACGGCGACCGGGTCACGCAGCTCCCCGCTGGCTTCGAGGTGATCGGGAAGTCGGAGAACGCCCCCTTCGCGGCCGTCGCCGACGAGACCCGCCACTTCTACGCCGTGCAGTTCCACCCCGAGGTCGTCCACACCCCGCACGGGGCGGCGCTGCTCCGCAACTTCGTCCGCAGGATCGTCGGCGCCGCCGGCGACTGGACCATGAAGGCCTTCCGCGACGAGGCGATCGCCCGCATCCGCGCCCAGGTCGGGAACGGCCGCGTGATCTGCGGCCTCTCGGGCGGAGTCGATTCGGCGGTCGCCGCGGTCCTGATCCACGAGGCCGTCGCCGACCAGCTCACCTGCGTCTTCGTCGACCACGGCCTGCTCCGCGCCGGCGAGGCCGAGCGGGTCGTGACCCTCTTTCGCGACTCCTACAACATCCCCCTCGTGCACGTGGAGGCCGAGGACCTCTTCCTGCGCGAGCTCGAAGGCGTCACCGACCCCGAGGCGAAGCGCAAGACCATCGGCCGCCTCTTCATCGACGTGTTTGAGGCCGAGGCCAGGAAGATCGGGGGCGCCGAGTTCCTGGCGCAGGGGACGCTCTACCCCGACGTGATCGAGAGCGTGTCGTTCACCGGCGGCCCGTCGGTGACGATCAAGTCGCACCACAACGTCGGCGGCTTGCCCGAGCGCATGAACATGAAGCTCGTCGAGCCCCTGCGCGAGCTGTTCAAGGACGAGGTGCGGGTGCTCGGGCGCGAGCTCGGCCTTCCGCAAGCCTTCGTCGGCCGCCACCCCTTCCCGGGGCCCGGCCTCGCGATCCGCTGCCCCGGCGCGATCACGAAGGAGAAGCTCGACATCCTGCGCCAGGCCGACCTCGTGTTCCTGGAGGAGATCCAGCGCGCCGGCCTCTACGACGACATCTGGCAGGCCTTCGCCGTGCTCCTGCCCGTGCGCACCGTCGGCGTCATGGGCGACGGCCGCACCTACGACCACGTCCTGGCGCTCCGCGCCGTCACCTCCGTCGACGGCATGACGGCGGATTTCTATCCGTTCGACATGGGGTTCCTGGGACGCGTCGCGACGCGGATCATCAACGAGGTGCGGGGGATCAACCGGGTGACGTACGACATCACCTCGAAGCCGCCGGGGACGATCGAGTGGGAGTAGGATTGTGAGCCGCGCGCAGCGGACGTACGACCTTGTCCTAGCTTCCGCAGGCGTCGTTCCGTTCCGGGATCTGCAACATCTTCTCAGCCGCCTTGGATTCGAGCTGGACCGCGTGTCAGGCAGTCATCATATCTACGTTCACCGCAAGATCCCGAGGCCGTTGAACGTGCAGCCCGTCGGCAAGGACGCGAAGCCGTATCAAGTCCGGCAGCTTAGGGATATGATTGTGGAGTACGGCCTGGAGGTTGATTAGCCCATGAACCGGTACGCGTTCGTGGTTTTCTGGTCCGACGAGGACGGCGCCTGGGTCGCGGACGCCCCGGACCTGCGCTCCTGCTCGGCTTACGGCAGCACGCCGGAGGAGGCCGTGGCGGAACTGCGCATCGCAGTCGAGGCCTGGCTCGAAACGGCGCGAGCGCGCGGTCTGCCGCTCCCCCAAGCGCGCTTTCGGCCTCAGCTTGCGGCTGCGGAATAGCTGCTTCGGCATGAAGGTGGTCAAGCCCTCGCCGCGGGTGAATGTGGTCTCGATCGTGTCGGCGGCCTCAGCGTCCGGCTTTGCCATGGCGGGCCGAGAGCTCGCCTATCGACTCCTGACAGCGAGGGCATAGATTGAGCTGGTGACGCTCGCCGGCTGTGATTGGCCGAAAGGGGAGGCCCATGTTCAAACATCTGATCGCTTTCGCTCTTGCGGCCTGCCTTGCGCCGCAAGCGGCGTTCGCCGGAGAAGGCTCGGTCGTCGGCACCTGGAAGCTCGTCTCCTACGAGGTCGAGGCGCAGGCGACGGGGCAGCGCGGGCCGATCATGGGAGAGAAGCCGACGGGCTATGCGACCTTCCTGCCGGAAGGCCGGGTGTTCTTCGTGCTCACCGGCGAGGGCCGCACGCCCGGCAAGACCGACCAGGAGCGCGCGCAGCTCCTGAGCACCGTCATCGCCTACACCGGCACCTACACCATCGACGGCGACAGCTGGACGACCAATGTCGACGTGGCGTGGAATCCGGAGTGGGTCGGCACCAAGCAGACGCGCCCGTTCAAGGTCGAAGGCGATCGCCTCATGGTGACCACGCCCTGGCGGGTGATGCCGAATTTTCCCGACAAGGGCACGTCGCGCAGCATCGTCACGTTCGAGCGCGTGAAGTAGCGCCTTCGCCTTCGGGGCCGGCGCGCATGAAAAAGGGCCCCGCTTTCGCGGGGCCCCTGACGCAGGACGCGACTTCGGCTTACTGCTTCGGCGCCGTGGCCGGCGGGTTGGTGGCGCTCGCCGGCGGGTTCGTGTTCGCCGGGGCCGTGGTGCGGGCCGGCGCGTTCGCGCGGGTGTTGTCGTCGTTCATGCTGTAGCGGAACGTCGGGGCGTTCTTCAGCTCGTCGCGCGTGAAGTGCACGATGCCGTGGTCGGGATAGCCGCGGTCCATGTTGCTGGACGCGCCGGCGGCGCGGTTCGCCGAGCCCGCGGCGGTCGGGCCGGTCGCGGTCGAGCCGGTGGTGCCGCCCGTCGCCATGTTGTTCGACGCCGTCGGGCTGCCCGCGGCCGGCGGGTTCGCCGCCGTGCCGGCGCCGGTCGTCGCCGGGCGGTTCGTCGAGGCGGTCGAGAGGTCGTTGCGGTCGTACTTCCACTGGATCTGGCTGAACGGGATCGCGACGTCCTTCTCGCCGATGCCGAGGAAGCCGCCGACGCCGATCACCACCGCGTCGGCATTGCCCTTGCGGTCGATCAGGACCTCGTTCACGTCGCCGATCTTCTCGTTGTTCTGGCCGTAGATGTTGACGCCGACGAGCTTCGAGGCGCGCCACTGGTCGGGCTGCATGTGGGTCATGAACTGGCCGGACGCGGCCGCGGATGACGCCGACGTGCCCGAGCTGCCGGAGCCGCTGGTCTGGGCGAGGGCCGGGGCGGCGATGAAGGCGGTTGCCACAAGGCATGCGGCCATATGCTTCTTCAGCATGGGTTCCTCCTGGTTGATTGTTCGAAATCATGCGCTTTCCGGCGCATCACGGAGGAAACGGCGAAGCCCGCCGGAGGTTCATTTGTTTTGAATTTCGGGCCTTTTCGGCGCGGCCAAGCTTCTTTTCCAGTACAGTCAAGCTTAAACGAGAACAGCCGCCGTGGCGACGGCGGCTGTCCCTGGAGAATTTTGGAGCGAAAGCTTAGCCGCAGATCTGGACGCGGCGGACGATGCGCTCGCCCCAGCGGTTGACGCGGACGCGCTTCTCGATCCAGCAGTCGCCGCCGTAGCCATAGGCGGCAGGGTAGTAGTAGCCGCCGTAGGGGTAGCCGTAGTAGTAGGGCGCCGAGGCGAGGGCGAGGCCGCCGACGAGGCCGGCCGCGGCGAGGCCGCCGCCCCAGTGCCGGCGATGGTGCCAGCCGCCGCGCCAGGCGGCGCCATGCCAGCCGCCGCCGCGCCAGCCGCCGCGCCATTGGGCCTCGGCCGGCGCCGTCGAGGCGAGCATCGCGCCGCCGAGCGTCAGGGCCGCCACGGCGCCGAGCACCGCCTTCTTCGTCTTCGAGAATGAGAGAGCCATGGCAATTTCCTCAAGTTTGCCTGAGATGCCCGGAAAATGCCGGCCCCGTAGCGCCGTTCCCAACATTACGCCGAATTAAGATACATGAACGGGAAGGGAACGGCCGCGCCCGGAAAACGCCCGGAACGCGGGGTTGCTCGGCTTAGGCCGATCTGGCGGCGGCGCCGCCGCCGCTGTGGACAGCTATGGGGATTATTCCGCCCCGCCTCGGGCGCGCGCGCCCGCGGACCCGTGGATAACCTGTGGACGACGGCCGGAGGGCGGCTCGCCGCGCGTGGACGCGATCACGGTCCGTTCCTGAAGCCGCTGCGGCGGCACGGTTTTTCGGCCGCCCGCGCTCGGACCATCCCATGTGAATGAAAGCGTCGTCAAGCCGTGCTTCAACATGCAAAACAAGAACGCGACAGGGGCCGGGCCATGGACAAGGACAGGGCGGCGCGTTGCTACAACCTGTTCCGGCGCAAGCTGGAGCAGGATCTCTATTGCGCGGTGCCGGAGGACCGGCCCGTGCCGGGCTTCGTCGCGGGCGAGTGGGAGTTCCGCGGGCGGGTCGGCGAGGCCGATCCCGTGCCGGGCGGCTTCCGCGCCGAGGCGGCCCGGGCCGCTGAGCGGGCCGACGGCTACTACCTGTTCCATGCCCCGCTGCCGCAGCGCGCCTCTCGCTCGGATGAGGAGCCCACCCTGACGGGAACGTGAATTCCCGCTCCTTCCTCGCGGGCTACCCTCTGCCCGAGGAGGAAGCCGCATGCACGACACCTGGCCTCGGCTCGAGGCGATCCCGTTCCCGGCGATCCGCCGCGGCCGGCTGACGGCGCTCCAGGTCAACCTCGGCTACCGCTGCAACCAAGCCTGCCTGCACTGCCACGTCAACGCCGGGCCGAACCGCACCGAGGCGATGGCGGCCGCCACCGTCGACCTCGTGCTCGAGATCCTCGACCGGCGCGGCATCATGACCCTCGACGTCACCGGCGGCGCCCCGGAGCTGCACCCGGACTTCCGCCGCCTCGTCACCGCGGCCCGCGAGCTTGGCGTCAAGGTCATGGACCGCTGCAATCTCACGGTCCTGTCTGAGCCCGGCCAGGAGGACACCGCCGCGTTCCTCGCCGAAAGCCAGGTCGAGGTCGTGGCCTCGATGCCGTGCTATCTCGAGACCAACGTCGACCGGCAGCGCGGCAAGGGCGTGTTCGACCGCAGCATCGCGGGCCTCAAGGCGCTGAACGCCCTCGGCTACGGCGATCCGCGCACGGGGCTCGTCCTCAACCTCGTCTACAACCCGCAGGGGCCGAGCCTGCCGCCGGGGCAGAAGGCGCTCGAGGCCGACTACAAGCGCGTGCTCCGCGACGAGTACGGCATCGTCTTCAACGAGCTGTTCGTGCTCGCCAACATGCCGATCCAGCGCTTCGGCTCGACCCTCGTCTCGAAAGGGGAGTTCGACGGCTACATGGAGCTCTTGCGCGGCGCGCACCGGCCCGAGAACCTGCCCGGCGTCATGTGCCGCAGCCTCGTCAGCGTCGACTACGAGGGTTTTTTACACGACTGCGATTTCAACCAGATGCTCAAGCTGCCCCTCGGCGGGGGAGGGCGGCCGCACCTGCGCGACCTCCTCGACGGCAACATCGAGGGCAGGAAGATCCGCGTCGCCGGCCACTGCTACGGCTGCACGGCCGGGCAGGGATCGAGCTGCGGAGGCGCCCTCAAGGAGGCGGCCGAGTGAGGCTGTCGATCGTCGTCCCGACCCTCGACGAGGCGGAGGGGATCACGGCCCACCTTGCGGCGCTCGCCCCCTTGCGGGCGCGCGGCGCCGAGGTGATCGTCGCCGACGGGGGCAGCCGGGACGGCACGCCCGAGCACGCCCGGCCGCTCGCCGACCGGATCCTCGCGGCGCCGCGCGGGCGGGCCGCCCAGATGAACGCGGGCGCGGCGGCCGCGGTCGGCGACGTGCTCCTGTTCCTGCACGCCGACACGCGCTTGCCCGCCGACGCCGACCGGCTCGTCGCCGGCGCGCTCGCGGGCGGGCGGCGGGACTGGGGCCGCTTCGACGTGGCGATCGAGGGCCGGCACCCGCTCCTCGCCGTCGTCGCGTGGATGATGAACCGGCGCTCCCGCGCGACCGGCATCGCGACTGGCGACCAGGCGATCTTCGTCACGGCTGAGGCTTTCCGGGCGGCCGGCGGCTATCCCGAGATCCCGCTCATGGAGGACGTCGTGCTCTCCCGTGCCCTCAGGCGCCGCTCCCGGCCGGCCTGCCTGCCGGCGCGGGCGACGACCTCCGGCCGGCGCTGGGAGGAGCGCGGCGTCGTCCGGACGATCCTCGTCATGTGGCGCCTGCGCCTCGCCTTCTTCCTCGGCGCCGACCCGCGCCGGCTCGCGCTTGCCTACGGCTACCGCCCCGGCGATGCCTGAGGTCGCGGCCGAGGTCGCGGTGCTGGCGAAGGCGCCGGTGCCGGGGTTCGCCAAGACGCGGCTCGTTCCGGCGCTCGGCCCGGACGGCGCCGCCAACCTGCAGCGGCGGCTGACCGAGCGGGCGGTCCGCACCGCGGTCGAGGCGCGGATCGGGCGCGTGACCTTGTGGTGCGCGCCGGACACGGAACACGAGTCCTTCGCGGCGCTGAAAGTGCGCTTCGGTCTTCCGCTCGAGGCGCAGCCTTCGGGCGACCTCGGCCACCGCATGCTCGCGGCCTTCGAGGCCGCCGCGCCGGGGAGCCTCGTCCTCATGGGCGCCGACTGCCCGTCGCTGATCGCGCAGGATCTCCGCGACGCCGCCCGCGCTCTGGCCGAGGGCGCCGACGTGGCGATCGCGCCGGCCGAGGACGGCGGCTACGGTCTGATCGCAGCGCGCCGGCCGCTGCCGATCCTGTTCCGGGAGATGCCGTGGAGCACGCCCTGGGTCGCCTCGCTCACCCGCGAGCGGGCCGAGGCGGCCGGGCTCGTCCTGCGCCAGATCCGCACCGTCTGGGACGTGGACACGCCAGCGGACTACCGCCGCCTCGTCGACGAGGGCCTCTTGTGGAGCGAGCGGGTGGTCATGGGGTGAGGGCCGTGGCGAGACGATCGTCGATCGCTCCCCTCCTCGTCATCCGCGATGCGGGCCTGGAGAGTTCGCCGGGACGCATGTTGCGCGTCCGCAACATCACCCAAACATCCCGATCTTGCCCTTGCCGGCGCCAACCTCCGCCGCGATGCCGCCATAGTCCGGGACGAGTTCTACTTACCTCGCAAACGGCTGAAACCTCAGCGGCTTATGGACGAAGTCAGCTCAAGGAAAGCGCGCCTTCCGGCCCTCCGGCAGCGTCGTCGGCCGCGTTTGCGCCGCCCGGCGTCGGCGTGGCAAGGCACAAGAATTCCGTAACAGGCGGAACCTAACAACAGAGCCAGGGAAGAGCGTCGGGACCATGGATGCGCGCGTAAACGACAAGACCAGACTCCCGAGCCGCCACGTCACGGAAGGGCCCGAGCGCGCGCCGCACCGCTCGTACTACTACGCGATGGGGCTCACCCGCGAGCAGATCCACCAGCCCTTCGTCGGCGTCGCGACCTGCTGGAACGAGGCCGCGCCCTGCAACATCGCCCTCATGCGCCAGGCCCAGGCGGTGAAGAAGGGCGTGGCCAGCGCCGGCGGAACCCCGCGCGAGTTCTGCACCATCACGGTGACCGACGGCATCGCCATGGGCCACGAGGGCATGAAGAGCTCGCTGCCGTCGCGCGAGGTCATCGCCGACTCGGTCGAGCTGACCATGCGCGGCCACGCCTACGACGCCCTCGTCGGCATGGCCGGCTGCGACAAGTCGCTGCCCGGCATGATGATGGCGATGTGCCGCCTGAACGTCCCCGCGATCTTCATCTACGGCGGCTCGATCCTGCCCGGCACCTTCAGGGGCAAGCCGGTCACTGTGCAGGACGTGTTCGAGGCGGTCGGCAAGCACTCCGTCGGCGCGATGTCGGACGACGACCTCGAGGAATTGGAGCAGGTCGCCTGCCCCTCGGCCGGCGCTTGCGGGGCGCAGTTCACGGCGAACACCATGGCAACGGTGTCGGAGGCGATCGGCTTAGCCCTGCCGTACTCGGCCGGCGCGCCCGCCCCTTACGACATGCGCGACCAGTTCTGCATGACGGCCGGCGAGATGGTGATGGACCTCGTGCGGTCGCAGATCCGCCCGCGCGACATCGTCACCTTGAAGGCGCTGGAGAACGCCGCGACGGTCGTCGCCGCCTCCGGCGGCTCGACCAACGCGGCGCTGCATCTCCCGGCGATCGCGCACGAGTGCGGAATAAAATTCGACCTCTTCGACGTCGCCGAGATCTTCAAGCGCACGCCCTACGTCGCCGACCTCAAGCCCGGCGGGCGCTACGTCGCGAAGGACCTGTTCGAGGCCGGCGGCATCCCGCTCCTCATGAAGACGCTGCTCGACGGCGGCTATCTCCACGGCGACTGCATCACCGTCACCGGCCGCACCATCGCCGAGAACCTTTCGAAGGTCGCCTGGAACCCGGACCAGGACGTGGTCTTCCCGGCCGACAAGCCGATCACGAAGACCGGCGGCGTCGTCGGCCTCAAGGGCAACCTCGCCCCGGAGGGCGCGATCGTGAAGGTCGCCGGCATGGCGGCGGACCGCCAGGCCTTCACCGGGCCGGCGCGCTGCTTCGACGGCGAGGAGGCCTGCTTCGAGGCCGTCCGCAACCGCACCTACAAGGAAGGCGAGGTCCTGGTCATCCGCTACGAGGGGCCGAAGGGCGG
>DASVPW010000060.1:0-3808 GCA_036389455.1 Beijerinckiaceae bacterium
CGAGTGAGGGGCAGGCACCCCGGGACCTCCTGGTTTCGGGCCAGTCAACCACGGGCAGCTTTAACGGGGCGCAAACGGCGCCGGATTGGGCTAGAGACGGGCGTCGGCTCGCCTCGGAGACACCATGCCCGGCCTCGACCCCGCCCGCGCCTTCATCCCCCTCTCGATCGCCGTGCTGACGATCTCGGACACCCGCTCGCTTGCCGAGGACCGCTCCGGCGACACCCTCGTCCAGCGCCTGGAGAAAGCCGGCCACCGCCTCGCCGGCCGCGCCGTCGTGACCGACGACGTCGCGGCGATCCAGGGGCAGGTGAAGGCCTGGATCGCGGACCCCGGGATCGACGTGGTGCTCACCACGGGCGGCACGGGCTTCACCGGCCGCGACGTGACGCCGGAGGCGGTCGAGCCCCTGTTCGACAAGCGGATGGACGGGTTCTCGGCCGTCTTCCACCGCATCTCGTACGACAAGATCGGCACCTCGACGATCCAGTCGCGGGCGACCGCGGGGCTTTCCGGCGGAACTTATGTCTTCGTCCTGCCGGGCTCCCCCGGGGCCTGCCGCGACGCCTGGGACGCCATCCTCGAGAGCCAGCTCGACAACCGCCACCGCCCCTGCAACTTCGTCGAGATCATGCCGCGCCTCGGCGAGGGGCGCGGGCCCTCCTCTCCCCGCTTGCGGGGAGAGGCCGACTCGGCGAAGCCGAGCGGGTGAGGGGCCGGGTGAGCGAACTCCCCAGGCCCCTCACCCCAGCCCTCTCCCCGCAAGCGGGGAGAGGGGGCGCGTCTCGCCGTCCCGCTATCTCGGCCGCCGCGGCTTGGCCGCCTTCCGCTTGCGCCCCGCCGCGGCCGGGCCGCCGCACCCCCATTCCTTCCGGCGGTCCTCGATCCATTGGAGGTCGCTACGGAAACGCGGGTGCTCGGGGAAGCGCTCCGCGAGTGGACGCATGATCTCCAGCCCCTCCTGCAGATGGCGGCACGCCCGCTCGGGCTCGCCTTGCGCGTGGACCGCGTCCGCCAGCTTTGCCAGGCTCACAAACAGGTCGCGCCGCCGCTCGGCATGGCTCGGATCGGCGCTCGCCAGCCGGCGCCTGATCTGCAGGCCCTCCTCGTAGCGGGCGAGCGCGCCGGCGAGATCGCCCTGCGCACGAAGAACGTCGCCCGTCCGATCGAGGCTGACCGACAGATCGCGCTGGCGCTCGGCATGGCTCGGATCGGCGCTCGCTAGCCGACGGATGATCTCCAGCCCCTCCTGATACCGCGCGAGCGCGCCGGCGAGATCGTCCTGCGCACGAAGAACGTCGCCTGTCTTGTTAAAACCGACCGACAAGTTGCGCTGGTGCTCAGCATGGCTTGGATCGGCGCTTGCCAGCCGACGGCTGATCGCCAGCCTCTCCTCGTAGCGCGTGAGCGCGCCCGCGAGATCGCCTTGCGCCAGAAGAACGTCGCCCGTCCTTTCGAGGTTCACCGACACATCGAGCTGACGCTCGCTATGGCTCGGATCGGCGCTTGCCAGCCGCTGCCTGATCTTCAGCCCCTCCTCGTAGCGCGCGAGCGCGCCCGCGAGATCGCCTTGCGCCAGAAGAATGTCGCCTGTCCTGTTGAGGACAGCTGATAAATTGCGCTGGTGCTCGGCATAGCTCGGATTGGCGTTCGCCAACCGACGGGCAATCTCCAGCCCCTCCTCATAGCGCGTGAGCGCGCCGGCGACATCGCCCTGCGCAACAAGAACGTCGCCCGTTTTGCTTAGGCTAAACGATAGGTCGCGCTGGCACTCGGTATGGCTCGAGTCGGCGCTGGCCAGCCGACGCCTGATCGCCAGCCCCTCCTTGTAGCGCGCGAGCGCGCCCGCGAGATCGCCCTGTGCAACAAGAACGTCACCAGTCTTGTTAAGGCTGACCGATACGGCGCGCTGGTGATCGGCATGGCTTGGATCGGTGCTCGCCAACCGACGGACAATCGCCGAACATTCCTCGTAGCGCGCGAGCGCGCCCACGAGATCGCCCCGGGCAAGAAGAACATTACCTATCCTGTCGAGGCTAGCGGCCAGGTCGCGGTCGTCTCCCCTCCGCCGCGCCGCCGCCTCGGCCGCCCGGAAGGCCTGGAGCGACCGCGTCGAGTCGTTCAGGATCGTGGCGATTTCTCCCAGCGCGATATACGACCAGGTCGCGTCGGGGTCGAGGCGTACCACCTCCCGCAGCGCCGCCTGGGCTTCGGCGTAGTCGTAGCGGAGCCGCAGGATGTCGGCCTTCTCCTTGAGCGCCGCGGTGCGGCGGCGGAGCGCCGCCTCGAAGGCGTCCTCGGCCATGAAGGCGTCCCAGACGGCGAGCGCGCCGTCCGTGTCGAGGGCGCGGAGCTTCTCGCCGGCTTTTGCCCGCGCCGCATCGAGGTCGGGCCCGGCGTTCGACGGCCGCGGCGCCTCGTCCGCTTTGGCGCGCAGCGCCTCGACCGCCTCGCGCAGCTTGTCGGCGATCTCGTCCACGGGCACGTCGGCGAGCCCGAGGTTCTCCAGGATCGGGCGCAGGCGCTCGGGGTCGACGCCCTTCTCCTGCGCCACCGCGCCGATGAGCTGCCGCTCCTGCGGCGGGAACAGCGGCTCCCGCGGAGCGAGCGCCTCGCCGCCCTCGGCGAAAGCCGCCGCTTCTTGGGCGTGGGACTCCGGCTTGTGGCCAGGGAACTTCGGCGGCTCCTTCGGCGGACCCGGCAGCTTCAGGAAGTCGACCAGCGCCGCGCGCGCGGCCTCCTGGTCGAGATCGACGAGGCTCAACCGCTTCAGCGGTGCGACGAATTCAGGCCACTTCGGGACCGCCTCGACCTCGATCGGGATAAGGAACCCGCGCCTTCCCATCGGGTCGTTCCAGTAGGCAGCGGTGCGCTCGCTTTCCGAAAACAGCGCGTCCATGTACTTCGGCGAGAAGACGCCAAGCAGGCGGTCCGCTTCCCCCAGGCGCCGCGCCATCCACGCCGGGATGTTCTCGCCCGCGCCGATCTCCCACTCGTGCACGAACGGCTCGTGGCCCGCCTCCCTGAGCGTCCAGCCGATCCAGTGCGCCCAGTCCCGGTCGGCGCTGGTGTAGCTGACGAAGATCTTGAGGCCGGCCATCCGGCAACTAAGCGTTTCCGGCCGCGCGCCGTCAACGGCGGGGCGGGCCGGCGGCAAGGCCGGCCGCCGCCGTCGCCGTTTCCAACACGTCGGCAATAGGTCCAACACCATTGGTGTTGTCCGGCAACATTGTCGGGAAATCCCGGCAACATCAGCGGGGTTTCGCCGGGTGCCGCCGGGTGTTGCCGGGCCCTCGACAGCCGCCGCCGGCCGGCTAGTCTGGCCTCCGGTTTTCGGGAGCCCCCATGAGCACCGCCGTCGACCTCTCCGCCCAAGCCCTGCCCCTCGCGGACGTGCCGTCACGCGAGCAGATGCCGGGCATGAAGGGAAAATTCCTCCACTCCGCCGCCATGACCTTCGTGTACTGGGACATCGACGAGGGCGCCGCGCTGCCGCGCCATTCGCACCCGCACGAGCAGGTCGTGAACATGCTCGAAGGCGAGTTCGAGCTTAACGTGGACGGCACGCCGCACCGGCTGAAACCCGGCGACGTGCTGGCGATCCCGGGCGGCGCGCCGCACTCCGGCCGCGCGCTGACCCGCTGCCGCATCCTCGACGTGTTCCACCCGATCCGTGAGGACTACCGCTTCGCGTGACGGCGCACGGACTTGACCTCGGCGGCAACATTGGAGACGCAGCGCTCCGACGGCTTTCCCCCGAGGTGCCCGTGCCGCTCGAACTCTCGATCGACGAACTCGTGCCGCGCTT
>DASVPW010000061.1:0-10000 GCA_036389455.1 Beijerinckiaceae bacterium
CCACACGGCGAACACGGGCTTGCGCCCGAAGCCCTTCTGCCGGTCGCGCGCGACCGCCCCGGCGACAGCCCCGGCGGCCTCGGACGCCGAGGCGAGCGCCGTCGGCACGTTGAGGACGAGGACGGCGTCGTTCTCGGGGTCGGCGAGGAGCGCGTCGAGGGCAGCACCGTAGCGCGCTGCGTCGGCGTCACCGACGATGTCGATGGGGTTCGCCTTGGACCAGGTCGGCGGCAGCGTCCTGTCGAGGCGGGCGACGGTATCGGGCGAGAGCGCCGCGAGCGTCCCGCCGAGGTCGATCAGGCGGTCGACGGCGAGCACGCCGACGCCGCCGCCGTTGGTCAGGATCGCGAGGCGCTTGCCCGGGAACGGCTTTTGGCGCCCCAGCGTCTCGGCGGCCGCGAAGAGCTCGTCGAGGTCGAACACGCGCAGGAGGCCGGCGCGGCGGAAGGCGGCCTCGTAGACGTCGTCCGAGCCCGCGAGCGCGCCGGTGTGGGTCGCGGCGGCGCGCGCGCCCTGCGCGTGCCGGCCGGACTTGATCACCACCACCGGCTTCGCCCGGGCGGCGGCGCGGGCCGCCGACATGAACTTGCGGGCGTCGGTGACCTGCTCGATGTAGAGCAGGATCGCGCGGGTGCCGCGGTCGGCCGCGAACCAGTCGAGGCAGTCGCCGAAGTCGACGTCGACCATGTCGCCGAGCGACACGAGGCCCGAGAAGCCGACCCGGCGCCGTGCCGCCCATTCGAGGAGCCCGGCCTCGACGGCGCCGGACTGCGACACGAGGGCGAGGTCGCCGGGAGCCGCAGTGCGGGCTGCGAAGCTCGCGTCGAGCTTCGCCGGAGGCGCCATGACGCCGAGGCAGTTCGGCCCGACGAGCCGAAGCCCGTGCCGGCGCGCCTCGAGCCGCGCCGCCTCGGCAAGCGAGCCCTCCCCGTGGCCGAGACCGGCGGTGACGATCACCGCGGCGGCGACGCCCTTGAGGCCGGCGCTCCGCACGACCTCCGGCACGGTCTGGGGCGGCGTCGCGACGACGATCAGGTCCGGCGTCTGCGGCAGGTCCTCGATCCGGGCGACGCAAGGGGCGCCGTCGATCTCCCGGTATTTCGGGTTGACCAGGAGGATCGGCCCCGGGAAGCCCGCCCGGCGCAGGTTCAAGAGCACGGTCCGCCCGAGCGCCCCCTCTCGCGGGCTCGCCCCGACGAGCGCGACCGAGCGCGGATCGAAGAGCTTGTCGAGGCGGTAGGTGGACATTTAAGGTTTGTGAGCGCGCACCCGACTGCATAGGCTTCGCAGCGGTTGGCAACAACGGCTGAGGGAGGGTGAGAGTTCGGTCCTTTTAGGAGGCCACGACCGAAGATAAATGGCACGCACGCCGCCTCCATTGACCTCAGAACGCGCGAGAGGACTTCCTGGCGCACGAAGCTTGCGCTCGCCCAATCCAAAGAAGCTGGTCATCGCCACCATTCCGGCCGGCTCAGAACGGCTTTGGCAAGTCATCGTCCCGACGAGATTAACGCTATTCCGTCCGACGCTGAGCGAACCTCACGTCCGCGCCGGCTGCATGAATTTGGAATGCCGGAACTCGTCTCTTGTTGGCTTTCTGCTTCTTGGCTGCACCTTCTAAGCCGGCTTGCCTGGCTTCTTCGGCGCGGACGGCTTCTTGGGTTCCCCGGGCATGGACGGCTCGCCGGGCTCCCCCGGCATGGACGGCTCGCCGGGTTCCCCCGACAGGCGCCGCTCTTCCAGTTCCTTCGGCAGGCGCCGCTCCCCGGGTTCCTTCGGCACGCGCGGGTCCCGTGGTTCCCCCGACTTTGAGCTTTTCGCCATCTCTCAATCCCTCGACGGCTGAGCCGCACGCGTCTGCGAGCTTCTACCGAAACCCATTGCATAGCTCATGCGGCGTCTGTCCCGTGCGTCTACCCAGCTCAGACCGCTTCCTGCTCGGACCGATTCTCATGCGGGCCCGTTTACGGCGGGCGGAAACCTGCATTCCGGCCTCTTTGCCACCACGCTCCCTGCGACTGGTACTCGAGTCCGTGCAGTCAGCCCTCCGGTCCTTGTGACCGGATCGACCTTTTTTGCGTCAGCCGGAGTGGGTGGGTCAGCAGGAGTGGGATTGAACGCGGCAGCCAAGTGATCGGCCGCAATCCCCGTCGCGAAGAAGCTGTCGAGTTCCAATCCAGCCGTCGTCGTCGAGACCTTTGTGTCCCCTTTGAAATTGCCAAAAACCGAAAAGGAGTCCCTCTTGGCTCCCTCCAGTGCGCAAATCGGCACGATCCGGCCGTGCTCCACCGCCGAGACCGGGACGATGGCCACGTCGCGATCCTTGTAGCCAACCACCAGACTGGTCGTCTGCTCCGGAACAGATCCGTGGAGACCGGCGCCGAACGTCTGGCGCTGGGCAAAAAATAATGGCGGGTTGTTCATCGGCGTGCAATTCGCAAGCGCAAGGCCGGCACCGATCATGATCATGGGTTTCGAGATTGCGATCACGGGAGACCCCCTCCTTCCCACGCGCTCGCTCACTGCGGCGCCGGCGCCGTCGCGGCCGCCTTCTCCAGCCGACTCCGGAAGCCGATCGCGAGGTGTCGTGCGGCCACGCCGGTCGCGAAGAAACTCCCCAGGCCTACCGTGGTGGCGGAGTCGATCTTGCCGCTGAAGTGACCGAACACGGACATAGCATCCCCAACATCCTTGCCCGTTCCTGCGATTAGGACGAGGTTGCCGTTTTCGTCCGTCGCCGTGACCGGGACGATGGCGATGTTGGCCCCCCTGTATCCGACCGTCAGATCGGTACCCTGGCTCGATGGCGAGGCGTGCGCCGCCACGCCGAAGGTATTCGTCTGTGCGAAGAACAAAGGCACGTTGGGGGTCGACGTGCATCCTGCCAGGATGCTGCCAAACGTCGCTCCGATTGCGATTCTCAAGACTTTAGACAATGACGCCCCCTGTTATTTTTGAACCCCGCAGACGTTCGGCGTCTGCTCCATGAACCGCCGGAAATTCTCCAGCTCCACCTCACGCTGTGGCATCACCACGACCCGGCATTCCGGTTCGAGATGGACGGCGGTGATCTCGTACGCTCCGAGCACCGTCGAGTCTGGGCCAACACCGATCCCAATCCCGCTCGCCCGAACAGCCCTGGGCCCGTCGGGTGAGCCGACGACAACTGACACCGGCGCAAGAAGCGATGTCGAGCGCTCGACCGTCCCATCGGCATTCACCTTCTCGACCATGGCACATCCCGCGACGACCGAAGCAGCAAGAATAGCCAGCGCACAGCGGATCGGCTCCCGCCCGAAAGAAGACGCAAGCGGAATCTGCCGCCCGACCATTTCTACTCCCAGCATTCCAAACCTTGGGGAAAATCTTGCCCACCCCAGCCGTAACTCTCGATTGATCGACAGCATACCGGTGCTGGGGAGTAAACCAATGGGAGTGTCACACCGCTAATTACAATTTAGACTCAGTGTTACCCTAAAAGCACGCCCGAGGAGGTTGACTTGCATTCCGAGTATAAGGTCGCAGAGAAACCTTGCGGCTGCTGCGCTGCCCTTTGGGCCGTGGTCCTACTGCCGCAGCGTCTCCCGCGCGATGATCAGCCGCTGAATTTCCGAGGTGCCCTCGTAGATGCGGGTGATGCGGGCGTCGCGGGCGTGGCGCTCCACCGGGAAATCCCTGATGTAGCCGGCGCCGCCGTGGAGCTGGATCGCGGTGTCGGTCGCCCGGTGCGCGGCTTCCGAGGCGAAGAGCTTCGCCATCGAGGCGGCCTTGGCGAAGGGCAGGCGCTGGTCCTTGAGGTGCGCCGCCTGCAGGATGAGAAGCCGCGCGGCTTCCAGGTCGACCTCGCGGTCGGCGATCATCCACTGGATGCCCTGGAACTCGGCGACCGGCTGGTCGAACTGCCGGCGCTCCTTCACATAAGATTTCGCCGCGTCCATGGCGGCCCGGGCGATGCCGAGGGAGAGCGCCGCGACGCCGATGCGCCCGCCCGCGAGCTCGCCGACGGCGACGCGGAAGCCGTCGTTCTCGCGCCCCATCAGGGCGCCCGCCGGCACGCGGCAGCCGTCGAAGGCGACGGGGTTCGTGGGCGAGCCCGTCTGCCCCATCTTCTTCTCGGCCTTGCCGACCGCGAGTCCCGGCGTGCCGGCCTCGACGAGGAAGACCGAGATGCCCTTGCCCTTCGGCGCCTCGGGGTCGGTCACGGCCCAGACGACGAAGAGGCCGGCGAACTCGGCGCTCGAGATGTAGAGCTTCTGGCCGTCGATGACCCATCCGTCGCCGTCGCGGCGGGCCCGCGTCGCCATGCCGGCGGGATCGGAGCCGGCGCCGCTCTCGGTCAGGCAGAAGGCGCCGGCCGGATAGGTGCCGTCGGCAAGTCGCGGCAGGTAGGCGCGCTTCTGCGCCTCGGAGCCCACCGCCTGGATCACCTCGCCGACCATGTTGGTGACGGAGGTCGCGACCCCGGTCGCGGCACAGGCGTAGCCGATCTCCTCGACCGCAAGCGCGAAGGCGATGCTGCCGGCTTCCGTCCCGCCGTACTCGGCGCGGACGTTCAGGGCCATGAAGCCGTTCCCGGCGAGGAGCTTCAGGTTCGCGAGATGCTCGTCCCGTCCCTCTCCGCGGTCGAGCCTCTCGGCGAGCGGCGCGATCCGCTCCGCCGCGATCCGCCGCGCCGCGTCGCGGATCATCTCTTCTTCGTCGGTGAGGGAGAAGTGCATGAATTATCTCGCGGGGTGTGGGACGTTAGGCTTGGATGCAGCAAGCGGCAACGCTCCGTCTATTCCGTATTGCGGAATGGATCATTCCGAGTCATTTTTGGATCGATGATCCGGTCGTTTCGCAATGCCAGGACGGAACGCCTCTTCAACGACCTTGATGTGCCGGCATTCCGCGGCATCGAGCGGCAAGCGCGCCGCAAGCTCCTGGTGCTGCACAACACGAAGCGGCTGGACGATTTGAAGGTCCCGCCCGGCAACCGCTTCGAGGCGCTGAAGGGCGAGCGGAAAGGGCAATGGTCGATCAGGATCAACAACCAATGGCGCATCTGCTTCGTCTGGCGCGACGGCGATGCCTATGAGGTCGAGGTCGTCGATTATCACTGAGGAGCGCATCGCGTGAGCAAGGCCGAACAACTCAGCCTCATCCCGCCCGGCGAAATCCTGCTGGAGGAGTTCATGAAGCCGCTCGGCGTGAGCCAGAACCGGCTCGCGCGCGACCTCGACGTGCCCCCGGCCCGGATCAACGACATCGTCAAAGGGCGCCGGGCCATCACGGCCGATACCGCCCTCAGGCTCGCGACGTACTTCGGCACCTCGCCCGAGCTGTGGCTGAACCTCCAGAGCGACTACGATTTGCGCAGGGCGCGTCGGGACAACGGGCCAGAGATCGAAGCCCGCGTGCGTCCCCGCGCCGCCTGAATCAATCCGCCAGCACCCGCGTCGGCGGGAACAGCACCTCGACCAACGTCCCCTCGTTGCGCGCGCTGGTGATGCGCAGCGCCCCGCGGTTCGCCTCGACCAAGGCCTTGGTCAGCGGCAGGCCGAGGCCGGTGCCGCCGCCCCGCCGCGAGGTCGCGAGCTGCCGGAACGGCTGCATCGCCGCCTCGACCTCCTCCGGCGACATGCCGAGGCCGGTGTCGCGGACCCGGATCGCGGCCTCGCCGCGGTCGGTGAGCGCGGTCGAGACGATCACCTGCCCGCCGGCTTCCGTGAAGCGGATCGCGTTCGCGATGACGTTGAGGATGATCTGGCGCACCGAGCGCTCGTCCGCCACGACCGCAGGGAGCTTCTGGGCGAAGCTCGTCCGCATGACGATGCGCTCGCGCGCCGCCTGCGGCTGCATGAGGGCGACGCCGTTCGCCGCGAGCTCGTTGAGGTTGACGCTCGTGAACGCGAGCTCCATCCGCCCGGCCTCGACCTTGGCGAGGTCGAGGAGGTCGTTGACGAGGCTGATGACGTGCCCGCCCGAGGCGTGGATGTCGCGCAGATAATCCTTGTAGCGCTCGTTGCCGACCGGGCCGAAGCGCTCCTCGAGCATCACCTCGGCGAAGCCGATGATGGCGTTGAGCGGCGTCCTGATCTCGTGGCTGACCTTGGCCAGGAAGTCCGACTTCTGGGCGCTCGCCTCCTCGGCGGCGCGCTTCGACGACAGGAGCTCGCCCTCGGTCTTCTTGAAGGACGTGATGTCGCGCAGGACCGCGCAGAACTTCTTGTCCGGGGCCTCGCTGATCCGTCCGACCGTCATGAACAACGGGATCGTCCCGCCCTGGCGCACGCGCCCGACCACCTCCCGTCCGTCGTTGAGGAGGCTCGCGACCCCGTTCGCGCGCAGGCCGTCGAGGTATTCGAGCGCGACGCCGTGGCTCTCGGGCGCGAGCAGCACGATGAAGCGCTCGCCCGCGACCTCGTTCTGGTCGTAGCCGAACAACGCCTCGGCGGAGCGGTTGAGCGAGAGGATGCGGCCGGCCTCGTCGAGGACGATGACGCCGTCGGTCGCGACGTCGAGGATCGAGGACAGCTCGCGCAGGCGCGCCTCCCCGACGCGCAGGTCGAGCTCGAGGGCGCGCAGGCGCTGTCCCTGCTCCGTGTCCGCGGCCTTGCGGACCACCATGAGGCTTGCCGGGAGCCCGTCCCATTCCACCGTCGTGAGCCGGACCTCGACCGGGACGCTGCCGTCGCGGCGGGTCGTGAGCGCGAGCGCGTCCATGGTCTCGAACCGCTCCGGCGGCCCGGCGCGGCCGCGGAACAGGCGCGGCACGCCGCCTTCCGCGGCGAGCTGCCCGGCGTCGTCGTAGCCGACGAGGTCGAGGAGGAGGCGGTTGAGGAAGAGCGGCTCGTCGCCGCGGTGGATCAGGATGCCGATCGGAAGCCGGTCGAGGATGCGCGCCACGTCGGCGTCGACCGGCGGCGCCGGGCGCAGCGGCGTCACGACAGGGGTCTTTCGGGGCGGCGAAGCCTCGGCCGGGCGCGGCGCATCGGAAGCCGGGTCCTCGTCCTCGAAGCGGGCGCCGAGCGCCCGCGCGATCTCGCGGAAGGCGTTGCGCTCCTCGGCCGAGAGGCGGGGCGCCGTCCGGGGCGGGTGCTCGCGCGGCTCGGCGGGCTCGGAGCCGTTCGCAGGGCCGCCGTCATCCCGGCTTTCCGTCTCGGGCGGGTCGCCCTCGACCCGCAGGGGAATGCGGGGCTCGTCGAAGCGGCCGGCGACCGAGCCGTGGAGGCCGGCGAACGAGCCCGTCCCGTCCGGTGGGCCGGGCGGCGGCTCGTCCGGGGCTGGGGCGGGCGCTCCCGCGTCCGGCTGGGGCGAGGCCGGCCCCGAGGCGGCTTGCGTTTCGGGTGCGGCCGCGGCAGGCGCGGGTTCGTCCGTCCGGCCGAGCGGATCCAGGTTCTGGAAAGCCCCCGGCCCTGGGCGGGTCCGGACCTCGCCGGTCCGGCAGAGGCCGAAGCCGCGGAAGCCGAGGAGGCGGCCGTCCCGTCCGAACACCGGCATTCCGGCGAGGTCGACCGGAACTGCGCCGGTCTCGCTGGCGCGCCACTCGACGACGCGGCCGGTCCAGGTCTCGGCCTCGGCGAAGGCCCGCGACACGGACCCGGCCGGGTCCGCCACGAGACGGCCCGCGATCTCGTCCCAGCGCTTCCCGACGACGTCCGCCGCCGCCGGCCCGACGACCGCGGCGAGCGCATCGGAGACGGACGTGAAGCGCCCTTCCGCGTCCGCATGCCAGAGGAACCGGACCGTGCCGCCGCTCGGCGGCGGGCTTGCCTGGACCGCGCCCGCCGGCGCCTCCCCGGCAGCGGGCGCGGAGAGCGCTTCGGCCTCCGGGTCGCGGTCCTCCGTATCCCGATCCCGGCTCGCGCGTCCGGCCGGGACGAGGCCGGCTTTCCGGCGAGGGAGCATCGCGGGGAGAGGCTCGGCCACAACGATCAGCAGCGCCTCCTCCCCGGACGGGAGCGCGAGCCGGCGAAAGCCGCAGGTCACGAGGGGCGCGAGGGCGTTCGGGGCGAGGCGGACGCGCTCGAGGCGAACGCCTTGCGAAAGCCCCTGGGCCAAGCCGCGCAGGCGGCGCACGAGCGGGAGGGCGGGGTCGAGCCCGCCGTCCCCGTCGGCCACGAGGGCGTCGCGCAGGGACGCGGCGGCGGGCGAAGCCCACAGCAGCCGCTCCCCGCCGAGGTCGGCGACCAGGAGCGCCGCCTCCGGCCGGACCAGGGGCGCGAGCGCAGGGTCGGCGGCGAGGTCCGCGATCGCGGCTTCGACTTGGCTGCGCACATCGGTCATCGGTTCGGCGCGGCTCCTGCCGTCGCGACTCGGGGGGGAGGGGAGCCCGGGGCGGGATCTTAATAAACCGTTTCGAGCCTTTGAACGAAGCCCGCACCGGCACCAGATGAGGCCAAGCGCCCGTTTACCTGCCGTCAACCTTAATGCCTGCGGGCGCGGTGTTGCTTTCGCACTGCACAATGCCTATATTGCAGTGCACAACGACTGGCCCAAGAGACGACTGCGCCAAGGAGAGCATGATGGAAACGCCGAAGATTCCCTACGAAGTCCCCCCGGAGATGCGGGAGTTCGCCGAGAAGAGCGTCGAGCAGGCCCGCAAGGCGATCGACGGGTTCCTGGGCGCCGCGCGCAAGACCGCCGACACGCTGGAAAGCTCCGCCGAGACGGTGCAGTCGAGCGGCAAGGAAGTCGCGCGCAAGACCTTCTCCTACGCGGAGCAGAACATCGCGGCGGCCTTTGAGCTTGCCCAGCGGCTCGTCCGGGCGAAGGACGTGCAGGAGGCGATGCAGATCCAGGCCGAGTTCGCGCGCTCCCAGTTCGCCGCCATGCAGAACCAGATGAAGGAGTTCGGCGCGATGGCGCAGTCGGCGGCAAAGCAGGCCGGTCCGGGCGCATCGGGCGGGAAGAAGTAGCAACGACAGGCTGACGGAGACTTTTGATGAAGAACGAGAAGACCAACGGGACGGCCGGCGCGAAAGCGCCGGCGAAGGCCAGGAAGCCCGCGCGGCGGGCCGTGGCCAAGGCCGTCGGCGCGTCGGCGAAGGCCGCCGCCAAGTCGCCGGATCCGCGCAGCGTCCCGGCCCCGACCGCCCCGGCGAGCGTGGCGCGCAAGGCCGCCGAGGCGATCTCGGCCGTGGCGAGCGTCGCGACCGCCGAGCCCAAGAAGGCCGCGGAGACCACTGCGAAGCCCGCACAGGCCGCCGCGCCGAAGCCTGTCGCCGAGCCGGCGGGCGCGCTGCGGGGCGGCGTGACCTCGAGCCCGGAGCAAGCGGTCGCCCCGCTCGCGGCGGCCCTCGAGGCCGGCGCCGACCAGGCCCGCGCCGCCTATGCGCGCGCCCGGGAGACCGGCGACACCTTCCGGCAGGCGGTCGCGGACACCACCACGGCGACGACGCGCGGCTTCGTCGAGTTCAACGGCAAGGTCCTCGACCTGATCCGGGCCCAGAACGACGCCACGCTCGACCTGTGGCGCTCGACGCTCGGCGCCGGCTCGCTCTCGGAGGCGATCCGTGTCCAGACGCACGGGTTTCGCGAGGCCTACGAGACCACCGCGGCCCAGTGGAAGGACCTCGCCGAGACGGCCGGGCGCCTGATGGGCGAGGCCGCGCGGCCGCTGCGCTCGGCGTTCACGCAAGGACGCTGACCGGCGGCGACGCCTTAAGAAACCTACCGGAAAAGGCCGCCTCGGCGGTCTTTTTCATGCGCCGGGCGCACAGCTTCCCCGAAGGGGGCCGGCTCGCCCATCCGGCGAAGCTGTGTCATTCTGCCGGGACACCGGAGGAGCGCGCCATCGGACCGTCCGTCGCCCATCTCAAGATGACCCGCGAGGGGGTGTGCAAGGCCTTCGGCCTGACGCCCGAGCTCCTCGAGGCGCTCGAATCGGCCGGGGTGCTCAAACCCGCCGAGGACGGCGCCTTCGAGCTCGCCGACGTCGCGGCGGCGCTCTGCAACTACGGCATCGCCCGCGCCCGCGCCGCGGACGAGAAGCTCGCGGCGGTGGGCGGCGCCCTCA
>DASVPW010000062.1:0-38619 GCA_036389455.1 Beijerinckiaceae bacterium
ACGTCGAGGCCGATGCGGGCCATCATCTGGGCGAGCGAGGTGCCGACGGCGCGGTCGCCGGGCAGGCGGTCGTTGGTGAAGTTGAGGGTGACCTTGAAGCCGTTCGGGTAGCCGGCCTCGGCGAGGAGCTGGCGCGCCCGCTGGACGTTCGGTTTGAGATCGGGGAGCTTCTCGTTGTAGCCGAAGATGCCGGGCGTCACCATCTGGTTCACCGGCTTGCCGAGCCCTTCCATCGAGACCTCGGCCAGCGCCGGCCGGTCGATCGAAAGATCGACGGCCTCGCGCACACGGGGGTCCTTGAACGGGTTCTGGGGCAGGGGCGAACCGTCTTTCCCTGAGACCTGCGGCGGCTTGTCCCGGAAGTCGAACTCGATGTTGAAGACGTAAGGGGTGTCGACCTTCACGATCTTGAGCTTCGGGTCCTTCTCGAGGGTCGGCACGTCGGCGGCCGGCACGCGCACGATCATGTCGACCTGCCCGGCCTTGAGCTGGGCGACGCGGGCGGAGTCGTTCGGGATCTCCTTGCGCACGACCTTCTGCCACGGCGAAGGGCCGCGCCAGTGCTGGTCGAAGCGCTCGAGCACCAGCTCCTCCTTCGGGGTCCAGGACACGAACTTGAACGGGCCGGTGCCGACCGCAGCCTTGCCGGAGTTGAAGGCGGCGTTCGCGGTTTCCTTGGTCAGGCCCTCGGCGGCCTTGGCCGAGACGATGAACAGGCGGATGAAGTCGTTCGGCAGCGTCGGGGCCGGGCCGTCGGTGACGACGTGCACGGTGTGCGGGTCGACGACCTTCACCTCCTTGACCCGGCGCACGTAGATCATGGTCGGGTTCGGCCCCGAGACCACGGGGATGCGCTCGATCGAGGCCTTCACGTCGTCCGCCGTGAAATCGGAGCCGTCGTGGAATTTCACGCCCTCGCGGAGCTTGAACTCCCAGGTGGTCGGGTCGACGACCTTCCACGAGGTCGCGAGCCCCGGCTCGAGCTGGAGCTTGTCGCCGGACCACACGAGGGTGTCGAAGACGTGCTTCAGCGCCTCAGCGTGCGTGCCGGTCGCGGTGTAGTGCGGATCGATCGACTCGGGGCCGGCCCGCACGCCGATGGTCAGCGTCTGGGCGACGGCCGCGCCGCAGAAGAGGGCCGAGGCCGCCGCCGCGAGGGCGAGGCGGCGCAGGTGCTGCTGGAATCGCATGAGGTCCTCTCCCGGCTTGTGCATGCGGACACTCTAAGAGCGGACAGCCCGGTTCCTCAACTGCCGAGTTGCGGGCCGTAGCCCGCCCGGACCCGCGTGCTATGACTCTCCCATGCTCGGCTTCATCCTCCAGCGGGTCCTGCAGGCGGTCGGCGTCATGGCGGCGATGTCGGCGCTCGTGTTCGTCGGCGTCTATGCTGTCGGAAATCCCATCGACGTGCTGATCTCGCCCGACGCCACGCAGGACATCCGCGCGCAGACCATTGCCCGCTACGGCCTCGACCGGCCGCTCCACGAGCAGTATTTCACCTTCCTCGGCAACCTCTTCCGCGGCGATCTCGGACGCTCCTTCGTGTTCGGGATGCCGGTGCTGCAGCTCATCGGGCAGCGCCTGCCGGCGACCCTCGAGCTGACGCTCGTGGCCGTGATCGGCGCGCTCCTCGTCGGCGTGCCGCTCGGCATCTGGGCGGGCTACCGGCCGGAGAGCCCGGCCGCCAAGGCCGTCATGGCGGTGTCGATCCTCGGCTTCTCGGTGCCGACCTTCTGGGTCGGGCTGATCCTGATCCTCGTCTTCGCCGTGCACCTCGGCTGGCTGCCGGCCGGGAGCCGCGGCCCGACCCGCAGCTTCCTCGGCGTCGAGTGGAGCGTCCTGACCCTCGACGGCTGGAAGCACTTGCTTCTGCCGGCCCTGAACCTTGCCCTGTTCAAGCTCGCCATGATGATCCGGCTCGCCCGCTCCGGGACCCGCGAGATCATGCTGACCGACACCATCAAGTTCGCCCGCGCGGCCGGGCTGTCGGAATGGACGATCCTGCGCCGGCACGTCCTGAAGCTCATCGCGATCCCGATCGTGACCGTGCTCGGCCTCGAGTTCGGCTCGACGCTCGCCTTCGCGGTCGTGACCGAGACGATTTTTTCATGGCCCGGCGTCGGCAAGCTCATCATCGACTCGATCGCCCAGCTCGACCGCCCCGTGATGGTCGCCTACCTGATCCTCATCGCGGTCCTGTTCGTCACCATCAACCTCGTGGTCGACCTCGTCTACGCCCTCCTCGACCCGCGCCTGCGCCGGGGGGTGGCGTGAGCGCGGAGGCGCTCTCGGCCTTCTGGTCCGAGTTCCGCGAGAGCCGGATCGCGGTCGCGGCGCTCGCCGTCGTCGTGGCGATCGTGCTCGCGGCGGTCTTCGCTCCGCTGATTACGCCGCAGGATCCCTACGATCTCGCGAACCTGCCGCTCGCCGACGCGCGCCGCCCGCCGGGCTTCGTCGGATCGGAGGGCTACACCCATGTCCTCGGCACCGACGCGCAGGGGCGCGATCTCTATTCCGCGATCCTCTACGGGCTTCGCATCTCGCTGCAGATGGGCCTCGTCGCCGGCGCGATCGCTCTGATCACCGGCGCGATGCTCGGCATCGTCGCGGCCCATGCCGGCGGGCGAATCGAGGCGCTGATCATGCGCCTCGTCGACCTCCAGCTCTCCTTCCCGGCGATTCTTCTGGCCCTCGTGCTCGCGGCGCTCCTCGGGCAGGGCAAGACGCAGCTCACCGCTGCCCTCGTCGCGGCCCAGTACGCCTACTTCGCCCGCACAGCCTTCGGCGCCGCCGCCGCCGAGCGCCGCAAGGACTACATCGAGGCCGCCGCCGCGACGCCGCTCTCAGGCGCCCGCATCGTATTCCGCCATCTTTTGCCGAACGCGGCGCCGCCGCTCATCGTCGTCGCGACCGTGCAGGTCGCGAACGCCATCTCCTTGGAGGCGACGCTCTCCTTCCTGGGCCTCGGCCTGCCGCCGACCGAGCCGTCGCTCGGCATGCTCATCGCCAACGGCTTCCCCTACATGATGAGCGGGCGCACCTGGATCTCGATCTATCCCGGCCTCGCCCTCATCATCATCATCATCGCCATCAACCTCGTCGGCGACCGCATCCGCGACCAGCTCAACCCGAGGCTCAGGCGGTGACGGCCGCGCCCGTCCTCGCGGTCGAGAACCTCGCGACGCACTTCTTCACCCGCGCCGGGGTGGTGAAGGCGGCGGACGGGGTCTCGTTCGCCCTCGCGCCCGGCGAGGTGCTGGGCCTCGTCGGCGAGTCGGGATCGGGCAAGAGCGTCACCGGGTTCTCGCTCCTCGGCCTCGTCGACGCGCCCGGGAAAATCGTCTCCGGCTCCATCAGGCTGGAAGGCCGCGAGCTCGTCGGGCTGCCGAACCATGAGCTGCGCCGCCTTCGCGGCCGGCGCATCGCCATGGTGTTCCAAGACCCGATGATGACGCTGAACCCGGTGCTGACCATCGCCGAGCAGATGCGGCTCGCGATCGTCGCGCACGAGCGGGTCTCGGCGAAGGCTGCGCGGGCGCGCTCGGCGGCGTTGCTGGCGACGGTCGGGCTGCCCGACCCGGAGCGCCGGCTCGACGCCTATCCGCACCAGTTCTCCGGCGGCATGCGCCAGCGGGTCGCGATTGCCATCGCGCTCCTGCACCGGCCCGCCGTCATCGTCGCCGACGAGCCGACGACGGCCCTCGACGTCTCGATCCAGGCCCAGATTCTTTCGGAGATGCAGGGGCTCGTCGCCGACTTCGGCACGGCCTTGATCTGGATCTCGCACGATCTCGCCGTCGTCTCGGCGCTCTCGCACCGCATTGCAGTCATGTACGCAGGAAAGATCGTCGAGGAGGGGCCGACCGCGGCGGTGCTGACGGCGCCGCGCCATCCCTACACCCGCGGCCTCCTCGACTCCCTGCCGTCGCGAGCGGAGCCGGGGCGGGAGCTCGCCCAGATCCCGGGCCAGACGCCGTCGCTGCTCGGCGCGCCCGAGGGCTGCCCGTTCCGTCCGCGCTGCCCGCGGGCGAGTGCCGCCTGCCTCGCCATGCCGGAGCCGACCGGCGACGCGGTCCGGCGGGCCCGCTGCCACCACCCCCTGGTCCTCACCCCGGCGGAAGCCGCGTGAGCGGGTTCCTTGCCGTCGAGGGCGTGTCGAAGCGCTTCGCGCCGCAGCTCGGCCTCGGCGACCGTATCGCGGCCCGGCTCGGCGGCGCGGTCGAGACCCGGGCCGTGCAGGCGGTGAGCGACGTCTCGCTTACGATCGACCGCGGCGAGACCCTCGGGCTCGTCGGCGAATCGGGCTGCGGCAAGTCGACCCTCGGCCGGGTGATCGCCGGCATCCTCGAGCCGAGCGAAGGCGCGGTGCGCCTCGACGGCGCACCGGTCATGAGGCGCGGTCGCAAGGTCACGACGCGGGTCCAGACCGTGTTCCAGGACCCCTTCGCATCCCTCGACCCGCGCATGCGCATCGGCGACGCGATCCTGGAAGGCCCCCTCGCCCACGGCCTCGTGAAGCCGGGCGAGCAGAAGGGCTTCGCCCGGCGCTGGCTCGAGACCGTCGGGCTCGATCCCGACTTTACGGGCCGCTACCCGCACCAGTTCTCGGGCGGGCAGCGCCAGCGGGTCGCCATCGCCCGCGCGCTCGCCATGAACCCTGACGTGCTCGTCTGCGACGAGCCGGTGGCGTCCCTCGACGTGTCGATCCAGGCCCAGATCGTCAACCTGTTCCTGCGCCTGCGCCGGGAGCTCGGCCTCACCATGCTGTTCATCTCGCACGACCTCGGCATCGTCCGGCACCTCTGCGACCGCATCGCCGTGATGTATCTCGGGCGCATCGTCGAGGCCGGGCCGACCGAGGTGGTCTACGCGGCGCCCGCGCACCCCTACACCAGGGCCCTCATGGAGGCGGTGCCGCGGCTCGATGGCGGGAGGGCGGCGTTCCGGCCCATCGCCGGCGAGATCCCCTCGCCGCTCGATCCGCCGAGGGCCTGCGCCTTCCATCCGCGCTGCCCTCTCATGATCGAGCGCTGCCGGATCGAGCGCCCCGACCTGCGCCCGCTCGGCCCCGGCCGCCGCTCCGCCTGCCACCGCGCCGAGGAGGCGGCGCTCTCCCCTGCGCCTGCGGATGCGCCGCGCCGAGGTGAGCCATGCCTTTGACATCCGCATCCAAGGCGAGCCAGAGAGGTGTTCCCGGCCGTCCGAGCCTTTGAGGGAAGCGCCATGGAGCCCGTCGTCATTGCCGTCGCCATCACCGGGTCGGTGCCGCGCAAGAAGGACAATCCCGCCGTCCCGACCACGCCCGCCGAGCAGGTCGAGTCCACCCACGAGGCTTACGAGGCCGGCGCCTCGCTCGTGCACATCCACGTGCGCAACGACGACGAGACCCCTTCCTCGGATCCGGCCCGCTTCGCGGCCGTGAAGGAAGGCGTCGAGAAGCACTGCCCCGGGATGATCGTGCAGTTCTCGACCGGCGGGCGCGGGCGCGATCCCTCGCAGCGCGGCAGCTCGCTGTACCTGCGCCCCGACATGGCCTCGCTCTCGACCGGCTCGGTCAATTTCCCGACCATTGTGTACGAGAACTCCGCCGCCTTCGTGGAGGACCTCGCCGCGAAGATGCGGGAGTTCGGCGTCCTGCCCGAGATCGAGATCTTCGACCTGTCGCACCTGCACGGCGCGCGCCGTCTCGTGGACGCCGGCCTGATGGACGCCGCGCCGCACGTGCAGTTCGTCATGGGGGTGAAGAACGCGCTGCCGGCCGAGGAGCACCTCCTCGACATCCTGCTCGGCGAGCTCAAGCGCGTGCTGCCGCAGGCGACCTGGACCGCCGCCGGCATCGGCCGCCACCAGTCCGAGGTGATGGGATGGGCGCTTGCCCGCGGGGCGGACGCGGTGCGCACCGGGCTCGAGGACAACATCCGCATCGCGAAGGACCGGCTGGCGAGGAGCAACGCCGAGCTCGTCGGCCTCGCCGCGGAGGCGATCGCGAAGGCCGGCCGGCGGCCGGCGACCCCGGCCGAGGCGCGCCGGCTCCTCAGGCTCAGGCCGGCCGGCGCCGCCCGCGCCGCCTGAGGAGGAGAGCCATGCCGTCCGCGACGCTGGATCAGACCATGGACCGGCCGCTCTGGCGGCCTTCGCCCGAGCGCGTTACCGCGACGAACCTCGTGTGGTTCATGCGCGCGCTCGGCGACAGGGCCGGCGTCGAGCTCGGCGACTACGCGGCGCTGCACCGGTTCAGCGTCGACGACCGCGAGGCCTTCTGGTCGGCGGTGTGGGACGAGTTCGGCGTCGTCGGCGAGAAGGGCGCGCGCATCCTCGTCGACGACCGCATGCCGGGGGCCGAGTTCTTCCCGGACGCGCGGCTGAACTTCGCCGAGAACCTCCTGCGCCGCGACGACGACGGCGAGGCGATCGTCTTCCGGGGCGAGGACAAGCTCGAGACGCGCCTGACCTGGGCCGAGCTCCACGCCCTCGTCTCGCGCCTCCAGCAGTGGCTCTCGAGCCAGGGCGTCACCGTCGGCAGCCGGGTCGCCGCCATGATGCCGAACATGGCCGAGACGGTCGCGGCGATGCTCGCGACGACGGCGCTCGGCGCGACCTGGTCGTCCTGCTCGCCGGACTTCGGCGTGCGGGGCGTGCTCGACCGCTTCGGCCAGATCGAGCCGACCGTGCTCGTCGCCTGCGACGGCTACTGGTACGCCGGCAAGCGCATCGAGATCGCGGATAAGCTGAAGGAGATCGTGCCGGCGCTGCCGACCGTGAAGAGCACGCTGATCGTGCCCTATCTCGGCATCGCCGGCGAGGTCGCGGGCGGGCTGCCGAACGCGGTCCCGCTGCCGAAGGCGATCGAGCGCTTCGCCGCGAAGCCGGTCCGCTTCGAGCGCCTGCCGTTCAACCACCCGCTCTACATCGTGTTCTCGTCGGGCACGACGGGCGTGCCGAAGTGCATCGTGCACGGCGCCGGCGGCACGCTGCTGCAGCACCTCAAGGAGCACCGCCTGCAGTCGGACGTGCGCCCGGGCGACCGGGTGTTCTACTTCACGACCTGCGGCTGGATGATGTGGAACTGGCTGGTCTCGGCGCTCGCCAGCGAGGCGACGCTCCTCCTCTTCGACGGCTCGCCCTTCCACCCGAAGGCGACCGTGCTGTTCGACTACGCCGAGGCCGAGGGCATGACGCTCTTCGGCACCTCCGCGAAGTACATCGACGCCTGCCAGAAGGAGGGCCTGCGGCCGCGCGACACGCACGACCTCTCGTCGGTCAGGCTCATGACCTCGACCGGCTCGCCGCTCGCCCCGTCGAGCTTCGACTACGTCTACGAGGCGGTGAAGCCCGACATCCACCTCGCCTCGATCTCGGGCGGGACCGACATCGTGTCCTGCTTCGTCCTCGGCGACCCGACCGGCCCGGTGTGGCGCGGCGAGATCCAGGCGCCGGGGCTCGGGCTCGCGGTCGACGTGTGGAGCGAGGACGGGAAGCCCGTCCGGCAGGAGAAGGGCGAGCTCGTCTGCACCCGGGCTTTCCCGTCGATGCCGGTGAAGTTCTGGAACGATCCGGACGGCCGCAAGTACCGGGCGGCCTATTTCGAGCGCTTCCCCGGCGTGTGGCACCACGGCGACTTCGCCGAATGGACGGAGCATGGCGGCATCGTCATCCACGGCCGCTCCGACGCGACCCTCAACCCGGGCGGCGTGCGCATCGGCACGGCCGAGATCTATGCCCAGGTCGAGCAGATCCCGGAGGTCGTCGAGGCCCTCGCGATCGGGCAGGAATGGGACAACGACGTCCGCATCGTGCTGTTCGTGCGCCTGCGCGACGGCGTGACCCTCGACGACGGGCTCACGGCGGCGATCAAGGCGAAGATCCGCACCGGGGCGTCGCCCCGCCATGTCCCGGCCCGGATCGTGCAGATCGCCGACATCCCGCGCACCAAGTCCGGCAAGATCACCGAGATCGCGGTTCGCGACATCGTCCACGGGCGCGAGGTCAAGAACGTCGAGGCGCTCGCGAACCCGGAGGCGCTCGACCTCTACCGCGACATCCCGGCGCTGCGGAGCTGACGGGGCAAGGAGAGCGGCATGGCAAGCCTCGAAGGCAAGGCAGCGTGGGTGACCGGCGCCGGGACGGGAATCGGCGAGGCGGCGGCGCTCGCGCTCGCGGGAGCGGGCGCGACGGTCGTCCTCACCGGGCGGCGCGCGGAGCCGCTGCGGCGGGTCGCATCGCGGATCGAGTCCGCCGGCGGCCGCGCGACCATCGAGCCCGGGGACCTGACCGAGCCGGTCCTTGTGGACCGCATCGTGGCGGCGATCCGCGGCGGCTTGGGGCGCCTCGACGTGCTCGTGAACAACGCCGGCGTGAACATCCGCGAGCGCCGCTGGGCGGACCTGAACCCCGAGCGCATCGACACCGTGCTCGACGGCAATCTGTCGAGCGCCTTCTACGTCGCCGCGGCGGTGCTGCCGCTGATGCGGGCGCAAGGGGAGGGAATCCTGATCCACACCGCGTCATGGGCCGGGCGCTTCGTCAGTCCCATGAGCGGGCCGGCCTACACGGCCGCGAAGCACGCGGTCGTCGCCATGAGCCATACTATCAACATCGAGGAGTTCGACCACGGCATCCGCTCGTCCGTGATCTGCCCGGGCGAGGTCGCGACCCCGATCCTCGACCAGCGCCCGGTGCCGGTCACCGCCGAGGACCGCGCCCGCATGCTGCAGCCCGAGGACCTCGGCGACCTGATCCTCTACCTCGCCACGCGCCCGAAGCGGGTGTGCATCAACGAGGTCCTGATCGGCCCGGCCTGGAATCGGAGCTATCTTCGGATGCGGGGATAGGCCCGGCTCAGCCCGCGTGCGCGACAGCCGCCGGCGCGCCCTGGCGCCGGACCAGGAACGCGCTCGCGATCGTCAGGACGAGCGCGCCCGCCATGACGGCGAAGGTCGCCCGCGCCAGATGATGGTCGAGCATGACGCCGATCATCAGCGGGGCCAGGACCGAGCCGAGGTCGAGGCCCGAATAGACGAACCCGAACACCTTGCCGGTCGCGCCCCGCGGCGTCGCGGCGCGCACCAGCATGTCGCGCGACGGCGTGGTCGCGCCGGTGAGGAAGCCCGTCAGCGCGACGGCGCCGAACACGACGGCGTGGGGAAGGGCGGCGTAGCCGAGGACCAGCGTCGCGATGCCGGCGCCGGCGAGGCCCGCACCGACGACGCGGGCATGGTTCGGCGTGAGATCCGCCACGATCCCGCCGGCGAGCGCGCCCGCCGCGCTGCCGATCAGGTACAGCGTCGTCGCCGAGGCGGCGAGCCCATAGGTGATGTCCTGGACGAGCGGCAGCAGCGTCGGCAGGAAGTTCTGGGTGCCGCCCTGCGCCACGGAGAGCAGGGCGAAGTAGAGGAAGCAGGAGAGGATCGGCGCGGTCATGAGGAGACGCCAGTCGTTCGGCGCCATGTCGGCCGGGCGGTGGACGTCCGCCCTGAGCTGCCGGTGCTCCAGCACGATCAGCGCCGCGAAGGCGATGCCGGCAAGGCCTGCGCCGATCAGCGCCGCGCGCCAGCCGAAGCGCGAGGCGAGGCCGATCATCGTCACCGGCGCCGCCGCCCAGCCGAGCGTTCCCATGACCGTGTGGACGCTGTAGGCCCGCGCCATCCGGGACGGCGTCACCCGGGCCGAGAGCACGGCGTAGTCGGCGGGATGGAACACGCTGTTGCCGAGGCCCGCCAACACCGCGAAGGGCATCAGGCTCCAGAAGCCGTGCGAGAAACCCGCCGCCGCGGTCGCGAGGCCGAACAGCGCGATTCCAATGGGGAGAATCCTTTGCGGGCCGAAGCGGTCGACCACGAAACCCGCCGCCACCTGCGAGAAGCCCGACACGGTGAAGAACACCGCCATGACGAGGCCGAGCTCGGTGTAGCTGACCCCGAGCGCGTCCTTGACCAGCGGGAACAGGGGCGGCAGCGCGAGCTGGAAGAAATGGCTCGATCCATGGGCGAGCCCGATCAGCGACACGACGCGGACATCGCGGGCAGGCTGTGCGGCGGCTTCGGCCATGGCGGTTTTTCGGTCTTTACCTTCATTCGTGCCGCCGGATCGGGCGGGCCGCCCTCCATATGGGCAGAGCCGCCTTCGGGCAACGGCGTGCTTCTCCACTCTTCTCCTCTCGCCGCACCTGCCGGCACGCTCATCCTGCACGCCCCTTTGACATGCGGCCACGCTCGGATAGCCTCCTCGCCATCGCCGGCCGGGAGCGGCCCGGAACCACGGAGAGACCCATGCTGAAACGGATTCTTGGGGCAGGCCTCGTGCTCGCCGGCGCCGTCCTCGCGGCGGGCCTCGCTGCCGCCCAGACGCTCGACAAGATCAAGCAGCGCGGCGTGCTCGTCGTCGGCACCAAGGCCGACTACAAGCCGTTCGGCTTCCGCGACCCGTCGGGCGCGATCGTCGGGTTCGAGCCCGACCTCGCCCGGGAGGTCGCCGACAAGCTCGGGGTCAGGCTCGAGCTCGAGCCGGTGGTCTCTTCGAACCGCATGCAGTTCCTGCAGCAGGGCAAGATCGACCTCATGATCGCGACCATGAACGACAAGCCCGACCGCCGGCAAGTCGTCGGCATCCTCGAGCCGCTCTACTACGCCTCCGGCGTCAACGTGCTGGCAAGCAAGAAAGCCGCCCTGAAGAGCTGGGAGCAGCTCAAGGGCCAGAAGGTCTGCGGCATCCAGGGCGCCTGGTACAACAAGCCGGTGGCCGAGAAGTACGGCGCCGACATCGTCGCCTTCAAGGGCCAGACCGAGGCCGAGACCGCGCTCCTCCAGGGCAACTGCATCGGCTGGGTCTACGACGACACCGCCTTCGCGGAGCGCCTCGCGGACGCCAAGTGGAGAGACTACGAGATGCCCCTTGAGACGATCCTCGAGGAGCCCTGGGGCATCGCCGTGAAGCTCGATGAGCGCGACGGGCCGTGGGGGCAGTTCGTGGCAAAGCAGATCGAGGACTGGCACCGTTCGGGCCGCATCATCGAGCTGGAGAAGAAGTGGAGCATCCCGCCCTCTGCCTTCCTCAAGAAGATGAACGCCGAGGCGAAGGCCAAGACGAACTAGGGAAGGCTGCGCCGCGGAGCCGCGCCTGAATCTCACGCCGGGAACGAGGCCGGCAGCCCCTGCCGGACCTTGCCCATCTCCCGCCACGGGTCGCCGCCGATTCTTTGGAGCCGCCCCGGCACCGTTTCGACGTTGAGCGCCGCCGGGTCAAGGGTGGGCGTCAGCTCCTCCCAGGTCAGCGGCGTCGCGACGGGGGCGCCCGCGCGGGAGCGGGTCGAATAGGGGGCGACCGCCGTCGCGGTGGCGTCGTTGCGGAGATAATCGATGAAGATGCGGCCGCGCCTCTCGGCCTTCGAGACGCGGGTGAGATAGCGCGTCGGCGTCCGCGCCGCGAGCGCCTCGGCCGCCGCCTTGGCGAAGGCCTTGGCCTTCGTGTAGTCGCAGCGCCGGTTGATCGGCACGACGACGTGGACACCCTTGCCGCCGGTGGTCTTCGGGAAGCTTTCGAGGCCCAAATCTGCGAGAAAGGCCCGCACCTCGAGGGCCGCCTCGGCCACGTCCGGGAAGCCGAGGCCCTCGCCGGGGTCGAGGTCGAAGATGATCCGGTCCGGGCGGTCGGGCCGGTCGATGCGCGCGCCCCAGGGGTGGACCTCGAGAACGCCCATCTGCACGAGCGCGACAAGCCCCTTCGCATCCTTGATGTAGAGATAGGCGCCGGATTCCTCGAAGCCCGGGATGTCGACCTCTCCGAGCTCGGAAGGCACGCCCGAGCCCGCATGGCGCTGGTAGAAGCACTTCTTCTGGCGCCCGGTCGGGCAGCGCACCAGGGTGATCGGCCGGCGCGCCACGTGGGGCAGCATGGCGGGGGCGACGGCGAGATAGTACTCGGCGAGCGCGCGCTTGGTGATGGCCTGCTCGGGATAGAGCACCTTGTCCGGGCTCGTGAGGCGCACGCCCCCGATCTCGATCTCGCCGGCCTTGGCCACTGGGCGCCTCCAAGCTCAAAGAATTGCGCGGATGAGCTTAGACGGGCGGGCCTCCTCATGCATCTGCTCGGAGGTGCACTGCTCGGGCGCCTTGTCGGGACGCCAGCGCAGGAGCTTCGTGCCGTGGCGGAAGCGGCCGCCGGTGACGTGGTCATAGCGGACCTCGACCACGAGCTCAGGGCGCAGCGGCACCCACGCGGCCGAACGCTCCGTGCTCCAGCGGCTTGGGGCGCCTGGGGCGTCGCCGGTGAAGCCCGGGCCGCCTTTGAGCTTTTCCAGGCGCTTCGTCAGGGCCGCGCGCTCGGCGTTGGCGATGGTCGAGGTGAAGCCGACATGGTCGAGCTTGCCCTCGTCGTTATAGAGCCCGAGAAGGAGCGAGCCGACGAGGTCGCTGTCGGTCCCGTAGCGGAAGCCGCCGACGACGCAGTCCGCCGTGCGCAGGCGCTTCACCTTCAGCATCGCCCGCTCGCCCGGCACGTAAGGCCCGTCGAGCCGCTTCGCCACGACCCCGTCGAGGGCTCCGCCGGCCCTTTCGAGCCATTTTCGAGCCTCCGCCGCCTTGCGGGTGTAGGGCGAGAGCCTCAGGCCCTCCACTTCGCCGAGCGCCGCAAAGAATTTTTCGAGCGCCGCCCGGCGCTCGATCAGAGGGCGGTCGAGCAGCACGTCGCCGTTCGGCGTCATGAGGCAGTCGAAGAGGATGAGGATCGCGGGCGTCTCGACCGAGAGCTTGCGGATGCGGCTCTCGGCCGGATGCAGGCGCAGCTGCAGGGCGTCGAAGGACAGGGTGTCCCCTTCCGGGATCGCAAGCTCGCCGTCGACGACGAAGCGGTCGGGGCGAAGCGCGCGCAGGCGCGCCACGACCTCGGGGAAGTAGCGCCCCAGCGGCTTGCCTGACTTCGCCCGCAGGTCCACCTCGCCGCCCGCCCGGAAGGCGAGGCAGCGGAAGCCGTCCCACTTCGGCTCGAACTGCCAGCCGCTCTCCTCGGGCAAGGCGTCGACGAGCTTCGCCTCCATGGACGCGGTGCCGACCGGCACGGGGAGCGCGTCGAGGCCGGCCGGTTTTCGGGCCTTTGCAGTCTGCTTCATGAACCATCCCTCGGAATCGAAATCCGAAGGGCGGGACGTTCGTTCCGCACTCCTCCACCATCATCCCGGCCAAAGCGAAGCAGAGAGCCGGGCCACACGCGCGGCGCTATGGGTCCGGATCGTCTTTAGGCGTCCGGGACGACCCGGAGGTTTTTGGCCCTCGGTGAGTTCCGGGCTCTTCGCTTCGCGGAGGCCCCGGAACGACAGAGGTGCGCTTGCGAACATCGCCACGGCTTGCGCGGCGACATCATGGACCACGCAACGCCATCGCAGGACTGCCACATGATGACTTTCGAACACCTCTTCGACGACGACCCGCCGCGGCCACGGCCCGGTCAGCCGACCGAGCCGGTCGCGAGGTAATAGACGACGCCGGCGGCCGAGCAGGCGGCCAGCACCGGGATCATCCCGGCTTTGAAGCGGAACATGGCGACGACGGCCGCGAGCGTCAGGACGGCGGACGCAATATTGATGCTGCTCAGCACCGGCACGTCGAGGGCGAGCCCCGGGAGCCAGCGCACTTCCACCACCTTGCGGAACAGCACGTGCAGGCCGACCCAGACCGCGAGGTTGAGGATCACGCCGACGACCGCCGCCGTGATCACGGCGAGCGCCGCCGAGAGCGCCCGGTTGCCGCGCAGCGCCTCAACGTAGGGGGCGCCGAGGAAGATCCACAGGAAGCAGGGGGTGAAGGTGACCCAGGTGGTGAGGAGGCCGCCGAGCACGCCGGCGACGTAGGGGTTGAGGCTGCCCGGCGCCCGGAACGCGCCCATGAAGCCGACGAACTGGGTCACCATGATGAGCGGGCCGGGGGTGGTCTCGGCCATGCCGAGGCCGTCGAGCATCTCGCCGGGCTGAAGCCAGCGGTAGGTCTCGACCGCCTCCTGGGCGACGTAGGCGAGCACCGCGTAGGCGCCGCCGAAGGTGACGACGGCCATCTTGGAGAAGAAGACGGCGATGTCGGCAAAGACGGTGCCGGGCCCGGCCCACAGGAGGAGCGCCGCGACAGGCGCGAGCCAGAGGACGAGGAAGACGCCGCCGATGCGCAGCGACCACGCGGTGCTCGGGCGCGCGTGCGCGGGAACCGTCTCGCCGAGGGCCGAGTCGACGTCGGCGAGGACGCGCCCGCCGGCGGGCCCGTGCCCGCCTCCACCCACGAGGAAGGCCGGGTGCCCCGCCCTCCCCCCGACGAAGCCGATCAGGCCGGCCGCGAGCACGATCAGCGGGAACTCGACCTTGAGGAAGAAGATCGCCACGAAGGCCGCCGCCGCGATGCCGAGCATGACCCGGTTCTTGAGCGCGCGCTTCCCCACGCGCACGACCGCTTCCAGCACCACCGCGAGCACGGCGGCCTTCAGCCCGAAGAACAGCGCCGCCACGGTCCCGACCTTGCCCCAGGCGGCGTAGATCAGGCTCAGCGCCATGATGGCGACGAGCCCCGGCAGCACGAAGAGCGTGCCGGCAACGAGCCCGCCCTTCGTCCTGTGCAGGAGCCACCCGACGTAGACGGCAAGCTGCTGCGCCTCGGGGCCGGGCAGCAGCATGCAGTAGTTCAGCGCATGCAGGAACCGGTTCTCGCCGATCCAGCGCTTCTCCTCGACGAGGATGCGGTGCATGACGGCGATCTGCCCGGCCGGCCCGCCGAAGGAGAGCGCCGCGACACGGGCCCACACCCGCACGGCCTCCCTGAAGGGAATGCCGTGCGAAGGAGCGGCGGCGGGAGGCGAGGCTGCGTCACGTGGCGGAGCCATCACTGCCGATGAAGCGTCGCTCATGCCGGCACGCGGTCGGCGCGGGCGGTGGCCTTCGCCGGCTTCGCGGGTCCCTTGGCCGGCCAGTTGTGGGTCTCGTCCACGGCGTCGCGGCACCAGCGGTAGAAGGCGTCGTAGAGCCCCATCCCGGCCTCGAGCTGCGCGAGGTCGTCGGCGTACATGCGCGACAGGCCGAGCGACGCCGCGAGCAGCCCCGCGGCTTCCGGCGCGAGGTCCATCCGGGCCGTGTCGGCGCCACGCACGATCGTCGCGAGGCGCGCGAGCGGCTCGGTCGCAAGCCCGAGCTCCTCGACCATCACATCGAAGGTGCACTTCTCGCCGCGGTGGCTCCAGAACACCCCCTCCCCCTCCACGTCGAAGGGCGTGGCCTTGAAGCGCTCCGCGACCCCGAACACCTCGGAGGGATTCACGAACAGGAACACGGCGGCGGGATCGACGAAGCGGCGGATGAGCCAGGGGCAGGCGATGCGGTCGACCTTCGGGCGCGCGCGCGTGACCCAGACCGTGCGGCCGCGGGCATCCCGCGGCGGCAGCTTGTCGACCGGCACCATGGGGAGCCCCGCGGCGGCCCAGGCGAGGGCCCCGCCCTCGAGCGAATCGGCCGGGACGCCGGCGTGCCTGAGCCAAGCCGCGACGCCTTGGCTCAGCTTCTGGCCCTTCTGGCAGATGACGACGGCGGAGCGGCCGGAGAACTGAGGCGCCCACTCGGCCACGTCCTTGAAGGAGCGGCGCACGGCGCCCGGCACGAGACGCGGGTCGCAGGCGAAGTCCTCCTCCGTGCAGACGTCGACGAGCGCGGGACAGTCGGGCCGGCCGATCAGGCGGGCGAGCTTCTCGGACGAGATGGTGTTGGGCGACGACATGATGATGCGTCCTTGTGAGAGAGCAGGACGCGATGCTTAGGCGTGTCGCCTCGTGGGGAGATCGCAGTCCCCATGCGTCGGATATAAGCCGAGTCCTGTGCCCGCGCAACTGCCTGTCGGCTCAGGACGGCGGGTCCCGCCTCCGCATTCCGGCCCCAATCCGCGGCCAATAAACTTTTTGGAGAGCATAAGGGCGCATCTTCGCCCGGCTCTCGAAGGGGCGCTCAGACGCGATGGGGTTTTGGTCACAGCTCGCGGCTTGGCGCGTCGCCGCGCTCGTTGCCGCCGTTCTTGTCGGCCGCGAAGCAGCGGCGGCCGGCTGGTCGAAGGAAGCGGCGCCGATCCCGGCGGCGACGCTCGCCCTCATGGGCGCGCGCGGCACGGCCCCGTCCTCGCCGATCCTGATCCGCGCCTACAAGAAGGAGGCGGAGCTCGAGGTCTGGAAGAAGGCCCGAGACGGACGCTTCGTCCACCTCAAGACCTATCCGATCTGCCGCTGGTCGGGCCAGCTCGGTCCGAAGCGGCGACAGGGCGACCGCCAAGCCCCGGAAGGGTTCTATTCCGTCGGCCCGCAGCAGATGAACCCGAACTCGGCCTACCACCTATCCTTCGACATCGGCTTCCCGAACGCCTACGACAGGGCACACGGGGCCACTGGCAAGTTCCTGATGGTGCACGGAATCTGCTCGTCGGCGGGCTGCTATGCCATGACCGACCAGCAGATCGAGGAGATCTACGCGCTCGCCCGCGAGGCCTTCGCCGGCGGGCAGCCGGCGTTCCAGTTCCAGGCCTATCCGTTCCGGATGACGGCGCAGAACATGGCCCGGCACAGGTCCGATCCGAACATCGCCTTCTGGCGCCAGCTCAAGGAGGGCTCGGACCGGTTCGAGGCGACGGGCGAGGAGCCGGCCGTCGGCGTCGCCGCCGCCCGCTACGTGTTCGGCCCGTCGCGGGATCCGGCGAAGGAGGCGCGGGCGAAGGCGCGCCTCGCCGAGGAGGAGGCCCGCATCGCGGCGCTGGTTGCGGACGGCGTCGCCGCCGTGCGCACGACCTATGCGGACGGCGGGCAGCATCCGTCCTTCCGTGCGCTCGCGCAGGCGGGGGCGTCGTCGCTCGGGATGGTCAGCCGCCCGGAGGCGCTCGCGCTCGCGCTCGCGGGCCGCGAGATCGTGATCACGCCCGCCCGCAAGCCGCCGACGCAGGTCGCCGAAGCGAAGGGACCGGCGACCGGGCGGCCGGCCCGGGAGGTCGAGTCGACGGCGAGCATCGCCGCCCTCGTCCAGCCGGCCGAGGCCGAGCCGTCGGTGTTCTCGCCGATGCCGCTCGGCGGCCCGGCATGGCAGATGGCCGGCGGAGCCGCGCTGCCGGGCTCTGCCCGCATCCTGCCACCGACGCTGGCCAGGAAGCCGGTCGAAGTCGCCGCGCGCTGGTAGGGCGAGGGCTGGCGATTCACCCCTACCGCGTCGGCACCGGGTGCTCGCCCCGGTAGTCGTAGAAGCCGCGCTTGGTCTTGCGCCCGAGCCAGCCGGCCTCGACGTATTTCACCAGGAGCGGGCAGGGGCGGTACTTCGAGTCGGCCAAACCCTCGTGCAGGACCTGCATGACCGAGAGGCAGGTGTCGAGGCCGATGAAGTCGGCGAGCTGGAGCGGGCCCATCGGGTGGTTCGCGCCGAGCCGCATCGCGGTGTCGATCGAGTCGACCGAGCCGACGCCCTCGTAGAGGACGTAGATCGCCTCGTTGATCATCGGCAAAAGGATGCGGTTGACGATAAAGGCCGGGAAGTCCTCGGCCACGGTCGCGGTCTTGCCGAGCCGCTTGATGAAGGCGCAGGCGGACTGGAAGGTCGGCTCCTCGGTCGCGATGCCGCGGATGAGCTCGACGAGTTGCATCACCGGCACCGGGTTCATGAAGTGGATGCCGATGAACTTCTCCGGCCGGTCGGTCGCGGCGGCAAGCCGCGTGATCGAGATCGAGGAGGTGTTCGAGGCGATCATCACCTCGGGGCGCAGCACCGGGTGGAGGGCGTCGAAGATCTTCTTCTTCACCGCCTCGTTCTCGGTCGCGGCCTCGATGACGATGTCGCACTCGTGGAAGTCGTCGTAGGACAGGGCCGGCTTGATGCGGGCGAGCGCAACCTGGCGGTCGGCGTCGGAGAGCGTACCCTTCGCGACGTGGCGCGTGAGATGCCCATTGATGGTCGCGAGGGCGGCCTCGATCTTCTCCTCCGAGACATCGTTGAGGCGCACGTCGAGGCCGGCCTGCGCGCAGACCTGGGCGATGCCGCTGCCCATCTGGCCGGCGCCGATCACGCCGACGGTCTTGATCTCTGTGCTCACGTCCCCCACGCCGGCCCCCTAGCCTCGCGCCTTGGCGAGTTCCTGCTCGAGCTCCGGCAGGATCTGGAACAGGTCGCCGACGAGGCCGTAGTCGGCGACCTGGAAGATCGGCGCCTCCTCGTCCTTGTTGATGGCGACGATCACCTTCGAGTCCTTCATGCCGGCGAGGTGCTGAATGGCGCCTGAAATGCCGACCGCGATGTAGAGGTCCGGCGCCACGACCTTGCCGGTCTGGCCGACCTGCCAGTCGTTCGGGGCGTAGCCGGCGTCGACCGCGGCGCGTGACGCGCCGATCGCGGCACCGAGCTTGTCGGCCACGGGCTCGATGACCTTCTTGAAGGCGTCGGCGGAGCCGAGCGAGCGCCCGCCCGAGATGATGATGCGGGCGGAGGTGAGTTCCGGCCGGTCGTTCTTCGCGATCTCCTCGCCCTTGAAGGTCGAGACGCCGGGGTCGTCCGCCGCGGACGCGCTCTCGATCGGGGCGGAGCCGCCCTCGCCGGTCGGCTGGAAGGCGGCGGTGCGGACCGTCACGACCTTCTTGCCGTCCGTCGCCTGCACGGTCTGGATCGCGTTGCCGGCGTAGACCGGGCGCTCGAAGGTGTCCGGCGACACCACCTTGATGACGTCCGACACCTGCATGACGTCGAGGAGGGCGGCGACGCGCGGCATGACGTTCTTGCCCGTCGTGGTCGCGGCGGCGACGATCGCCTCATAGGGGCCGGCGAGGGACGCGACGAGGGCCGCGGTCGGCTCCGCCAGCATGTGCTCGTACTTGGGGTCGTCGGCGAGAAGCACTTTTTCCACACCCTCGAGCTTCGCCGCGGCGTCCGCGGCGGGGCGGGCGTTCGATCCGGCGACGAGGACGTGGACGGGCGCGCCGAGCGCTCTTGCGGCAGTGAGCGCCTTCGCGGTCGCGTCCCTCAGGTGCGCGTTGTCGTGTTCGGCGACGAGGAGGGTGGTCATCTTAAAATCCTTGTGCCGGCTCAGAGCACGCCGGCCTCGACCTTCAGCTTCTGCACGAGCTCGGCGACCGAAGAAACCTTGACGCCGGCCTTGCGCCCGCCGGGCTCGACGGTCTTCAGGACCTTAAGGCGTTGCGCGACGTCGACGCCGAGGGCCTCCGGCGTCGTCTCGGCGAGGGGCTTCTTCTTCGCCTTCATGATGTTCGGCAGCGAGGCGTAGCGCGGCTCGTTGAGACGCAGGTCCGTGGTGACGATCGCCGGGAGCTTGAGGCCGACGGTCTGGAGGCCGCCATCGACCTCGCGGGTCACGTCGATTGAGCCGTCGCCGACGGTGAGCTTGTAGGCGAAGGTGCCCTGCGGCCAGCCGAGGAGGGCGGCGAGCATCTGGCCGGTCTGGTTCGAGTCGTCGTCGATCGCCTGCTTGCCCATGATGACGAGGCCGGGGCCCTCGTCCTCGACGATCTTCTTGAGGATCTTGGCGACGCCGAGCGGCTCGACCGGCTGATCGGTCTTGACCAGGATGCCGCGGTCGGCCCCCATGGCAAGCGCCGTGCGGATCGTCTCCTGGGCCTGCTGCGGACCGATCGAGACCGCGACGATCTCGGTCGCCTTGCCCTGCTCCTTGAGCCGGATCGCCTCCTCGACGGCGATCTCATCGAAGGGGTTCATGGACATCTTGACGTTGGCGAGCTCGACGCCCGAGCCGTCGGGCTTCACCCGGATTTTGACGTTGAAGTCGACCACCCGCTTGACGGGCACCAGGATCTTCATGAGCGCGGTCCCAAAGGGCGGGCGGCTCGAGCCGGCGCGGCGTCGCCGCGGCGGGAGCGCCGGCCCCCTCGAATTGCGAGGGCCGGACCTAACGACGCCACCCCGCGGATGTCAACGGAAGGCGGGTCGGTCAGCCGAGGACTTGCGTCTTCTCCACGCGCGCCAGCACCGGGTCGTAGCGGCGGCGCAGGATCGGCGTGAGGGCCGCGCCGGCCGCGAGCCCGCCGAGATGGGCGTACCAGCCGATGTTGTCGTCCTCGGCGATGAGGGCGCCGAGGACGTTCAGCACGATCCAGAACCCGATCGCCCACATGGCCGGCACGTGGAGCGGGATGCGGCCGAAGAACAGGGCCCAGAGCTTCACCCGCGGGTAGAGGATGAGGTAGGCCGCGACGACGCCGGCGATCGCCCCCGAGGCGCCGATCAGCGGGACCGTGGAGCTCGGCATCATGGCGGCGTGGGCGAGCCCGGCCGCGACCCCGCACAGGAGGAAGAAGACGAGGAAGCGCCGGTGCCCCATCCCGTCCTCGACGTTGTCGCCGAACACCCACAGGAACAGCATGTTGCCGGCGAGGTGCAGCACCGAGCCGTGCAGGAATATGCTCGTCACAAGGGTCAGCGGCTCCGGCACGAAATGCAGGCTCGCCGGCAGGGTCTTGGTCCCGAACAGCACGGCCGGGATCACGCCGAAGCCGACCGCGACCGTCTGCTCGCTGACCGGCAGCATCCCGAGACTGGTCATGAGCCAGGCGACGACACAGCCGCCGATGAGGGCGCGGGTCACGAGCGGCGCCTTCAGGTGCACGAGGGGGACGCCGTCGTAGAGGGGGAGGAACATCCTGGCGGCCCTTCAGGCGTTGTGGCGCCGGCTCACGCCTCGGACCGGGTCTGCCCCGGCACCCAGAGCACGTCGCCGGCGCCGCGGCCGTTGACGTAGCGCGAGGCGACGAACAGGAAGTCCGAGAGGCGGTTGAGGTACTTTATGACGGCCGGCGACACCGTCTCGCCGGGCTTTTCCGACAAGGCAACGGCAAGGCGCTCGGCCCGCCGGCACACGGTGCGGGCGAGATGGAGGGCCGCCGCCGCCGCCGTGCCGCCGGGCAGGACGAAGGAGCGGAGCGGCGAAAGCTCCCCGTTGAGGCGGTCGATCTCGCGCTCGAGCCGCTCGACCTGGGCCTCGACGATGCGCAGCGGCTCGTACGGGAGGGGCTCGCCGGTTTCCGGGGTCGCGAGGTCGGCGCCGAGGTCGAACAGCTCGTTCTGGATGCGCCCGAGCATCGCGTCGAGCTCGCCCTCGGTATGCAGGCGGGCGAGTCCGATGCAGGAATTCGTCTCGTCGACGGTGCCGTAGGCCTCGATCCTGGGATCGTGCTTCTTGCGCCGCCCGCCGCTGGCGAGCCCGGTCGTGCCCTTGTCGCCGGTGCGGGTGTAGATGCGGTTGAGCGCGACCACCCGGCGTCTTCAGAAGGTATAGCCGAGCCGCGCGCCGACGTTCGTGAGGCCCCGGTTCTGGCTGCAGAGGCCAGCGTTCGAGAGGTGCTCGATCGTCGCCATCACGCTCCAGTTCGGGGTCAGCCGGTAGCCGATCGAGCCCGATTCGCGGAACGTCGGCGAGCAGCCGAGCGCGCTGCGGTCCGGCGGGATGAAGGCCGGGTTCGACTCCGTGTTGCCGTTGTGGACGGCGCCGCCGAAGCTCGCCTCGACGAAGAAGCGCGGCGTGATGTCGACCGTCCAGGTCAGGCCGGCGTAGGCGAAGCTCGTGTCGCCGCGGAAGTTGAGGCTGCCGCCAAGGTGCGGGCGCGGGACGAAGTAGCTCGTGAACAGGTCGGCCGTCGTGAAGGGCTTGGCGAAGAGAATCTCGCCCGTGACGTTGGCCGAGCCCTTCTCGGGGCTCCACGGGTCCTGGGCCGAGACGCCGATGCGCAGCTCGGAGACGAAGCTCACCGGCTGCGACGGAGGAACGTAGGCGACCGGTCCGCTGCCGAGATCGGCCGCGAGGGCGCTGCCCGCGAGCAGCACCAGGGCAACGCTTGAGATGACGCCTGAACCGACGATCGGGCGAACCCGCATCCTTGATGACCCCTTATGATTTGCCGGATTCTTAACAACGCTCGCCATTCAAGGCCAGCGCCCCCGCTCGGCGCCCGCCCGCTTTGTCGGGGAGTGTGGCTGAATCGTGTCACCTGGCGCGCCTTCTCCCTTCGCGAATGGCGGTTGAACCGGCTCGCGCCGCCGCCGTTGTCGCAAGGTGAATGCCGCCGCCCCCATCGCCGTCCGCCCCACGGCCCGAGCCGTCGCCCCCGGTATCGTCGAGACCGACATCCCGGCGCGGCTCGACCGGCTGCCCTGGGGCCGCTTCCACAACCTCGTCATCGTGGCCCTCGGCATCACCTGGATCCTCGACGGGCTCGAGGTGACGCTCGCGGGCTCGCTCGCCGGCGCCCTGAAGGAGAGCCCGACGCTGCGCTTCACCAACACCGACATCGGCCTCGCCTCCAGCGCCTACCTGCTCGGCGCGGTCCTGGGTGCCCTGTTCTTTGGCTGGCTCACCGACCGGCTCGGCCGAAAGAAGCTCTTCTTCATCACGCTCGCGGTCTACCTCGTCGCCACCGCTGCCACCGCCTTCTCGTGGAGCGTGGGGAGCTACTGCCTGTTCCGCTTCATCACCGGCGCCGGCATCGGCGGCGAGTACACGGCGATCAACTCGACGATCCAGGAGCTGATCCCGGCCCGGGTGCGCGGCTGGACCGACCTCGTCATCAACGGCAGCTTCTGGATCGGCGCGGCGATCGGGGCCGCCGGCTCCGTCGTGCTCCTCGACCCGGCGCATTTCGGCCCGGATACCGGCTGGCGCATCGCGTTCTTCATCGGCGCGCTCCTCGGCCTCGTGATTCTCCTGATGCGCCTGTGGATTCCCGAGAGCCCGCGCTGGCTCATGACCCACGGCCGCGCGGTTGAGGCCGAGGCGGTCGTCAAAGACATCGAGGACCGCTTCCGGCGCGAGGGCCACACCGTCGCGAGCGAGGCGCTGCCCCGATGCCGCCTCGAGGCGCGCAGCCACACGCCGCTCTCGGAAGTATTCCACACCCTCTTCAACCTGCACCGGAGGCGCGCGGTCGTCGGCCTCTCGCTCATGGCGGCGCAGGCGTTCTTCTACAACGCGATCTTCTTCACCTACGCCCTCGTCTTGACGGACTTCTACGGTATCGCAGCCGACCACATCGGCTGGTACATGCTGCCCTTCGCGGCCGGCAACTTCTTGGGTCCGCTCGTGCTCGGGCGCCTGTTCGACACGGTGGGGCGGCGACCGATGATCGCCTTCACCTACGCGATCTCGGCGCTGCTGCTCGCGATCAGCGGCTATCTCTTCCGGCAGGACCTCCTGACCGCCCAGGGGCTCACGGTGTCCTGGATGGTGGTGTTCTTCTTCGCCTCGGCCGCCGCGAGCTCGGCCTACCTCACCGTCAGCGAGACCTTCCCGCTCGAGATCCGGGCGCTCGCCATCGCGGCGTTCTACGCCATCGGCACCGGCATCGGCGGCGTCGCCGGGCCGGCCCTCTTCGGCGCCCTCGTCGAGTCCGGCTCCCGCCTGAGCATCTTCGCCGGCTACCTCTTCGGCTCCGCCCTGATGCTCGCCGCCGCCATCATCGCCTGGACGTGGGGCGTCGCCGCCGAGAGGAAGCCGCTCGAGGCGGTGGCGCGGCCGCTGGCGTTTAGGGATTGAGGAGCCGCGTGGCCCCGAGGCACGCGACGATCCGCAACCTCCATCTGGGAAAAATCCACATGCGCTTTCTCGCCAGAGCCGTCGTCCTTGCAACAATCCTCCCCGCCGCCGCCGTGGCGCAGGACCTCGTCATCCCGGAGGCCATCTATCCGGCCCTGCCGAAGACGGCGGCGGCGGCGGAGGGGTTCGTGCCGGCCGGGTGGGCGCTGGAATCGCAGACCTCCGGCGACCTTGACGGCGACGGCGTCCCCGACCTCGTCCTCGTCCTGCGCGGGAAGGACCCGAAGAACGTGGTCGCAAACGAGGGCGGCTTCGGCGAGAACCCACTCGACACTAACCCGCGCATCCTGGCGGTCGCCTTCGGCCGGCCGGGCGGCTACGCCCTCGGGCTCGAGAACCGCACGCTGATCCCGCGCCGCGTCGACCCGGTGCTCGAGGACCCCCTCGCCGAGAACGGCGGCGTCGCGGTCGAGCGCGGCCTCCTCGTGGTGCGGCTGAATTCCTTCGCCAGCGCCGGCAGTTGGGGGACATCGACCACGACCTACCGCTTCCGCCACCGCAGCGGCCGTTTCGAGCTCGCCGGCTTCGACCGCGGCTCGGTCCAGCGCAACAGCGGCGAGACGCGGGACGTCAGCGTCAATTACGCCACGGGCCGGATGAAGATCGCCACCGGCAGCATCGAGAAGGACGCCAAGAAGGTTCGCTGGAAGACCCTGCCGCGCCGCCCGCCGCCGACCATCGACCGGATCGGCGACGGACTGGAATTCGACCCCGAAGAGTGACGGGCGGCTGAGCGGGGACCGACCGAGCGGAACCCGGCGGGACGGCGTCGCCGAAGGCGCAGGTCTAGCTCGCGGGCGCGGCGGCCATGGCTCGGTCGTAGACCTTCTTGTAGCCCATCGCCGAGCGCTGCCAGGCGAAGGTGCGCCCCATGGCGGCGCGGCGCATGGCGTTGAGCTTTTTACGCGAGCCGAAGGCGTCGACCGCCCGGTATACGGCGCCGAGGAGCTCGCCGAGGGAGGGCTGGCGGAACAGGAAGCCCGTCACCCCGTCCTCGATGGTGTCGGCAAGCCCGCCGGTGCGGTGCGCGATCGGCAGGGAGCCGAATTTCTGCGCGTACATCTGCGACAGGCCGCAGGGCTCGAACCGCGACGGCATGAGCAGGAAGTCGCTGCCGGCGTACATGCGCCGCGCCGTGCCCTCCTCGAAGCCGAGTCGGACCCCGACCCGGTCCGGGTAGCGCCGGGCGAGCTTTTCGAGCGCGCTCTCGAGCTCGTCCTCGCCCCGGCCCGTGACAACGATCTGCCCCCCCTCGCGCACGATCGTCTCGGCCGCCTCGATGGCGAGGTCGACGCCCTTCTGGTGCACGAGCCTGGACACCACGGCGAAGAGCGGCCCGCGCGAGACCGCGAGGCCGAACTCCTTGCGGACCTCGTCGCGGTTCGCGGCCTTGCCCTTGAGGTTCTGCGGCTCGAAGGGGCTCGCGAGGTGCGGGTCGGTGCGCGGGTCGAAACTCTCGTCGATGCCATTGAGGATGCCGGTGAGCCGGCCCTCGTCGGCGCGCAGGCGCAGGAGCCCGTCGAGGCCGCAGCCGAGCTCTGGGGTCGTGATCTCCCGGGCGTAGGTCGCGCTCACCGTCGTGACGTGGTCGGCGTAGACGATGCCGGCCTTGAGGAACGACAGCTTGCCGTAGAACTCGACGCCCTCGATCTGGAACGCCTGGTCCGGGATGCCGAGGCGGGGCAGCCGCTCGGCCTCGAACAGGCCCTGGTAGGCGAGGTTGTGGATCGTCAGCACGCTCGGCATCGGCCGCCCGCGCCAGGCGAGATAGCCGGGGGTGAGCGCCGAGGGCCAGTCGTTGAGGTGCAGGAGATCGGGGCGCCAGCCGAGGTCGCCGACGCCGCAGGCGATCTCCGCCGCCGCGAGGGCGAGGCGGCCGAAGCGCAGGTCGTTGTCGCTCCAGTCGAGGCCGGCGGCGTCGCCGTAAGGCGAGCCCTCGCGGTCGTAGAGGTCCGGGCACAGGAGCACGTACAGAATCAGCCCGTCCGGCGTGTCGAGCCGCCCGATCTCGCAAGCCGGCAGGCCGAAGGCCGGGCCGAGCCTTCCGACCACAGGTACGTCGTCGTGGCGCTCGAGAATCTGGCGATAGCCCGGGATGAGAATGCGGACGTCGTACTGCTGCCGCAAGGTTCGCGGCAGCGCGGCCGAAACCTCGCCAAGCCCGCCGGCCTTGACGAAATCCGCAATTTCCGGGGTGACGTACAGGATGCGCTGGGTCGGAGCCTCGAGATCCCGGCGGTCATGGCGCACGCCGGTTTCCGCGGCACGCGCGTCCCGCTGCCTCGGGCGGCCCGAGCGGAGGTCTGATAGTGCCTGCATGTCGTACGGAAGCGCGCCCCCCAAGACGAAGGTCTCGTCAGCGCGGCGATCTACAAAGGTCCCGGCCATGAACGCCTATGTCGAAGAAAAGTTCCAGAGCGCTTCGCTCAAAAGGGCTCGATGCGCCTTGCAGCCTTCGTGCCAGTCGTTCACGCGGCGCGTTCCTTGCCAGGGGAGGCGTCCCGGCGCCATCATGGATTAATCCGCCGTTCAGGTCGCGGCGCCACCCTGGCGGCCCCTTGACGGCAGCTCGGCCTCTTGCCGGTTGCCTCACGGGCGCATTACACGCCGGGCGCACGCCTTCGGGCCGACAGCACCACGGGACCATGCCGCAGGACAACACCGTTCTGGAGCCGAACCGTCCGCGCGCGAAGCCGTCCCCTGGACGGATTGCGAAGGCGCCGCCGAACGGCGCCGCCGCCGCGGCCCGGCTCGCGGACCCCGAGAGCTTCCGCGAAGCGGTTCTCGCGAAGCTCACCTACGCGGTCGGAAAGGACCCGGCGGCCGCGCGCGACCACGACTGGTTCGCCGCGACCGCGCTCGCCGTGCGCGACGCCATCATCGACCGCTGGATGGACTCGACCCGAGCGACCTACCAGGGCGAGCGCAAGCGGGTCTACTACTTCTCCCTCGAGTTCCTGATCGGCCGGCTCCTGTCCGAGGCGCTCGGCAACCTCGGCCTCACCGAGACTGCCCGCGAGGCGCTGGCCGGGCTCGACGTCGACCTCGACCGGGTCAAGGAGACCGAGCCCGACGCGGCGCTCGGCAACGGCGGCCTCGGCCGCCTCGCCGCCTGCTTCATGGAGAGCTTGGCCAGCCTCGAGCTGCCGGCCTACGGCTACGGCATCCGCTACGACTACGGGCTCTTCCGCCAGACCCTTTCCGACGGCTGGCAGGCGGAGCTGCCCGAGGACTGGCTCGCGGGCGGGAACCCGTGGGAGTTCGAGCGTCCCGAGGTGCTTTATCCGATCCGCTTCGGCGGCACGGTCGAGCACGTGGCCGAAGGCGGCGTCATCCGCCGCATCTGGCACCCCTCCGAGACGGTGCTCGCGGCCGCCTACGACACGCCGGTGGTCGGCTGGCGCGGGCGCCACGTCAACACGCTGCGGCTGTGGTCGGCGCGGGCCGCCGATCCGCTCGAGCTCGAGACCTTCAACCTCGGCGACTACGTCGGGGCGCTCGCGCACCGCAACCGCGCCGAGGCGATCTCGCGCATCCTCTACCCGAGCGACGCGACGCTTGCCGGCCAGGAGCTGCGCCTGCGCCAGGAGTACTTCTTCACCTCGGCTTCCCTGCAGGATCTCGTGCGCCGCCACGTGCAGCAGTACGGGACGCTCAAGAACCTCGCCGAGAAAGCCGCGATCCAGCTCAACGACACCCATCCGGCGATCGCCGTCGCCGAGCTCATGCGGCTCCTCGTCGACGAGCATGCCCTGCCTTGGGAGGAGGCCTGGGCGATCACGCAAGGGACGCTGAGCTACACCAACCACACCCTCCTGCCGGAGGCGCTGGAGACCTGGCCGGTCGCCATGATGGAGCGGCTCCTGCCGCGCCACATGCAGATCATCTATCTGATCAACTGGCTCCATCTCGAGGCGCTTGCCGACCGCGCGGGTCCGCTTGCCGCCGAGGCCATCGCGGCGGTGTCGCTCATCGACGAGACGCAAGGGAGGCGCGTCCGCATGGGACACCTCGCCTTCCTCGGCTCGCACAAGGTCAACGGCGTCTCGGCGCTCCACACCGACCTCATGCGCAAGACGGTCTTCAGGGACCTGCACGCGCTCTACCCTCAGAGGATCGTCAACAAGACCAACGGCATCACCTTCCGGCGCTGGCTGCACCAGGCGAACCCGCGCCTGCGCGATCTTCTGGTCGAGGCGGCGGGCCCGGAGGTTCTCGACGATCCGGAGGCTTTGCGCCGGATCGAGCCGCTTGCCGCCGACGCCGCCTTCCAGGCGCGCTTTGCCGCCCAGCGGCGGACGAACAAGGAAGCGCTCGCGCGGCTGATCGGCGAGCGCATCGGGACGGCGGTCGATCCGGCAGCTCTCTTCGACGTGCAGATCAAGCGCATCCACGAGTACAAGCGCCAGCTCCTGAACGTCCTCGAGGCGGTGGCGCTCTACCAGGCCATCAAGGAGGAGCCGCACCGGGACTGGGTGCCGCGCGTAAAAGTCTTCGCCGGGAAGGCGGCGGCGAGCTACCGGCAGGCGAAGCTCGTGATCAAGCTCGCGAACGACGTGGCGCGGACCGTGAACGGCGACCCTGACCTGCGCGGGCGGCTGAAGGTGGTGTTCCTGCCGAACTACAACGTCAGCCTCGCCGAAGCGATCATCCCGGCGGCCGACCTCTCGGAGCAGATCTCGACCGCCGGCATGGAGGCGTCCGGCACCGGCAACATGAAGCTCGCGCTCAACGGCGCGCTGACGATCGGCACACTCGACGGCGCCAACATCGAGATCTGCGAGCGGGTCGGGCACGACAACATCGTGATCTTCGGCCTCAGGGCGCACGAGGTCGAGGCGTGGCAGCGAAAAGGCGCGCACGCCCCGGTCTCGATCGCGACCTCGCCGCGCCTCGCCGGGGCATTGGCGGCCGTCGCCGATGGGGTCTTCTCGCCCGACGAGCCCGACCGCTTCCGCCCCCTCGTCGAGGAGCTGTCGCACCGCGACCGCTTCATGGTGACGGCCGACTTCGACGCCTACTGGGAGGCCCAGCGCCACGTCGACCGGATGTGGACCACGCCCGCGGCCTGGTGGCGCGCCGCCATCCTCAACACCGCCCGCATCGGCTGGTTCTCGTCCGACCGGACGATCCGGGAATACGCCGAGGAGGTCTGGGGAGTGGCGGCATCGGGACCGGGAAAGCGGGGGCGCCTCGGCTGACGGCGCGCCGAATCCCCCGCGGCGTTTTTAAGCCGGGCGGAGGTTCTCTCGAGACCTACTCTCCCCACCGCAGTGCGGCCGCGGTCCCTATGGTGCCGACCACCGCCGCGACGAGCGACAGCGCCGAAAGCATGAGGAACGGGGTCGCGAACGGCACGGTGCCGCCGAGCGCCGCGTTCGCGGCCGAGACCCCGAAGACGAGGGTCGGGACCATCAGGGGCAGGACCAGGATCGCAAGGATCAGCCCGCCCCGGCGCATCCCGCTCGTCACCGCGGCGCCGACGGCGCCGATGAAGGTCAGCGCCGGCGTGCCGGCGAGGAGCGTCGCCGCGACAGCGGCCATCCCGGGCGGGGAGAGCGCGACGAGGAGCCCGAACAGCGGCGCGGCGAGCGCCAGCGGCAGGCCCGTCGCGAGCCAATGGGCGAGGACCTTCGCCAGCACGACCAGCTCGAGCGGCAGCGGGCTGAGGCGCAGCAGGTCGAGGGAGCCGTCCTCCTCGTCGGCTTGAAAGAGGCGGTCGAGGCCGATGAGGGTCGCAAGCACGGCGGACAGCCACAGGATGGCGGGTCCGATGCGGGCGAGGAGGCCGAGGTCGGGGCCGAGCGCGAAGGGGACGAGGGTCACGATCATCAGAAAGAACACGAGCCCGAGCCCGCCTGAGCCGCCGACCCGCCCGGCGAGCTTCAGGTCTCGTGCGACGAGGACGAGGAAGGCGCGGGTCACGGTTCCTCCCCCTGAACGGAAGAGGGTGAAGAGCGCTCAATCCTCAGCTCCCGCGCTCCCTCGATCGGAAGATGGGCGTGCGTCGCTACGACGATCAACCCATCCTCGCGCAGGTGCCGGCGCATCAGCCCGAAGAGCGCGTCCTGCGCGGCGGCGTCGAGGGCGGAGGTGGGTTCGTCGAGGAGCCACAGGGGGCGGCGCGCGACGAGGAGGCGTGCGAGAGCGACGCGCCGGCGCTGGCCGGCCGAGAGGTAGGCGACGGGAAGCGGCGCCGCGTGGGCGAGGCCGACGGCTTCCAGCGCCTTGGCCGGGGTTAGAGCCGGATCGCCCAGGAGGTCGCGGGCGAAGGACAGATTCTCTTCCGCCGTGAGCGTCCCCTTGAGGGCGTCGCGGTGGCCGACGAGGTGGAGGGCCTCCGAAAGAGTGCGCTCGCCGAGGCCCTCGGCGCGGATTTCGCCGCCCTCCGGCCTGAGCTGGCCGGAGAGGATCCCGAGAAGACTCGACTTGCCAGCGCCGTTGCGGCCGGTGACGAGGAGAGCCTCGCCCGCCTCAAGAGAGAACGACAGGCCTTCGAAGACGAGGCGTCCGGAGCGGCGGCAGGCGAGGTCCTTGATGTCGATCCGCAACCCCAGGCCCCTTGCGGCTGACGCAATCCGGATTGGCCGAAACCGTGTAGCGGGCCATTGGGAAATGATCTATACCGCGCCGGCTGCGCCGCGCGCCACGGACGTCCAAGCCGTCCTGCGCGCAACCCACGTCCGGGCGCTCCCGGGGCGGCGCGAGCTTCGAACCGCTCGCCAGGAGACGCCCATGACCTCGACGCTCGACAGCTTCAAGTCCCGCCGGACGCTCTCGGTCGGGGACAAGACCTACACCTGTTATTCCCTGCCCCAGGCCGAGAAGAACGGCCTCCCCGACGTCTCGCGCCTGCCTTTCTCGATCAAGGTGCTGCTCGAGAACCTCCTGCGCTACGAGGACGGGCGCACCGTGTCGAAGGCCGACATCGAGGCGGTCGCGGCTTTCGCCCAGAACCGCGGCAAGGCCGAGAAGGAGATCGCCTTCCGCCCGGCGCGCGTGCTCATGCAGGACTTCACCGGCGTGCCGGCGGTGGTCGACCTCGCCGCCATGCGCGACGCCATGAAGACCCTCGGCGGCGACCCGCGCCGGATCAACCCCCTCGTTCCGGTCGACCTCGTCATCGACCATTCGGTCATCGTCGACGAGTTCGGCACGCCGCAGGCCTTCGCCAACAACGTCGAGCTCGAGTACGCCCGCAACGGCGAGCGCTACCGCTTCCTCAAGTGGGGCCAGACCGCGTTCAACAACTTCTCGGTCGTGCCGCCGGGCACCGGCATCTGCCACCAGGTCAACCTCGAGTTCCTGTCGCAGACCGTGTGGAGCCGCAAGACCGAGGCCGAGCCGATCGAGTACGCCTACCCGGACACCCTCGTCGGCACGGACTCGCACACCACCATGGTGAACGGGCTCGCGGTGCTCGGCTGGGGCGTCGGCGGCATCGAGGCCGAGGCCGCGATGCTCGGCCAGCCGATCTCGATGCTGATCCCCGAGGTCGTCGGCTTCAAGATAACCGGCCGCATGAAGGAGGGCCTCACCGCGACCGACCTCGTGCTGACCGTCACGCAGATGCTGCGCAAGAAGGGCGTCGTCGGCAAGTTCGTGGAGTTCTACGGACCGGGCCTTTCCGACATGACGGTCGCGGACCGCGCCACCATCGGCAACATGGCGCCGGAGTACGGCGCGACCTGCGGCTTCTTCCCCATCGACGAGCGCACCATCGAGTACCTGACGATGACGAGCCGCACGCCGGAGCGCATCGCCCTCGTCGAAGCCTATGCCAAGGCGCAGGGGATGTTCCGCACGGCCGAGACGCCGGACCCGGTCTTCACCGACACCCTCGAGCTCGACCTCGCCGACGTGCAGCCCTCGCTCGCCGGGCCGAAGCGGCCGCAGGACCGGGTCGACCTCAAGGACGCCAAGGGCGGCTTCGCCAAGGCGCTCGAGGGCGAGTTCCGCAAGGAGGGCGAGGCGGCGAAACGCTTCCCCGTGGAGGGCACGAACTTCGACATCGGGCATGGCGACGTGGTGATCGCCGCGATCACGTCGTGCACCAACACGTCGAACCCGAGCGTGATGATCGGCGCCGGATTGCTTGCCCGCAACGCCGTCGCCAAGGGCCTGCGCACGAAGCCCTGGGTCAAGACCTCGCTCGCGCCGGGGAGCCAGGTCGTCGCCGAGTACCTCGAGAAGGCGGGCCTGCAGGACGACCTCGACCGGCTCGGCTTCAACCTCGTCGGCTTCGGCTGCACGACCTGTATCGGCAACTCGGGGCCGCTGCCGGCGCCGATCTCGAAGGCGATCAACGACAACGACGTCGTCGCAGCGGCCGTGCTCTCGGGCAACCGCAACTTCGAGGGCCGGGTCAACCCCGACGTGCGGGCGAACTACTTGGCCTCGCCGCCCCTCGTCGTCGCCTATGCGCTCGCCGGCTCGATGCAGATCGACCTCGCCAACGAACCGATCGGGCAGGGCAAGGACGGGCCGGTCTACCTCAAGGACATCTGGCCCTCGAACGTCGAGATCCAGAGCTTCATCGACCGCACCATCACGAGCGCCCTGTTCAAGACCCGCTACGCCGACGTGTTCACCGGCGACGCCAACTGGCGCTCGGTCTCGGTCACGCCGGGCCTCACCTTCGAGTGGGACATCGGCTCGACCTACGTCCAGAACCCGCCCTACTTCGCCGACATGAAGAAGGAGCCGGCCGCGGTCGAGGACATCGTCGGCGCCCGCATCCTCGGGCTCTTCCTCGACTCGATCACCACCGACCACATCTCCCCCGCCGGCAACATCCGGGCCTCCTCGCCCGCCGGCAAGTACCTCCTGGAGCGGCAGGTCCCGGTCGGCGAGTTCAACCAGTACGGCACGCGGCGCGGCAACCACGAGATCATGATGCGGGGCACCTTCGCCAACATCCGCATCAAGAACCAGATGGTGAAGGACGGCTCGGGCAACGTCGTCGAGGGCGGCTACACCCTCTACTTCGGCGAGAGCTGCCCGAAGGGCGAGCAGATGGCGATCTACGACGCCGCCATGTGCTATGAGAAGGACGGCGTGCCGCTCGTCGTCTTCGCCGGCAAGGAGTACGGCACGGGCTCGTCCCGCGACTGGGCCGCCAAGGGCACGAAGCTCCTCGGCGTGCGCGCCGTGATCGCCGAGAGCTTCGAGCGCATCCACCGCTCGAACCTCGTCGGCATGGGCGTCGTGCCGCTCGTGTTCCAGGAGGGCGATTCGTGGCAGGGCCTCGGCCTTAAAGGGGACGAGGAGGTCACGATCCGAGGCCTCGCCGGGGACCTGAAGCCGCGCCAGAAGCTCACAGCCGAGATCAGGTTCGCGGACGGGTCGCAGAAGCAGGTGTCCCTCACCTGCCGCATCGACACCCTCGACGAGCTCGAATACTTCCGCAACGGCGGCATCCTCCAGTACGTCCTGCGGCAGCTCGCGGCTTAGGCATCCGCTTCGCCGGCATCCGCCCGACGTCGTCGGACTTTTGCCCCGATCGTCGCATTTTTTGCCCCGTCATCCTCGGGGCGGCGCCCTGGCGCCGGCCCGAGGATCGGGCCGGGCCCGCGCCCGGTTGCCCCCCTCCCCCCCGTCGTGTAAGGGGTGCGGTTCCATCAGGGCTATCCATGGCGGAAAGCGACCGGGGGCAGGGCTTGCGCCCGGCGGCGTCGCGCCGCGAATTGTCAAGGAACGTGCGGGAGAGCGACGAGACATGTCGTCCACCTTCGAGACCGTCGCCAACATCATCTCCGAGACGGCGGACATCCCGCGCGAGCAGATCACGCCCGACAGCCACGCCATCGACGACCTCGGCATCGACTCGCTCGCCTTCCTGGACATCGCCTTCGCGATCGACAAGGCCTTCAGCATCAAGCTGCCCCTCGAGCAGTGGACTCAGGAGGTCAACGAGGGGAAGGTCCCGGCTGAGGAGTATTTCGTGCTGAAGAACCTTGTGGCGCGGATCGATGCGCTCATCGCTGCGAAGAACACGTAAGACGGCGGCCGGGGCCGCACCCACGTTCACGCCCCTGCCTTCGCAGGGCGGCGAATCCCCTTAAAAGTCCCCATGCGCCTCGAATACTTCGACATGATCGACCGCGTGGTGGGCTTCGACCGCGAGGCGAAGCGCATCGAAGCGCGCTCGACGGTGCCGAACGAGAGCCCGATCTTCGAGGGCCACTTCCCGGGCCATCCCCTCATGCCCGGCGTCCTTCTCACCGAGACCATGGCGCAGGCGTCGGGCTACCTCGTGCTTGGCCTCATGAACTTCACCCACATGCCGTTCCTGATGGCGGTCGACAAGGCGCGCTTCCGCACTTTCGTCGGCCCGGGCGCGGTGCTCGCCATCACGGCCGAGCTCGAGCACGAGGGCTCAGGCTACGCCGTCACCAAGGCCCGCATCGCGGTCGAGGGCAAGGCGATCTGCGATGCATCCCTGCGCTTCCGCACGATGCCCTTCCCCGAAGGGCTCGATGCTCCCATGCGGGAGCGGGCGCGCAGCATCGGCCTCGTCGTGGCGGCGCCGGCGGAGGTCGGGTGATGCGCGAGGTCGTGATCACCGGGCTCGGCATCGTGTCGAGCGCCGGCGAGGGGGTCGAGACGCACCTCGCGGCGCTCACGAGCGGCACGCCTCCGCACATCGACACGACGACGTTTACCCCCTACCAGGTGCACCCCGTCGTCCTCCTCGAATGGGACCGGCAGATCCCCAAGAAGTCCGACCAGCGCCAGATGGAGCCCTGGCAGCGGCTGGGCGTCTACGCTGCGGGCCTCGCCCTCGAATCCGCCGGCGCGAAGGACGACGCGGCAGTCAAGGGCCGCATGCACCTCATCGTCTCGGCCGGCGGCGGCGAGCGCGACTGGGCCGTCGACGGCCAGATCCTGACCGGCCTGCGCAAGGCCCAGAACCCCGGCGTCTTCCTCAACGAGCGCCTGATGAGCGACCTCAGGCCGACCCTGTTCCTGGCCCAGCTCTCGAATCTGCTCGCCGGCAACATCTCGATCGTCCACGGGGTCACGGGGGCGTCGCGCACCTTCATGGGCGAGGAGAGCTCAGGAATCGACGCGATCCGCATCGCCCAGGCCCGCATCGCGTCGGGACAGACCGACATCTTCCTCGTCGGCGGTTCCTACAACGCCGAGCGGCCGGACGTGCTCCTCGTCTACGAGATGGGCGGCTTTTTATGGAAGAAGCCGTTCCGCAGCGTGTGGGAGCGTCCCGCCGAGGGCGGCGGCCTCATCCCGGGCTCCGGAGGGGCGTTCCTGGTGCTCGAAGCGCGCGAGCACGCCGAGAAGCGCGGTGCGAAGGCCCTGGCCAGGATCGCGGGCGTCGTCTCCGAACGCACCCGGCGCGAGCCCGGCGCCATCCGGTCCGCCGTCGAGCGGCACTGGCTGGCGCTTGGCGCCACGCCCAAGGCGGTGGTCGTGTCCGGCGCGACCGGCGTCGCCGTACCGACGCGCGAGGAACGGGCGGCGCTCGACTCGTTGGGTGCGGCAACGGTCCACTCCACCGGAGACCTCTTCGGGCATACGGTGGAGGCGCAGGCGCCCGCCGGCACGATCCTGGCGGCGGCCCTCGTCGCGGGCGGCGCCCCCGAGGCGGTCGTGACCTCGGTCGGACATTGGCGCGGCGACGGGCTCATCCGCCTGACCCGGGCCGAGTGAGGACAGGATATGGCTGAACGGGACAAGCAGGGGCGCCCCCTCGTCGCGGTGACGGGCATGGGCGTCGTCACCTCCCTGGGCCAAGGACGCGAGGACAACTGGGCGGCGCTCACCGCCGGCCGCTCGGGGATTCACGCTATCGAACGCTTCCCGACGGAGGGGCTGCGCACGAAGATCGCCGGCACGGTCGACTTCGTGAAGGCCGAGCCCTTCTGCGCCCCCGAGCTGTCCGAGAAGCTCGCGATGCTCGCCGCCGAGGAGGCGGTCGCTCAGTCCGGCGCCGGCCGGCCGGGCGACTTCCCCGGCGCCCTGTTCATCGCCGTGCCGCCGGTCGAGATGGAGTGGCCGCAGCGCGAGGCGCTGGCCGAGGCCTCGGGCGAGAGCGACGGCGTCACCTATCCGGACCTCCTCAAAGCGGCCGCGACGGGGAAATTCAAGCCCTGGCACGACCTCTTCCTGTTCGGCACCGTGGCGGACCGGGTCGCCGACCGCTTCGGCACCAAGGGCTCGCCGATCTCGCTCTCGACCGCCTGCTCGTCCGGCGCGACCGCGATCCAGCTCGGCGTCGAGGCGATCCGCCGCGGCGAGACCGACGCGGCGCTCTGCATCGGCACCGACGGCTCGGTGAACCCGGAATCCCTCATCCGCTTCTCGCTCCTCTCGGCGCTTTCGACTCAGAACGACCCGCCGGAGGGCGCCGCGAAACCCTTCTCCAAGAACCGCGACGGCTTCGTCATGGGCGAGGGCGCCGCCGCCCTCGTGCTCGAGAGCGCGGAATCTGCGCGGGCGCGCGGCGCCACGATCCTCGGCTACGTCCTCGGCTGCGGCGAGCGCGGCGACGGCTTTCACCGCACCCGCTCGAGCCCGGACGGCGCCCCGATCGTCGCGGCGATCCGCGAGGCCATCGAGGACGCGGGGCTCACCCCCGACGACATCGACTACGTCAACGCCCACGGCACCGGCACGCCCGAGAACGACAAGATGGAGTCGATGGGCTGCATGGCCGTCATCGGCGAACGCATGAAGGCGGTGCCGATCTCCTCGAACAAGTCGATGATCGGCCACACCCTCACCGCCGCCGGCGCTGTCGAAGCCGTGATGTCGCTGATGACGATCCGTAACGGGCGCATCCCGCCGACCGTCAACTACCGCGTCCCGGATCCGGCGATCCCCCTCGACGTGGTGCCGAACGAGGCCCGCGACGCGAAGGTCGGGGTCGTCCTGTCGAACTCCTTCGGCTTCGGCGGCCAGAACACCTGCCTCGTGCTCGGGGCCGAGCCGAAGTGACGCGGCGCGTTCTCGTCACGGGCGGCGGCAAGGGCCTAGGCGCCGCGATCGTGCGCGCGCTCGTTCAGGCCGACTTCGACGTGGACTTCACCTACCGAGCCTCGGGCGAGGCCGCGGCGTCGCTCGTCGACGAGCTCAAGGCGGCGCATCCGGCCCGCACTGTTATGGCGCACTCCGTCGACCTTTCGGAAAAGGGTTCCCTCGACATCTTCTGCGAAGGGATCGAGAAGGAGAGCTTCTTCGGTTTCGTCCACAACGCCGGCCAGCCCTACGACGCGCTCGCCGCCATGATGGCGCAGGACAAGGCCGAGGCCGCCATGCAGGTGAACTTCTGGTCGCTCACCCGCATTGCCAAGACCGTGCTGCGCGGCATGATCCGGGCCCGCGCCGGCCGCATCGTCGCGATCGGCTCGGTCGCGGCGCTGCAAGGCAACCCCGGCAACGCTGCCTACGCCGCCTCGAAGGGCGCGCTCCTGTCCTACTGCCGCACGCTCGCGATCGAGACCGCGAAGCGCGGCATCACCGTCAACACAATCGCGCCGGGCTTCATCGACACCGACATGATGGGACCTTACGCCAATTACCGGGCCGGCATGGAGAAGCAGATCCCGGCCGGACGCTTCGCGAGGCCCGAGGAGATCGCCGGGCTGGTGGCGTTCCTGATGAGCCCGCCAGCCGCCTACATCACCGGCGCGGTGCTGCCCGTGGACGGAGGGCTCACCGCGATGATCGGGGTGCATCGGTAGAAGCGGGACGCCAGGTCGCTTATAAAATCAGGAACTGGGCCCAGGAGGTGCAGATGGGCGTCCCCGAAGAATCCGAGGTCGAAAGTGACGATGTGAACGACTATCTTCTGGTCGTCTCAGAACTCCTGGGAGAGTGGGGCGCTCCTGAAGACGCAGAGGCCTACGACGATCTTTAGCCCTTCACAGAAGCGAAGAGATTCGAAATGGACGTCACATTCCAGATTCAGCCGTCGACCTTGAGCGCCATCGATGAGCTGGCGGAAAAATCCAGCCAACCGCGCGATGAGCTTGTGGATCAGGCCATCCGGACGTTCGTCGAGATCAGGGCGTGGCAGATTGCCAAGATCGAGGCCGGCATCGCGGCGGCGGATCGGGGCGAGTTCGTGAGCGACGAGGAGATGGACCGGATCTTCTCCAAGTACGATCAGGCATGAGGATCGTCTGGACCGAACCCGCCTCCCGCGACCTTGAAGGAATCGGCGATTACATAGCCAAGGACAATCCGGCAGCGGCGCGCCGCATCGTTCGAGCCGTCGAGGTCGCGGTACGACGGCTTGCCCGCTTCCCGCACAGCGGTCGCCCCGGGCATCGGGCGGGCACCCGCGACCTCGTGGTTCCGAGGACTCCGTACATCGTGCCGTACCGCGTCCACTCCAGAAAGCTCGAAATCCTGGCCGTGTTCCACGGCGCGCGGGATTGGACCAACACCTTCGAGACGGATTCCTGATGCGCGCCCTCCAGCTCTTCGGCGACCGCGACCTTCGCCTGACCGAGATCGACCCGCCGGCCCGGCCCGGGGAAGGCGAGGTGCAGGTGCGGGTGCGGGCGATCGGGTTGAACTACCTCGACCTGTGGGGCTTCCGCGGCATGGCCTTCGCCAAGCGCAAGATGCCGCAGGTCGTCGGGGTCGAGGCCTCGGGCGAGGTCGTCGCCGTCGGTACCGGCGCGACGCGCTTTTCGGCCGGCGATCCGGTCGTGATGTACGGGGCCGAGACCTGCGGCCATTGTCGGGCCTGCCGGGAGGGCCGCGACAATCTGTGCGAGAACGTCGCCGGCATCCTCGGCTTTCATATCGACGGCTTCGCCCGCGAGCTCATCAACCGCCCGGAGCGCCTCGTCGTGCCGGTGCCGGCCGGCGTCTCGTTCGAGGACGCCGCCTGCGCCCCGATCGGCTTCGGCACCGTGCAGCACATGCTGTTCGACAACGCGAAGCTCGAACCCGGCGAATCGATCCTCGTCCACGCCGGCGGCTCCGGCATCGGCACGGCGGCGATCAAGATGGCGAAGGCCATCGGCTGCACCGTCTTCACCACCGTCGGCGACGA
>DASVPW010000063.1:0-56791 GCA_036389455.1 Beijerinckiaceae bacterium
AAGTACCTGACGCTCACCGCCGAGCCCGGCATCATCGGCGGCATGCCGCAGGGCGGGCTCGACTTCGGCGCGGCGCTCAACCCCGAGGCGGTGATCCACCAGAACCAGCAGTTCGACTTCTACGACGGCGGCGGCCTCGACCTCGCCTGCCTCGGCATGGCGCAGTGCGACGGGAGCGGCAACGTCAACGTCAGCCGGTTCGGGAAAAAACTCGCCGGGGCAGGGGGCTTCATCAACATCTCGCAGAACGCCAAGACCCTCGTCTTCGCCGGCACCTTCACGGCGGGCGGGCTGAAGGTGGCGATCGCGGACGGCCGCCTTTCCATCGAGCAAGAGGGGAAAGCGCAAAAGTTCATCGCGGCGGTGGAGCAGATCACCTTCAGCGGCGACTACGCGGCCGAGACCGGCCAGCCCGTGCTCTACGTCACCGAGCGCTGCGTCTTCCGCCGGACCGCGGCCGGCATGGAGCTCGCCGAGGTCGCGCCGGGGATCGACGTCGAGGGCGACATCCTCGCGCATATGGGCTTCCGCCCCATTGTGAACGACCCGCAGCCGATGGACCCGCGCATCTTCCGTCCCGAGGTCATGGGCCTCGAGCAGGTGCTCCTCGGGCTGACCCTCGCGGAGCGCATCAGCTACGACGCCGCCCGCAACATCCTCTTCCTCAACCTCGAGGGCTTCCAGGTCCGCACCGTCGACGATGTCGACCTCGTGCGGCGCGAGATGGAGGGCCGCTGCCGCGCCATCGGGAAGAAGGTCGCGCTCGTCGTCAACTACGACGGCTTCACCCTCGACCCGGCGGTCGCCGACGCCTACTTCTCGATGATCACCTACATGGAAGGGCGCTACTACGCCTCGGCCTCGCGCTACACCACGAGCGCCTTCATGCGCATGAAGCTCGGCTCGGCGCTGACCGAGCGCGACCTCAAGCCCCATGTCTTCGAGACCCCCGCCGAGGCCCACGCGTACGCTGCCGGGCAGGCGGCAAGCGGAAACGGCTAGAGCATGATCCCGAAAAGTGGAACCCGGTTTTCGGAAAAGATCATGCTCAAGCAAGGAGATAGAGTGGGATGACGACTCGAAGAAAAGTCATCCTGCTCTAGCTAGGCTTCGGGTCGTCGTGGCTGTGGACTTGCAGGGCCTCAAGGAAGCGCGAGACCATGTTGTAGGCCGCGACCGTCGCCGTGAGCTCGACGAGGAGCCGGTCGTCGAACGCCCCGCGCACCGCGGCAAAGACCTCCTCGGGCACCTGGACCGCCCGGGTCATGGCGTCGGTGTAGGCGAGGACCGCGCGCTCCTGCGCGTCGAACAGGTCGGAGCCCGCCCAGTCGCCGAGAACGTCGAGCTGCGCCTGGGTCACGCCTTCCCTGAGCGCGATCGGGGCGTGCTGGTCGGCCTCGTAGGGCGCGCCGTTGAGGGCCGCGACCCGCATGATCACGAGCTCGCGCAGGCGCCCCGGCAGCGCGCACCGCTGGCGGATCGCCGTGAGGTAGGCGAGCCACCCCTCGGCGACGGCCGGGCTGTGCAGCAGCATCCGGTAGAGATGCAGCACGCCGCCGCGCTCGGCCGCGATGCGCGCCGCGAGGTCGCGGACCTCGGGGCGGTCGGGGTCGGCATAGGGGATGCGGGCCATGGGCGATCCTTTCAGCGCGTCGCGGCGGTGAGGCCGCCGTCGACGACGAGCTCGGTCGCGGTGACGTAGCGCGCCTCGTCGGAGGCGAGGAACAGCGCCGCATGGGCCACGTCCCAGGCGTCGCCCATGCGGCCCATGGGCACCTGGGCGTCGCGGGTCGCCGAGAAGCCCTCGAAGTCGCCGCCGGCGTACTTGTCGGCGAGCCGGCGCACGAGGGGCGTGTTCATGAGGCCCGGCACGACGCAGTTCAGGCGCACGCCCTTTCCGGCGTAGATCACGGCGGTCGCGCGGGTGAACTGGAGGAGCGCGGCCTTGGCGGCGCTGTAGGCGACCTGCGGCTTGCCGATGTAGCGCAGCCCCGCGATCGACGAGACGTTGACGATCGCGCCGCCGCCCTGCCGCTCCATGACCGGCAGCACGGCCCGGCAGGCGAGGTACGCGCTCTTGAGGTTGACGGCGAGCTGCTCGTCCCACGTCGCCTCGTCGAGCTCGACCGGGCCGCCGGGCTCCGAGCGCCCGACGTTGTTGACGAGCACGTCGACGCGCCCGAACCGCCGCACCGTATCGGCGACGAACGCCCCGACCTCCTCGGCCGAGGTCGCGTCGCAGCGGGCCGTGCGGCAGGCGCCGCCCTCCGCCTCGATGAGCCGGCGCGTCTCGGCCGCCGCGTCCTCGTTGACGTCGGTGCCCACGACCTGCGCTCCCTGGCGCGCGAACAGCACGGCGGTCGCCTTGCCGTTGCCCCAGCCCGGCCCGCTCGAACCGCAGCCGGTCACGATCGCGACTTTCCCCTTCAGGCTGAGCACGGCCGCCCTCCTTTCAAGAAACCGCGCCGGCCTCTTCCCTCCGAGAGGAGGGGCGGCCGCGATAGGCGAACGGCTCGTCTGAGGCGGCGGCTTCCCTGACGGCGGCCGCCACGAGGGCGTGCGCGGACGAGTGGACGCAGACCGGGTCGGCGTTGCGGGCATCGCCGGTCAGCGCCAGCGCCTGGCAGCGGCAGCCGCCGAAGTCGATCTCCTTCCGCGGGCACGAGGCGCAAGGCTCGGGCATCCAGGCGGTGCCCCGGAAGGCGGCAAAGGCCGGGCTCTCCCGCCAGATCGCGCCCAAGGGGTGGTCGCGCACGGACCAGAACTCCAGGCCCGGAATGGTCTCGGCCGCGTGGCAGGGGAGCGCGCGGCCGGCCGGGTTGACGTTCATGCTCTGGCGCCCCCAGCCGTTCATGCAAGGCTTCGGGAAGCGGCCGATGTGGTCCGGCGCCACGTAGTCGATGACGATCGTGCCGTGGAGCGCGGCCCGCAGGCGCTCGACCGTCGCCCGGGCGGCGGCCATCCTTTCGGCCGCCGGCAGGAGGGCGGCACGGTTCCTGAGACCCCAGCCGTAGTACTGGGCGTGCGCGACCTCGATCCGCCGGGCACCCCAGGCCACGGCCTCGGCCACGAGCTCCTCGACCGCGTCGATGTTGTGGCGGTGGATCACGGCGTTGACGGTGAGCGGCAGGCCGAGCCCCGCAAGCTCCCGGGCGAAGGCCCGCTTCTTCGCATGCGCGCCGCGACAGCCGGCGATGCGGTCGGCCTCGTCCTCGCGCACGTGCTGGACCGAGAGCTGGACGTGGTCGAGGCCGGCCTCCGCGAGCGCGCCGAGGCGGCGCGCGTCGAGGCCGATCCCGGAGGTGATGAGGTTGGTGTAGAGCCCGGCCTCGACCGCGCCGCGGGTCAGCTCGACGAGGTCGGCGCGGGCGGCGGGCTCGCCGCCGGAGAGGTGGAGCTGGAGCACGCCCAGCTCCGCGGCCTCCCGGAACACCCTGAGCCACGTCGCGGTGTCGAGCTCGGCCGAGCGGCGCTCGAGGTCGATCGGGTTCGAGCAGTAGGGGCAGGCGAGGGGACAGCGGTGCGTGAGCTCCGCCAGCAGCCCCAGAGGGGGCGCAAGCGGCGCGGGCGCCGGCGCCGCCGTCATGGCTCCACCATGCGCTTCGCCGCGAGGTCGCTCAGCAGGGCTTTGACTTCGACATCGATCCTTGCGCGGTCGACCGCGAACTGCGCGGCGAGCGCGTCGACGACGCCCGCCACCGTGCGCTCGCCGTCGCAGAGGCGCAGCACCGCGACGGCGGTGCCGTTCGCGTTGAGCACGCGCTCGGGCGCGAGCAGCACGAAGCCGCCGCGGGCCTTGTCCTCGTGCAGGCGCACGCCGCGGGCGAGGCGCGGGCGGGAGTCGTCGGGAAGCGAGACCGTCACGAGGCCGGCTCCCAGGCCCAGGGCGGCACGTGGCCGGGCTCGACGTAGGCGTGGTGGAGGGCGTCGAGCATGGCCCACAGCACGTCGCACTTGAACTCCAGCGCCTGGATGACGGCGACCTGCGCCTCCGGCGTCGTCGCGTGCCGGGTCACGTAGTCGAGGGCCACGTCCACGTCGCGGCGCGCCTGCTCCGGGCGGGCCGTGAAATAGGCCAGCGTCTGCGGCGTGACGAAGTCGTAGTTCGCCAGCATGCCGCTGACGCGGGAGCGGATCACCTGCGGCGAGAACAGCTCGGTCAGCGAGGAGGCGATGGCTTCGAGCAGGCTCCGCTCGCGCACGAAGTTCACGTAGGCGTCGACCGCGAAGCGGGTGCCGGGCAGGATCGCGCGGGTGGATTGCACGACCTCGCGGTCGAGGCCAAGGGCGTCGGTGAGCACGAGCCAGCGGGCGATGCCGCCTTCCCCGTCCCGCTCGCCGTCGTGGTCGACGATGCGCTGGCGCCAGGCGCGGCGCAACGCAGGATCCTCCATGCGCGAGAGGATCGCGGCGTCCTTCCGGGGGATTTGCGACTGGTAGTAGTAGCGGTTGAGCGCCCAGGCCTGGACCTGCGCGCTGGTGCAGCCGCCGGAGTGCAGCAGCGTATGGAACGGGTGCTTGTCGTGGTAGCGCGCGGCGCCGATCTCGCGCAGGCGCTCGACGAGCTCCTCGGGGGACAGAAGCGGCCTCACGCCAGAAAAATCTCCAGGCCGTCGAAGGCGACCGTGAAGCCGGCGGCCTCGACCGCCCCGCGCTCCGCCGAGCCTTCGATCAGGATCGGGTTCGTGTTGTTGACGTGGATATAGACCTTTTTGCGGGCCGGCAGATCCTTGAGGCGCTCGAGCGAGCCGCCCGGGCCCGAGATCGGGACGTGCCCCATGCGCCGCCCGGTCTTCTGGCCGACGCCGGCCGCGATCATCTCGTCGTCGGTGTAGAGGGTGCCGTCGAAGAGCAGGGCGTCGGCCTCCGCGAGCTTCTCAAGCAGGCCGGAAGTGAGGCCGGCGCAGCCCGGGACGTAGGCGAGAGTCGCTTTCGGGCCGCGGACCATGGCTCCGGTGGTCTCGCCGCTCTCGGCGCCGACGACCGGATCGGCGCCCTCCCGGTAGAGCGGCGCCTTGCCCGGGACGGGGAACAGCTCGATCGTCAGGCCGCCGACGGCGATCGGCTCGCCGGGCTTGGCCTCGACCCGCTCCACGACGCCGTCGGCCAGCACCGAGAAGATGGGGCTTTCTTGGAGCGCCGCGAGGACCGGCGGCAGGGCGATGAGCCGAAAGGGTTGGCGCTCGCGCAGGCTGAGCAGCCCCGCCACGTGGTCCACGTCGCCGTTCGTCAGGACGACGGCCCGGATGGGCGAGTGCCGCAATCCCTCCCGCGGCCACAGGTCCGGGACGGCGCGAAGCTGCTGCGGCAGGTCGGGGGATGCGTTGAGGAGGACGAAGGAGCGCCCGTCGCCGGTGACGGCGACGCTCGACTGAGTGCGGGGGGAAACGCGCGGGTCGCCCGCCCAGGCGAGGGCGCAGACCGGGCAGCGGCAGTTCCATTGCGGGAAGCCGCCGCCCGCCGCCGCGCCGAGGACGACGGCTTTCGGAGCGAAGGCCCTGGGGGCGGCCCCGGCTTCGCGCCGGGACGGCGAATCCGCGGGACCGGCCGAAAAGCCTATAGGATGACCTCGTCCTCGCCCGACACGTAGGACGTGACTTCCATGCCGACGGCGATCTCGGTGACGGTCGGGGTTTCCCAAGCCATGCCGGCTCCTCCTGTGCTTGTCCGTTGCGCTAGTTCTACCAACGCCAAGCCCTGGCGCAAGGTCCATTCTCGGGCCAAGAATGGGGAATGGGACGTTTCGCGTCGCAAACTGTGCCGGCCGGCGTCACGTCTTCGCGACGGATCTTCTTTGGCGGGAGCGCGCTCCTGGGAGTGGCTTTGGCGCTTGGGCTCGCTTTGCCCGCGCCGGCCCAGAGTCCGCCCGCGACCGTCCGCATCGGCTACGTCGGCCAGCACCGGACCCCGCCGCAGCCGGCGAGCCCCCTCGACGAGCCTGCGGCCGGCGAGGGGCTCGCGGGAGCGCGGCTCGGGATCGCCGACAACGCCGCGACCGGGCGCTTCATCGGCCAGGGCTACGAGTTGGCCGAGCGCCGCGTCGGCTCCGGCGAGGAGGCCGGGGATGCCGCCGGGGAGGCCGCGAAGCAAGCCGCCGAGGCCGTCGCCGGGCTCGCCGGAGAAGGAATCCGCTTCGTCGTCGCCGACCTCGACGCCGGCCCCCTGAAGGCGGCGGCCGCCGCCGGAGCGTCGCAAAACGTCCTCGTCCTCAACGCCCGCGCCCCCGACGATGCCCTGCGCGGCGCGGACTGCGCCAAGAACCTCCTGCATACCGCCCCGAGCCGGGCGATGCTCGTGGATGCGCTCGCGCAGTACCTCGTCCGGATGCGCTGGCGGCGCTGGTTCCTGGTGACGGGGAAGAGCGCGGGCGACCGCCTCTACGCGGACGCCGTGAAGCGGGCGGCGGCGCGCTTCGGGGCCGAGATCGCGGTCGAGAAGGCCTGGACCTTCGAGGCCGGGAGCGGGCGCGCCGACACCGGCCACGTGACCCTCCAGAGCGAGGTCCCGGCCTTCACCAACGTCGCCGACCACGACGTGCTCGTCGTGGCCGACGAGGCGAACGAGTTCGGCGAGTTCCTGTGGGGCCGCACCGCCCGCCCGCGCCCGGTCGCCGGCACGCACGGGCTCGTCGCGACGGGCTTCAGCCCCGTCGCGGAGCAGTGGGGCGCCATCCAGCTCCAGAGCCGCTTCCAGAAGCTCGCCGGGCGGCGCATGACCGCCGTCGACTACGCGGCCTGGCTCGCCGTGCGCGCGATCGGCGAGGCCGCGGCCCGCACCCGCAGCGCCGATCCCGACAGGATCGCGGCCTACCTGCGCTCGCCTCAGTTCCTGGTCTCCGGGTTCAAGGGCCAGGGCCAGAGCTTCCGTCCTTTCGACGGGCAGATGCGCCAGCCGATCCTCTTGGCCGGCCCCCGCGTGCTGGTCTCGGCGTCGCCGCAGCCGGGTTTCCTGCACCGCACGTCCGAGCTCGACACCCTCGGGCCGGACAAGGACGAGACGGCATGCAAGCTCTAGGGGCCTTCGTCCTCGCCTTCGTGCTCGCGGCCGCCCCCGCCGCGGCCGAGACCGTCTACGTCTCGAACGAGCAGGACAACACCGTGTCGGTGATCGACGGCGCGAGCCTGAAGGTCGTCGCCACGATCCGGGTCGGACGGCGCCCGCGCGGGATCGAGCTCAGCCGCGACCGGAAGGTTCTCTATGTGGCGGCGGGCGACGACAACCGCATCGACGTGGTCGACCTTGCGACCCGCAGGCTCGCGGGCAAGCTCCCCTCGGGGGAGGATCCGGAGCGCTTCGCCGTCCACCCGGACGGCAAGCGCCTGTTCGTCGCGAACGAGAACGACAACCTGGTCTCGGTGCTCGACATCGAGAAGCGGAAGGTCGTCGAGGAGATCCAGGTCGGGGTCGAGCCCGAGGGCATGGCGGTGAGCCCGGACGGGCGGCTCGTGGTCTGCACCTCGGAGACGACCAGCATGGTGCACGTCATCGACGCCGCGACCTACCAGGTCATCGACAACGTCCTCATCGACACCCGCCCGCGCGCCGCGGCGTTCTCGGCCGACGGGACGGAGATCTGGCTCACCTCGGAGTTGCGCGGCACCGCGACGGTGATCGGCGCGGACGACCGCGCGGTGCGCGGCACGGTCGAGTTTTCGGTGCAGGGCGTGCCCCGCGAGCAGGTGCAGGCGGTCGGCGTCGCGCTCACCCGCGACGGGCGCGCCTACGTCGCGCTCGGGCCCGCCAACCGCGTCGCCGAGGTCGACGCCAAGTCCCTGAAGGTGCTGCGCACCTACCTCGTCGGCCAGCGCGTCTGGAACGTCGCCCTGTCGGCCGACGAGAAGCGCCTCTACACGGCGAACGGCAACTCCGGCGACGTGTCCGTCATCGACCTCGAACGCCGGGAGGTGGTGAAGTCCCTCCCCGTCGGGCGCTCCCCTTGGGGGGTCGCGGTCGGGCCATGACGACGCCGGCGATGACGGAGACAACCGCCAGACCGGCGTCGGCGCCGAAAGCCTTGGAATCCGAAGGGGTTGACCTGCATTCGACGGCTGCGGCGGGCGATGACGACCGCTAGACCGACTCTTACGCCAAAAGCCCTGGAATTCGAAGGGGTTGGGCACAGATTCGGCCCCCGCGCGGCACTGGACAACGTATCGTTCGCGGTCGAGGCCGGCGCCTTCGCGGTGCTCATCGGGCCGAACGGCGCCGGCAAGACCACCCTCTTCTCGCTCGCGACCCGCCTCTACCACGCCCGCACGGGCTCGATCCGCGTGTTCGGCCGTTCGGTGCGCGACGAGCCGCTTCGGGCGCTCGCCCTCATGGGCGTCGTGTTCCAGGAGCCGAGCCTCGACCTCGACCTCACCGTGCGCGAGAACCTGCGCTACCAGGCGGCGCTCTACGGCCTCTCGCGCGCCGAGGCCGACGCGCGCGGACAGGCGGCGCTCGCCCGCCTCGGCGTCGAGAGGCGCCTCGACGACCGGGTGCGGGCGCTCTCCGGGGGCTTGCGGCGGCGCGTCGAGATCGCCCGCGCGCTCCTGCACGGGCCCCGCCTCCTCCTCCTCGACGAGCCGACCGTCGGCCTCGACCTCGCGACGAGGCGCGCCCTCCTCGCGCATGTCCGCGCGCTCTGCGCCGAGCGCGGCATCGCGGCCTTATGGGCGACGCACCTCATGGACGAGGTCGAGGACGGCGACCCGGTGGTGCTCCTGCATGAGGGCAAGGTGCTCCGCGCCGGGCCCGCCGCGGAGCTGCGCGGCGAGGCATCCCTCGCCGAGGCCTTCCTGGCGCTGACGGGCGCGCCCGCGGACGAAGCCGCGTGACGGCGCCGCGATACTGGCGCGCCGCCCGCGGGATCCTCCGCCGCGAGGCCCTGCGGACGCTCTCGCAGCATGGGCGCCTCGCCGCCGCGATCGTGCGCCCGCTGATCTGGCTCGCCGTCTTCGCGGCGGGCTTCCGGGCCGTCCTCGGCCTCTCGATCACGCCGCCTTACCAGACCTACGTCCTCTACGAGGTCTACATCGTGCCGGGCCTCGCCTGCATGATGCTCCTCTTCAACGGCCTGCAGACCTCCCTTTCCATGGTCTACGACCGCGAGATGGGGTCGATGCGCACGCTCCTGATCGCGCCCCTGCCGCGCTGGTTCCTTCTCGCTGTCCGGCTCCTCGCGAACGTCCTCGCCGTTCTCCCGCTCGTGATGCTGTTCCTCCTCCTCGCCCGCCTCTTCGACGTGCGCCCGCCCGCGCTCGGCTATCTCGCGGTGCTGCCGGCGCTCGTTCTCGCCGGGCTCATGCTCGGCGCCTTCGGCCTTCTCCTCTCGTCCCTCGTGCCCCGGCTCGAGAACTTCGCCGGGGTCATGAACTTCGCCATCTTCCCGATGTTCTTCGCCTCGAGCGCGCTCTATCCCCTGTGGCGGCTCGAGGACGCGAGCTTAGCTCTCGCAACCGTCGCGCGCCTCAACCCGTTCACGCACGCGGTCGAGCTCGTCCGCTTCGCCCTCTACCTGCGGCTCGAGCCCACGAGCCTCGCCGTGACGTGCGCAACCCTCGCGCTGTTCTTCGCGTCGGCCGTCCTCGGCTACGACCCGGGGCGCGGTTTCCGGGTGCGCCGGTAGCCGCTTGAAGGCGATATTCGAGTTGACAAACCCAACGCTATAGGCGGGAATTGCTCATGCTTGAGGCGAGGGCCACCTGCCTTGCTACCATACCGGACTGTGTTCGTGATCGGCGCTGGGGCCGGCCACGAGTTTGGGATGCCGCTGGGAAGCGCACTTGCGGCTAAAATTGCCGACCTCCTGCGGCTCCAGGCGAGTGACGGCATTTCCCGAAGGAAGGGCGACGCCCAAATTTGGGACGCGCTACGAGATCATGTTCAGCGATGCAAAAACGCTGGTACCCCTATCGATCCGGCAGCACTCCAGCGTGCCGCGAGCGAGATAAGCGCGGGCATACAGACAGCAGACTCCATTGACGATTTTCTTGATCGGGCCAAGACACGGAATAACGCATCCGAGATAATTCTATGCGGGAAAGTCGCAATTGCCCGCGCTATTCTCGACGCAGAGAGTCGCAGTAGTCTCAGGATAGAGTCGGACAATATTTATAAGCCATTGAACCTTAATAGCATCGCTGGCACGTGGATGATGAAGTTACTGCGAATGCTATTGCGCAATCACCCTGAACCAGCCAATTTGTTCGAAAACGTGGCCTTCATCAACTTCAACTATGATAGATGTTTGGAACATTTCCTGCTCAGCGCCCTTCAAGTCGGCCTCGGCTGTTCTGCTCAGGACAGCATAGATTTGGTCCGGGGGGCTCGCATCTATCATCCGTATGGTGTGGCGGGTGAATTACCTACGTTGGGGAGAGGGAACGCACCGCGGGTTTCGTTCGGGGGCGACGGCTCTAACTATCTTGTGCAGATTGCAGAGCACATCAGGACCTATACGGAACAGATTGCCGACCAATCATTAGTGCAGCAGCTACAGCATGAGATAGCGAATACCGAGGTCTTAGTGTTTTTAGGGTTCGCTTATCATAAACCAAACATGGATATAATAACGCCAAGTGATCCTAGTACGGAGATGAAGCGCATCTTTGGCACTGCGCTTAACTTTTCCGAACATGATGCCAGAGTAATTAGACGATATTTGCTACGCTTTTATGCAGAGAACCGCCAAGCGTTGGTTAGAGAAGATATACACCTTAACATTCGAAGGGATTTATCATGCGAAGAGCTGTTCAACGAATACGGGCGGACGCTCGCCAACGCCTAAGATCATCCTCCCTGCCTCTTGCTCGATTTCTTTGCTGGCCTCGGCTTCGCCGTCGCAATCTCCCCCAGCTTGCGCTCAAAGCTTTCCTTGTCTTCGTCGCACCCGAGCGCTCGCGCCGTCTCTTGAAAGCGCCGGAACTGTTCGGCCTTTGTGAGCGGCTTCAATGTGCTGGCCTTCTCAGGTCTAGGCCGGGATTTCTTGCCTGTGGTTTGCATATCGTGAGCCTGTGGCCGCCTACGTTGCCGGACAACGGAATCAGGCCAAGCGACTTGGCGCTGCCGTCGTTGTCGAAGGTGTGGAACTCATCCGCACGGTACAGGATGGCCGTGGCCAAATGGATCGCGTCCGGGGTCGATAAGGTCTTACCGCCGAACTCGGCGGCCCGCGCCATGTAGTGATCGCGAATGTCGTGCGCCAAGGACGCGACCTTGCCATCCATGCCGATGCGATTGATCCTCTTCATGAGACCGTCGAAAAGCCTGTCCATCCCAACAGGCAATCGGCTGTGGAGTACCTCTACGCGACCGATGAGTCGCGGTACATTAGGCGTTTGCCGACGATCCCCTGCAAAACGCGGTCGGCGCGCTTCACGGCTTCGTCAGTGCGTAGGTGAGCCTCCGGCGAGACGTTCGCGCGGATGATCGGCCAAAGGTGAGCCATGCCGACGCCCTCGACGTGAAAGGTGCGAGAGGGCCCGCCGCGCTCAACAAGGGTAAGCACGGTGTTCTTGTGGCCCCATCCAACGCGCCGCTTGGGCTGGCCCTCAAGCCGGCCGATGTAGGTCTCGTCAACCTCAACGGTCCCGCCGCCGGAGCTGAGCGGGGGAAGGCTGCCTTCCGCCATAGCAAGACGGAGGCGATGGCTCATGAACCAAGCGGTTTGCAGCGTGACGCCTAGCGTTCGGGAAAGCTGATTGGAGCTAATCCCCTTCTTGCTGGAGCACATGAGGTAGGCAGCCTGGAACCACACGTGCAGCGGCACGTGGGATCGCTCGAAAACGGTGCCGACGCGGATGGTGAATTGCGCCCGGCAGTCATAGCACTTGCGCAGCCCAAGGCGCTCCCGGCCCTTCTTGTCCTTCACGCCTTTTAGGGAGCCGATCCGGCCAGAGCAGCCGCACTTGGGGCACACGGGACCGTTCGGCCAAATGATCGCTTCAAGGCGATTAAAGGCCGCGCCTTCGTCCTGAAAGTACGCTTCGGTGAGAACAGAGGCTTTCGGCATGGCCGGTTTCCAACAGCGAACGGCCGCACGCTACCTGTAGTGTGTGGGTTTGCCAACTAGAATATCGGCTCGGACGGATCATGCCCTAGCGCCGGGACGCCACGACGGCACCGGTGACGATCAGCACCGCGCCGAGGAGCGTCGCGAGCGTCGGCACCTCCCCGAAGACGAGGTAGCCGAGGAGCGCCGCCCAGATCAGGGCCGTGTACTCGAGGGCGGCGAGGCGCGCGGCCTCGGCCCGGGCGAAGGCGCTCGTCATGATGAAGTGCCCGCCGACCCCGAGCGCGGCCATCAGCAAGAAGGCGCCAAGGTCCGTCGCCGTCGGGGGCTGCCAGACCGCGTAGGCGAAGGGCGAAAGGATCAGCGCCGGCCCGAGGTTCTGGAAGAACACGATGTAGACCATCGGGTCGCGCTGCGCCCGCGCCCGCAGCAGCACGAGGCCGAAGGCGTAGCAGACCGCCGAGACGAGCGCCGCGGCGACGCCCGCGAGCGAGCGCGTCTCGGCCGCCGCCCCGAACTGGTCCGAGACCACGACGAGGACGCCGGCGAACCCGGCGACCAGCGCCGCCAGGATGCGCCGGCCCGGGCGCTCGCCGAGCATCAGCGCGCCGAAGAGGGCGACGAACATCGGCGACAGGAAGGTCAACGCCAGCGCCTCGGCGAGGGGCAGCTGCCCGAGCGCGAAGAAGAAGGTCGTCGCGGTCACGACCGCGAGCGCGGCGCGGCCGGCGTTCGCGATCACGGTCTCGCGCGAGGGCCGTCCCGGCCGCGCCAGGGCGAGGGCGCCGCCCGCGAGCGCGAGCCCGAAGGCGAAGCGCAGGAACGCCACCTCGAAGATCGGGTACTTCGCCGCCATCGCCTTGATGACGGCGTCCATGGCGGACAGCACCGCGATCGCGGCCGCGGCCCGCGCCAGGGCGCCGACGATCATGCGAGGAGCGCCCGTGCCGAGTCGGCGAGAAGCTTCAGGGCCGCCGCGCCGAGGACGACGTAGCACCAGAAGAACAGCGTGTTCTGCGGCAGCCGGTCGTGCAGGCGCTTGCCGAGCCACACGCCCACCGGCACCGCGGGCGCGAGCGACGCCGCCGCCCAGAACACCCACGGGCGGTTCCAGCCGAGCGCCACGTAGGACGGCAGCTTCAGGACGTTCGCGAGGATGAAGAAGGCGACGTTGGTGCCGGCGAAGACCGTCTTCGGGACGCCGCGCGCGAGGAGGTACATGGCGACCGGCGGCCCGCCCGCGTGCGCGACGAACGTCGTGAAGCCGGAGGCGGCGCCGGCCGCGACGGCGAGCGGCGGCTTGACCGGCATGCGGCCGGGCTCGGCGAGGCGCCCGCGCAGGAAGTAATGGCCGGTGAAGGCGAGCGTGATCGCCGCGATGGTCAGGCTCACGATGCGGGCGTCGACGAAGCCGACGACCGCGGTGCCGAGCGCGATCCCAAGCAGCAGGCCGGGCAGGAGCCAGGCGAGGTCCCGCCTCGACCAGGTCGAGGGCCCGAAGGCGCCGACCGCGAAGACGTCCATGAAGGCGACGAGGGGCGACATCATGATCGCGGCCGAGATCGGGTCGGTGACGAGCGACAGGAGCGGGATGCCGAGCATGGCGAGCCCGCCGCCGAAGGCGCCCTTGCCGACCGACACGGTCAGCACCGTCAGCCAGCCGACGAGGAGGAAGAGGGGGTCGCTCGCCATGGGGAAGGGCGCGGGGTGAATCGGAGAGGGCCGCACGTAAGACATTGTTCGTGCGTCTTGGATAGCCTCGGGCGCGCATGATCATCGTTGCCGCCTTCCTCGCCAACGCCGGCCTGAACTTCGCCCTGGGGCTCCTCGTGGCGAAGCTCCTCGGGCCCGGCGAGTTCGGGCGCTACGCCGTCGCGATGGCGGTCGCGGTCGTGATCAACACCCTCGGCTTCGAGTGGCTGCGCCTCTCGGCGACGCGGTTCTACTCGGAGGAGAGCCGCCGCAGCGTCCCCGGCCTGCGCGCGACCCTCGATCTCGGCTATGCCGCCGTCTCGCTTTCGCTCGCGGCCCTCGTCGGCGTGGGGTGCCTCGCCGGCGTCGAGCCCGGGATGCCGGCCGCGCTCCTCGCCGCGGCGGCCGCCGCCGGGATCGGCATGGGCCTCTTCGACTACCGCGCGGCGCTCGCCCGCGCGCGCTTCCGCGAGCGCTCCTACGCCGAGCTCGTGCTCGCGAAGAACGCCGCCGCCTTCGTCCTCATGGTCGGCGGCGCGTTCGTGTTCGGCAACGCCGCCCTCGTGCTGATGGGCGGAGCCTTGAGCGGCGCGGCGGCGCTCCTCGTGGCGCGGCGGGCGCTCGCCGATCCCGATCTCCGCCTCGGGCTCGCCGAGCGCCGGCACCTCAAGATCTTCGCGGCCTACGCCGCGCCGCTCGTCGCCGCGAGCCTCCTCTATCAGCTCATGCCGCTCATGAACCGGGCCGCCCTGGCCTACGCGGAGGGCTATGCCGAGGCCGGACGGTTCTCGCTCTCCGCCGACGTCGGGCTCCGCCTGTTCATGACGCTCGGCTCCGGGCTCGACATCCTCCTGTTCCAGCTCGCGGTCCGCGCCGACGAGGCGCACGGCCGCGCCGAAGCGGAGCGGCAGGTCGCCCGCAACCTCGCGGTCGTCGTCGCGCTCCTCCTGCCCTTCGCGGCCGGATACTGGCTCGTCCTGCCGGCCTTCGAGGCGCTCGTCGTGCCGCAGGCCTTCCGCGGCTCCTTCGGGACTTATGCCGCCGCCCTGATCCCGGCCTTCACGGCCTTCGCCCTGATCCAGTACGCGCTGAACCCGGTGTTCCAGCTCCGGAAGCGCACCGCGCCGGTAATCCTCGCCGCCTTCGCGGGATTGGCCTTGAACGCGGCCCTCCTGCCCCTGCTGCTCCCCGCCTTCGGGCCGGTCGGCGTCGCGCTGGCGCAGTTGAGCGGGCTCGTCGCCGGATCGGTCCTTCTCGCCGGGCTCGCCGTCCGCTCCGGAGGCCTCAGGCTGCCCTGGCGCGATCTCCTGCTCGCGGCGGGTGCGACCGCCGCGATGATCGCCATCCTGCTGCCGCTGCGCGCCGTCCACCCGCCGGCGCTCGGGCTTGCCCTCATGGCGGCGCTCGGGATCGCGACCTACGGCGCCCTCGCCTACGCCCTCGACATCGCATCGGCCCGGACGCTGCTGCGCTCCCGCCTCGAGCGCATGCGCCCCATGCGGGCACCGGCCGAATAGGCAGTGCTTGCGTCGGCGCTTGATAAGTCTCGAATTGGACCTTAAAATGGATCACATGAGACGAGCACTCCGGAGCGCGATATGACGGCACCCGAAGGGATTGCCGAGACGCTCGGCCTTCGGCGGACCGCGAAGAAGCCCATCACTCCGTTCGGCCTGATCTCGGCCATCGAGACCGGGCTGTCGGTTCGCAGCCTCGACCGGGTCGCCTCCGCGATCGCACCGAGCGACGCGAATTTCAAATATCGCATCGTGCCCAAGGCCACCCTGTCGCGCCGCAAGGGCCGGGACGATCCCAGATTATCGGCCGATCAGAGCGGGAAGGTCGCGCGGCTCGCGGCCGTCTGGTCGCTGGCCATGGAGATCTGGAACGACGCCGAAGACGCGCGGACCTTCCTGTTCCGCGTGCATCCCCTGCTCGCCGGCCGCCGGCCGATCGACCTCGTGCTCGGCACCGAGCTCGGCGCCCAGATGGTGGCCGACATCCTCAATCGAGGCCGCTACGGAACGGCCGCGTGACGGCGCAGGTCCTCGACCGCGTCCTGACAGCCTATCGGATCGGGGACCCGGACGGACGCTACCCGATCTTCGATGCGGCCGGCTCGACGGTCGCGCCGGGGCGCTGGAACACCGCGGACACGCCCGTGATCTATGCCTCCGAACACTACTCGACCGCCGTCCTCGAGAAGCTCGTGCATTTCAACGGGATCATGCCGAAGAACCAGCATTTCGTGAGGATCACGATCCCGAACGGCGTCACCTACGAGCGCTTCGACGTCCACGCCCATCCGGGATGGGACAGGTCGGAGAGCCCCGTTGCCCGGGGCTACGGCGCCGCATGGATCAGGCAGGCGCGGTCGCTGATCCTCCTCGTGCCGAGCGTCGTCGCCCGGATCGAGCTCAATGTTCTGATCAACCCCGCCCATCCCGAGTTCCACAGGATCACGACGGGCCTCCATGAGCCCATCTCCTGGGACGCCCGGCTCCTCGGAGGCGGGTAGCTAATTGAACAGCGCGTCGATGTCGTTCTGCGAGACGTGGCCCGGATCGTCGTCGAGCTTCGGGCCGTTGAGGAGCGCGCGCTCGCCGGGCGCCTCGGCACCTTCCTGGTCGATCAGCTCCCGGAAGGCCTCGAGCCCGCCCCAGACGCCGATGACCTTGTCGAGGCGCTCCTCGACGAACTTCAGGACGGAGACGATCTTGGTGATGCGCTGGCCGGTCAGGTCCTGGAAGTTGCAGGCCTCGTAGAGGACGACGGTCCGGTCGAGGATCGCGCCGACGCAGTCGTTGTTGCCGGTCGCGACGCCGGCGGCGCGCAGCATCGTCGCCTGGCTCTCGATCTCCTCGGCGGCGGACAGGATCGCGGTCGTCGCCGCCTCGGTCGCGCCGACGACCGCGTCGAGCTCGCCGGCGACCCGGCGCATGCCGCGGCCGTCGTGCTCCGAGCGGGAGAGCGTCGCGACCTCGCGCTTCGTCGAGGCGATGGCGCGCTTCATGCCGTCGAGCTCGGCCTTGAGCGCGTAGACCTCGGCGATCTCGCGCCGGTAGGCCTCGACGACCTCGGCGGCCATGCGCTGCGAGGGCTCGAACCAGCGCTTGAGCTCCTGGACCACGCTCAGGATCTCGCCGATGCGGCGGTCCCCTTCGCCGGCAAGGCCGCCGTCCCGCGGCGCGAGGGTCTCTTCGATCCGGTAGCGTTTGCCGGCGTGGCTCATGGGAACGGCGCGCATCCTTCTGGAGGCCGCCTCACCTTCCCGGGAAATCGTTGCCGGATGCTGAACGGACCGCCAATCGAAACGCTCGATCCTGCGTTTGCCGATCGTTCATCCTGTTCCTCAGAGCGCGGGTAACCATAAGGAAGCCTTTTCGCGCGGCCGGGTCGATTCACCGTCTTCGCCGCCGCCCGATTCACCATTTCCTCAAGCGCGCCGCGGGACGATCCGGCGTCCGGTTGCGGCCCGTGCGGGCTCGGCGTTTGCGTTCATGCGAGGGTGTCATGCGTGGGGTGGTTTTCGGCTTCCTGGGATTGAGCGTCGCCGCGACGGGGGCGCAGGCCCAGGCTTATGGCGGCGGCTTCATCGAGCTTCTGATGACGGGCCGCGACCCGACCCCTCACGTGCGTCCGCTGCGGCCGAACCCGGCCTACGGTCCCTACGGCCGCACGCAGGTGGCGGCGCTGCCCGGCGCGGGCTTCGGGGACGAGGCTGGCATCGGCCGGATCATGGATCCGAAGTACCGGCGCCAGACCGTGGACTACCACGGCCCGCACGCGCCCGGCACGATCGTGATCGACACGCCGTCGAAGTTCCTCTACCTCGTCCAGGGCGGGGGCAAGGCGCTGCGCTACGGCATCGGGGTCGGCCGGCCGGGGTTCACCTGGGCCGGCGTGAAGACGGTCTCCATGAAGCGCGAATGGCCCGACTGGACGCCGCCGCCCGAGATGCTGCGCCGCCGCCCGGATCTCCCCCGCCACATGGCCGGCGGGCCGGCGAACCCGCTCGGCGCGCGCGCCCTCTATCTCGGCTCCTCGCTGTACCGCATCCACGGCACGAACGAGCCGCACACCATCGGCCAGTCGGTCTCCTCCGGCTGCATCCGCATGATGAACGAGGACGTGACCGACCTCTACGAGCGCGTCCGCGTCGGCGCGAAGGTGGTCGTGATCTGACGCGCTTGCCGTAAAACGCGAAGCGCCCGCCCCGGAGGCCGGAGCGGGCGCTTTTTCGTTTTCGTGAGACGGGGGTCAGGCGAAGTCGTCGCCGCCGCCGCCGAAGTCGGCGTCGCCCAAGTCGTCGTCGCCGTCGAACGAGGCGTCCTGGAAGCTCGCGTCGTCGGCGCCGGGGTCCTGGAAGGCCGAGTTCCCGGAGGCCGATGTCCCACTGGCGCCGCCGAACGGGCTCAGGTCGCTGAAGTCCGACCCGCCGGCGGACTGCGCTCCGCCGAGGCCGCCGCCGAACGCGCTTTGTCCGCCGCCGTGGTGGCCGCCGAAGGCGTTGGCGAGGGCGTTGCCGAGCATCATGCCGCCGGCGACGCCCGCCGCCGTCGTCAGCGCGCTGCCGAGGAAGCCGCTGCCGCCGCGTCCGCCGCCGAACATCCCGCCTCCGGGCTGGCCCGTCTGCGGCCCCATGCCCGGCTGGCCCATGCCCGGCTGGCCCATCCCGGGCTGGCCGGCCCATGGGCCGCCCTGGCCCGGTCCCGGCCCCATGCCGGGCTGCGGCTGGCCCCACGGCCCGCCCTGGGGCTGCGAGAACGACCCGCGCCGCTCGGGCTCGCGCGAGCCGCCGCCGAACAGGCCCGACAGGAAGCCGCCCTGCGGCCGGCTGCGCAGCTCCTCGTTCTCGGCCGCGAGGGCCTGCAGCTGCTGGTTCAGGTTCTGCAGCGCCTGCTCCTGGACGACGATCGCCTGCGCCATGGCGTAGGGGGCGTAGGGCTGCCGGCGGATGTTGTCCTGGATGAAGCGCTCGGCCTCCGGATCGCGCGGCTGGTCCGCGACCTGCTCGAGGCGCTGGAAGATGTCGGAAATGACCTGACGTTCCTGGTCATTCATGGCTTTTGGCTCCTCCTCCGGAGGCCGCGCTTCGCGGGCTCTCGGCACGAAATGGGGACGCCGGGACGGTTTTTAAGGGGCGGGCCCCGGAAAGCTTCGCCGTCGTCCGCCGCGCCGCGCCTTGGCGCACGCGCCCGGACCGGAGCCGAAGCCGCGGAAGGACCTCGGGACCCTGCAAGCCGCCGCAGGTCGAGCCCGTCCCCGCCGACGCACGACCTTGCACGCCGCGCCGCGGGGCGATACACAGCGGCGGCGCGGGAGCAAGGACGAGACGCGGGCAAGGCGCCCGCGGGGAACGTCCCAAGCTCTTGAAAACGCGGGCGTAGTTCAGTGGTAGAACGTCAGCTTCCCAAGCTGAATGTCGTCGGTTCGATCCCGATCGCCCGCTCCATCGATCCCTAAGGGCAACGCGCCGGCGGATGACGCCGGCCGGGCCGCCGCTCGGCGATGGGCGTGGCGCCTGATCGGAGAAGGCCATGGATCGTCAGGCGCGGCGCACCCCCTTCGATCTCACCGGCAAGGTCGCCGTCGTCACGGGCTCGAGCCGCGGCATCGGGCGCTCGATCGCCGAGACCATGGCCCGGATGGGCGCCCGCGTCGTCATATCGAGCCGGAAGCGCGAGGCCTGCGAGCCGGTCGCGGCGGCGATCCGCGACGAAGGCGGCGAGGCGGTAGTGATCCCGTGCAACATCTCGCGCAAGGTCGAGGTCGAGGCGCTGATCCGGGGCACGGGAGAAAAACTCGGGCCGATCGACATCCTGGTCTGCAACGCCGCCGTGAACCCCTACTACGGCCCCCTGGGCGAGATCACCGACGAGGCCTTCGACAAGATCATGGGGGCGAACGTCAGGAGCAACCTCTGGCTCTGCAGCCTCGCGATCCCGGGCATGGCGGCGCGGGGCGGCGGGTCCGTGATCGTCGTGTCCTCGATCGCCGGCATCCGCGGCACCGAGATGATCGGCGCCTACGGCATCTCGAAGGCCGCCGACTTCGCGCTCGCCCGCAACCTCGCGGTCGAGTGGGGACCCAAGAACGTGCGCGTCAACTGCATCGCGCCCGGCCTCGTCAAGACCGACTTCGCCCGGGCGCTTTGGGAGGACGAGAAGGCCGTCCAGCGCCGCAACGCCCAGACCCCCTTGCGCCGCATCGGCGAGCCGCACGAGATCGGCGGCGTCGCGGCCTTCCTCGCCTCCCCGGCCGCGAGCTTCATCACCGGGCAGGTCATCGTTGCGGACGGCGGCGTGACGATCGCCTGATGGCGGCCAGGAGCGCCGGGATCCTTCTCTACAAGCGCGAGGACGGCGCCCTGAAGGTGCTGCTCGTCCACCCCGGCGGGCCGTTCTGGGCCAAGAAGGATGCGGGCGCTTGGTCGATCCCGAAGGGCGAATACGCCGACGGAGAGGACCCCGAGGCCGCGGCCCGGCGCGAGTTCGAGGAGGAGCTCGGCATCGCCCTGCAGGGCGGGCTTAAGCCGCTCGGGGAGGCCGTCCAGCCGGGCCGCAAGCGCGTCGTCGCCTACGCGGCCGAGGGCGACCTCGACCCCGCCGCCGTCCGCAGCAACACCTTCGAGATCGAGTGGCCGCCGCGGAGCGGGCGCCGAAAAAGCTTTCCGGAGGTCGACCGGGCCGGGTGGTTCACGCTCGAGGAAGCGCGCGAGAAGATTCTCGCGGGCCAGAGGGTCTTCCTCGACCGCCTCGCTGAGCGGCCCGGGACCTGAGGCTCACGCCTGCGCGGCGTGCTCCGGGGTGACGTAGACGATGCGGACCATGTTGGTGGCGCCGGGCGTGCCGAATGGGACGCCGGCCACCACGATGATGCGGTCGCCGACGGCCGCGAACTCCTCGCGCACCGCGAACTTCGCGGCCCGGAACGCCATGTCGTCGATGTCGCTCGCGTCCTTCGTCACGATCGGGTGCATGCCCCACACGAGGGCGAGGCGGCGCGCCGTCTCGCGCCGCGGCGTCAACGCCAGCACGGTCGAGTTCGGGCGCTCGCGCGCGAGCCTGAGCGCCGACGACCCGGAGAAGGTCCAGACCGTGACGGCCTTGAGGTTGAGGGCGTCGGCGATCTGGTGCGCGGCCGCCGCGATCGCATCGGAGCCCGTCGCCTCGGGCTCGTTCCGCTGCGCCGTGATGATCGACCAGTAGATCGGGTCGCGCTCGACCTCCTCGGCGATCCGGCTCATCGTCGCCACCGCCTCGACCGGGTACTGCCCGGAGGCGCTCTCGGCCGAGAGCATGACGGCGTCCGCGCCCTCGAACACGGCGGTCGCCACGTCCGACACCTCGGCCCGGGTCGGCACCGGGGCGGAGATCATCGATTCGAGCATCTGGGTCGCGATCACGACCGGCTTGCCGAGGCGCCGCGCCGCCCGGGTGATGCGCTTCTGCAGGCCCGGCACCTTCTCGAGCGGCATCTCGACCCCGAGATCGCCGCGGGCCACCATCACGGCGTCGGAGGCGTCGAGGATGTCGTCGAGGCGGGCGAGCGCCTGCGGCTTCTCGAGCTTCGTCATGACGAGGGCGCGCCCGCGCGCCATCTTGCGCCCCTCGGCCACGTCCTCGGGCCGCTGGACGAAGGACATGCCGATCCAGTCGACGCCGGCGTCGATCGCCGCCTCGAGGTCGGTGCGGTCCTTCTCGGTCATGGCGGCGACCGGGATCTCGGTGTCGGGCAGGTTGACGCCCTTGCGGTTCGAGATCTTCCCCCCGACCGCGACCCTCGTCACGGCGCGGCCCTTGCCGACCTCCTCGACCTCGAGGCGCAGCTTGCCGTCGTCGACGAGGACGCTGTGGCCCTCCTCGAGCGAGCCGAGGATCTCCGGGTGCGGCAGGAACACGCGCTTCGCGTCGCCGGCGCTCTCGTCGGAGTCGAGGACGAAGCGGCTGCCCTTCTTCAGCACGGCGGAATCGCCGCCGAAGGTGCCGACGCGCAGCTTCGGGCCCTGGAGGTCGGCGAGGATCGCGATCGGCCGCTTGGCCTGCGCCTCGACCTCCCGGATGGCGCCGACCTTCTCGCGCAGGCGATCGCGGGGAAGATGGCTCATGTTGAGGCGAAAGGTGTCGGCTCCGGCCTTAAACAGCTTGGCGATCATCTCGGGGCTATCGGACGCCGGCCCGAGGGTGGCGATGATCTTGGTGCGTCGCGACCGCTTCATGGGCTTTCAATCCTCGTCGCTCAACGGGGCGCCGGGCCGGGAGCGCCGGGCGCCGCCGGGGCCGCGGCCCCCGGGCGGCTCGGGTCGGTGAGCTGGATCGTCCAGCTCTTCTGCTCGCCGGTGTCGACCTCGAAGAAGCCGTTGCGATCGAAGCCGCGGGCAAAGCAGTCCTCGACGCCGCGGATCGTGAACTCGCGCTCCCGCGTGCACATGAAGGAGCGGCCGGCCCACTCGCCGCCGCGATCGTAGTCGACGGCGTAAACGTAGTAGAAGCGCGCCGCGAGGGAGCCCTTGAGCAGCGTCTCGCAGTTCCGCGGCGTGACGTTCCACCAGCCCTCGGTGACCCAGCCCTGCTGGTCCCGGTAGCCGATCGCGATGCCGATGCGGCTCGTGGTGAGGTTGCACATGCGCAGGTCGGCCTGGACGGGAGTCGCGAATACGCCCAACACGATCGCCGTCATCCCGGCCGCGGCCATCGGGACCGGCCTTCGGCTGGCCCGGCGATAAACCCTGCGGAGAGCCGGGATCCACGGCCACGCGCCGGCGCCATGGGTCCCGGATAGCCGCGCGCCGCGGCTTCCGGGGCGGCCTCGGCGAGGGTTCTCAGCCGACGAGGATGATGCGGCAGTCATTGACGTTCGTTCGGGTCGGCCCGCAGGCGACGAGGTCGCAGAGACGCTCGAAGAAATTTGTCGAATCGTTGTCGGCGAGGAGCGCCGCCGGGTCGAGCCCGAGCGCCCGGGCGCGCCCGAGCGTGGTCTCGTCGACGATCGCGCCGGCGGGGTCGTCGGGCGAGCCCGCGCCGCCGTCGGTGCCGTCCGTGTCGGCGGCGAGCGCCGCGATGTCCTCGGCGCCGTCGAGCGCGAGCGCCAGCGCGAGCGCGTACTCCTGGTTCGGGCCGCCGCGGCCCTCGCCCCTGATCGTGACCGTGAGCTCGCCGCCCGAAAGGATCGCGACCCGGCGCCCGGCGGCGCGCGCCTCGCGGGCGAGCCGCGCGTGGTCCGCGGCGACGGCGCGCGCCTCGCCCTCGACGTCGGCTCCGAGGAGGATCGGCTCGTAGCCGGCTTCGACCGCTCCTTGCGCCGCGGCCGCGACCGCGTCCGCCGGGCGAGCGACGATGCGGAACTCGGTGCGCGCGAAGACCGGGCTGCCGGGCTTCGGCGACTCGCTCGCCGGGCTCGCGAGCAGCGCCGCCGCGGCGGGCGGCAGCGCCACCTGGCGGCGCTCGACGATCGCCCGCGCCTCGGCGAGGGTGGACGGGTCGGGCACGGTCGGCCCCGAGGCGATCACGGCCGGATCGTCGAACGGCACGTCGGAGATCGCGAGCGTCAGCACTCGCGCCGGGGCCGCGACCTCGGCGAGCCGCCCGCCCTTGATCCGCGACAGGTGTTTCCGAACCGTGTTGATCTCGCCGATGGCGGCGCCGGAGCGCAGGAGGGAACGGGTGATGCCTTGCTTCTCCTCGAGGGTCAGCGTGCCGGCGGGGGCGATCCAGTTCGCCGATCCGCCGCCCGACAGGAGCACGAGCACGAGGTCGTCGGCGGTCGCCTCGCCGGCGAGCGCAAGCGTGCGCTCCGTCGCCTCGACGCCCTTGCGGTCCGGCACCGGATGGCCGGCCTCGACCACCGGGATCAGGCCCGCGCTCTCGGCATAGCCGTGGCGCGTGACCGCGAGGCCGGTGAGCCGGCCGGGCCCAAGGCCGTGCCGCTCGCGGTAATGCCGCTCCGCCACCGCCGCCATGCTGGCCCCGGCCTTGCCGGCGGCGAGCACGATCAAGCGGCCGCGCTCCGGCGGAGCCGGCAGGTGCGGCTCGAGGCAGCCCGCCGGATGCGCCGCCGCGACCGCGGCCTCGAACAGGCGCAGGAGCGTCTCCCTCCGGCCTTGCGCCCCGCTCATGCCGGCGCGGCTCCGCTGCGGGGGCGCGCGACGTAGATGCCGAGGAGGATCAGTGCCCCGCCGGAAGCCTGGACCAGGGTCACGCGCTCCGAGAGAATGATCCAGCCGAAGGCGGCCGTCGCGACCGCTTCCAGGAAGATCACGAGGGACGAGAAGGTCGCGGGCAGCCGCCCCAGCGCCACCGAGAGCAGCCCCTGCCCGCCGGCGTGGCTGACCCAGGCGAGGCCCAGGAGCCACAGCCACCCCGCCGCGCTCCTCGGCAGGATGCCGCCGTCGAGGACGAGCGCGACCGGCAGCAGCACGGCGGTCGTGACCGCGCTCGCCTCGAAGGTGACGCGTCCCGCCCCCGCCCCGTCGCGGGCGCGCTCGACCGCCAGGAAATAGAGGCCGAAGAAGAACGCCGTCACGACGCCCTGGAAGTCGCCGCGCACGTGGGCGGGGTCGAGCCTGAGGCTCGCCCCGACGAGGGCCGCGCCGCCTACGAGGCAGAGCGCGAGGCCCGCGACCGTCGCGGTCTCGACGCTCCGGCGCAGCACGAGCCAGGCGACGAGCACCACGAACACCGGAGCCGTGGTGGCGAAGAAGGTCGCGTTGGCGACGGTGGTGTTGAGGATCGCGAGGTGCCAGAAGAACAGGTCGCCCGAAAAGGCGAGGCCGGCGAGCACCGCGGCCCGTCCGAAGGCCTTGCGCGGCCGCGGTCCTTGCGCCTCCTCGAGACGCATCCAGGCGTAGAGCACCGGCAGCGACAGGGCGACGCGCCAGAAGGCGCTCACGAAGGGGCCGATCCCCTCGGCCGCCGCGAGCCGCACGAAGATCGCCGAGAACCCGAGCGCCACCGCGCCCGCCACGAGGGCGAGGAACGCCGGCGCGAAACCGGAATCGAGCCGGGCGGTGGTCTCGGAGGAGGCCATGAAGCTGCCGCGATGGGCTGGAATCAGGGTGGAGGTCGCGCTGCCGGCACTCCTATGGCAGTTTCGCCGCCCCGTCACCCTGCCTCGAGCCGAACCCAAGCCGATGTCCCCGTCATCCGCCGCCGTCCTGCGGCAAGCGCCTGGAGCGATGCCCGAAACCGCGACCGCGCCGCATCCGGTCGAGGTTGTCGAGGGCTCCGTCCGCTCCGGCGTCATCCTCCTGTGCGACCACGCCTCGAACGCGGTGCCGCCGGACCTCGGCGACCTCGGCGTGCCGCCGGAGCAGTTCCGCCGCCACATCGCCTACGACATCGGCGCCGCCGCCGTCACCCGCGGGCTCGCCCGGCGCCTCGACGCGCCGGCGCTCCTCACCACCTTCTCGCGCCTCGTCATCGACCCGAACCGCGGGCGGGACGACCCGACCCTCGTCATGCGCCTCTCGGACGGCGCCGTGGTGCCGGGCAACCGCCGGGTCGACGAGGCCGAGGTCGCGCGCCGCATCGCGCGCTTCTACGACCCCTACGATCAGGCGATCGACGCCGCGGTCCAGCGCGCGCTCTCCGAGGGCGTCACGCCCGCGATCGTGTCCGTGCACAGCTTCACCCCGAACTGGCGCGGCGAGGCGCGCCCCTGGCACGTCGGCCTCCTGTGGGACGTCGACCAGCGCCTCGCGCGCCCGCTCATCGAGGGGCTTCAGGCGGAAGAAAACCTCGTCGTCGGCGACAACGAGCCCTACGACGGGGCCCTTTCGGGCGACACCCTCGACCGGCACGCGACCAGGCTGGGCCTCGCCAACGCCCTGATCGAGATCCGCCAGGACCTCATCGCCGACGAGGCCGGGGCCGAGGCCTGGGCCGAGCGCTTCGCCCGGCTCCTCAAGCCCCTCCTCGCCGACCCGACCTTGCGCCGGATCGAGCGCCATCCGACCCGCACCCGCGCGCGGCTGCGGCACCATTGAGACAGGCCATGAAGGCACTTCCATGAAGGATTTGGACCCACAGACCCGGACCGAGCTCGAGGCGGCGGCCTTCCGGCGCCTCGTCGAGCACCTGCGTCAGCGCGCCGACGTGCAGAACCTCGACCTCATGAACCTCGCGGGCTTCTGCCGCAACTGCCTCTCGAACTGGCTCAAGGACGCCGCCAACGAGAAGGGCGTGCCGCTCACCAGGGACGAGAGCCGCGAGCACGTCTACGGCATGCCCTACGACGCCTGGAAGGCGCGTCACCAGACGGAGGCGGACCCCGAGAAGCTCGCCCGCTTCGAGAAGGGCAAGCCGGAGCATTAGACCGGAGGCGCACGGGCGAGCGCCTCGGCCAGCTTCTTCAGGCCATGGCGACGGCGGGGACTTGACGGGCTCGCGCCTGCATCACTGCCGTGCAGGGCATTCATCACGATCCGTCATTTGCCTCGGTGGACGGCCGCGGATAACCGGGGCCGATGACGGACGGCGCATCCATCGCCCCGCCGGGCCGGCTCCAGGCCGGGGACCTCGGGCTCTACGCCGTCACGGTCACGGTCTGGGGCACGAGCTGGATCGCCATGAAGGGGCAGCTCGGCACGGTCGCGCCGGAGGTGTCGACCTTCTGGCGCTTCCTCCTCGCGGCGCCGCTGATGTGGCTGTGGGCCGCGGCCATGGGCGAGCGCCTCGCCTGGCCGCTCGCCGACCATCTCCGCTTCGCGGCAAGCGGCGCGTTCCTGTTCTCGTCGAACCTGGCCCTCTTCCTCTATGCCGCCAAGTACCTGCCCTCGGGGCTGCTCGCCGTCGTGTTCTCCCTCGTCTCGATCCTGAACCTCCTCATGGGGGCGGTCTTCCTCGGCCAGCCGGTCGAGCGGCGGGTGGCGGCCGGCGGCCTCCTCGGGGCGGCGGGTGTCGGGCTCCTGTACTGGCCGGAATTCGCCCGCGCCGGCTTCGAGCGCGGGGCGCTGATCGGGCTCGGCCTCGCCTTGTCCGGCACCCTGTCCTTCTGCCTCGGCAACCTCGCGGCGGCGCTGACGCAGCGGCGCGGCGTGCCGATGCTCGCCGCGACCGCCTGGGGCATGACCTACGGCGTCGCCGTGCTCGCCGCGATCGCGCTCCTGCGCGGCGAGCCCTTCGCGGCCGAATGGACGCCGCGCTACCTCGGCTCGACGCTCTATCTCGCGCTCTTCGCCTCGGTCGTCGCCTTCGCGTCCTACCTGACGCTCCTGCGCCGCATCGGCGCGGCGCGCGCCGGCTACGCGACCGTGCTGTTCCCGGTCGTGGCGCTGACCGTCTCGACCCTCGTCGAGGGCTACCGCTGGACCCTGCCGGCGGCCCTCGGTGCGGCGCTGGCGCTTCTCGGCAACGTGCTGGTGCTGCGGCGGTGACCGGACGCGGACGATCCCATGCCGGCCCCGCGTTGACGGCGGCATCAACCCGGTTAGTAGTGTCCGGCCAAGTCAAGGCTTAAAAGAGCAGGACAACCGCCGGCAAAAGGCGGGACCGGGGGCTTCTTGAGATGAACGAGCGCGTCGCGCCCAATCTCGACGTGGAGCGCCTGTCGGCGCACCACCGCCTCATGTGGCGCATCCGCGCCTTCGAGGAGCTGGCGCTCGAGGGCTTGAAGGACAAGCTCGTGCTCGGCGCGATCCACCCCTCCATCGGCCAGGAGGGGGTGGCGGCCGGCATCTGCCCGAACCTCCTCTCGGACGACGTCCTGCTCTCGACCCACCGCGGCCACGGCCACACCCTCGCCAAGGGCGCCGATCCGCTCGCCATGATGCGCGAGCTGTTCGGGCGCACCGGCGGCAACTGCGGCGGCAAGGGTGGCTCGATGCACATCGCCGACTTCTCCGTCGGCATGCTCGGCGCGAATGGGGTCGTCGCCGCGAACATCGTCATCGCGGCGGGAGCCGCGCACGCCGTGAAGCTCCGGCGCGAGGCCAAGATCGTGTGCTGCATCTTCGGCGACGGCGCGATCAACCGCGGGCCGTTCCTCGAGGGGCTGAACTGGGCCAAGGTGTTCCACCTGCCGGTGCTGTTCGTGTGCGAGGACAACGGCTTCGCAGCGACGACCCGCACCCGCGCCATGACGGCGGGCGACGGCCCCTCGGCCCGCGCCCGCGCCATGGGATTAGCGGCGGAAGAGATCGACGGCAACGACGTGCTCGCGGTGGACCTCGCGGCCCGCGCGGCGGTCGAGGCGGTGCGCGAGGGCTCAGGCCCGCGCTTCCTCCACCTCCACACCTACCGCCTCACCGGCCACACCGGCGCGGACCCTGCGACCTACCGTCCGAAGGAGGAGGTCGAGCGCCGCTGGCAGGACGACCCGATCGCGCGGGCGGCCGCGCTCCTCGAGAGCGCCGGCGTGCCGGCCGAGGTGCTCGCGGCGGCGAAGGACGAGGCCTTCCGGGAGATGCGCTCGGCCTACGACGCCGCGAAGGCGACGCCCTATCCGCCGGTCGAGCAGGCCTACGCCGACGTCCAGGACGTCGGCGACCCGCGCCGGGAGGCGTTCTGATGGCGGTCATCACCTACGCCGAGGCCTCCCGCGCCGCGATCGCCGAGGAGATGCGGCGCGACCCGACCGTGTGGGCGGTCGGCGAGGACCTCGGCCGCGGCGGGGTGTTCGGGCAGTACAAGGGGCTCGTCGAGGAGTTCGGGGCCGAGAGAATCTCCGACGCGCCGATCTCGGAGGCCTGCATCATGGGCGCGGCGGTCGGCGCCGCCATGATGGGGACGCGGCCCATCGTCGAGATGCGCTTCTCCGACTTCGCGCTCTGCGCCGTCGACGAGCTCGTGAACCAGGCCGCGAAGGCCCGCTACATGTTCGGCGGCCAGACCCGCGTGCCCCTCGTCGTGCGCGAGCCGATCGGGATGTGGCGCTCGTCGGCGGCGCAGCATTCGCAGTCGCTGGAGGCGTGGTACGCCCACATCCCCGGCCTCGTCGTCGCCTGCCCGGCGACGCCCGCCGACAACAAGGGGCTGATGAAGTCCGCGATCCGCTGCGACGACCCGGTCGTCTACATGGAGCACAAGAACCTCTGGGGGCTCGAAGGCGAGGTGCCGGACGGCGACGATTCTTTGGTGCCCTTCGGCGAGGCGCGGATCGCCCGCACGGGGCGTGACGTGACGGTCGTGTCCTGGTCGGCGCAGGTCCTCGGCTGCTTGGCGGCCGCCGAGGCGCTCGCCGGCCGCGGCATCGAGGCGGAGGTCGTCGACCTTCGCACCCTGTGGCCCTGGGACAAGGCGCGGGTGCTGGCGAGCGTCGAGAAGACAGGACGGCTCCTCGTGGTGCAGGAGGCCGTCTCGGTCGCGGGCTTCGGCGCCGAGGTCGCCGCGACCGTCGCCGAGCGCCTGCACAAGGCCCTCAAGGCCCCGGTGAAGCGCCTCGGGGCGCCCCGCGTGCCGATCTCCTACGCGCCGCCGCTGGAGGATGTCGTGCGGGTGAGCGAAGCGATGATTGTCGAGGCGGCGGAGGCGCTGGTCTCCACTTGACGAAGGGGCGCCGCAACACCCTCCTCATGCTGAGGTGCGAGCCGAAGGCGAGCCTCGAAGCACGCAGGCGCTCCGAGCGGGCATCCTTCGAGGCTCGCTACGCTCGCACCTCAGGATGAGGTCGCGTCAGGAAGGAAGGTCGATGACCAACGAGATGACCGGCGGCGAGGCGCTGGCCAGGATGATCGCGGCCCATCGCGGCGGGCCGATGTTCGGCATGGGCGGGTTCCAGCTCCTGCCGTTCTACGACGCGGCGCGGCGCTTGGGGCTCTCCCACCACCTCATCAACGACGAGCGCGCGGGCGTCTTCGCGGCCGACGCCTACGCCAAGGTGTCGGGGCGGGTGGGGCTTGCCGACGCGACGCTCGGGCCCGGCGCCACGAACCTCGTCACCGGCCTCGTCGAGGCGCTGAACGCCGGAACGCCGATGGTGGTCCTCGTCGGCGACACCCACCGCCTGCACTCCTGGAAGAACATGACCCAGGAGTCGCGCCAGACCGAGATCCTCAGGCCCGCCTGCAAGGAGCTGATCCGCATCGAGCGCGTCGAGCGCATCCCGGAGCTCATGCGCCGCGCCTTCGCGGTCGCGACCGCCGGGCGGCCGGGGCCGGTCGTCGTCGACGTGCCGGAGGACGTCTGCCACGCGACGCTCCCCTTCGAGGACGAGGACTTTTCGACGAGCCCGGCCCACGAGGCGGCGCCTTCGCTCCGCTGCCGCCCCGACCGCGCCGCGACCGAGCAGGCCGCCGCGATGCTCGCGAAGGCGGAGCGCCCCCTCGTGCTCGCCGGCGGCGGGGTGCACATCAGCGGCGCGGCCGACGCGCTCACCGCCTTCGCCCGCGCCTTCGCCATCCCGGTCGCCCACACCATGACGGGCAAGGGCGCCATCGCCTGCACGGACCCGCTCAGCGCCGGCCTCTTCGGCCGCTACGACCGCATCGCCAACGCGCTGATCGAGGAATCCGACTGCCTCCTCGTCGTCGGCTGCAAGCTCGGCGAGATCGCGACCAAGCGCTACACCGTGCCGCCCAGGGGCAAGGCGCTGATCCACCTCGACATCGTCGCGGAGGAGTTCGGGCGCACGGTCGTGCCCGACGTGGCGCTGTGGGGCGACGCCCGCGCCGGCATCGAGGACCTGCACGAGGCGATGCGCGGCGCCGGCGCCGACCGGCGCGCCTACGCCGAGGAGGTCGCGCGCCGCATGAGCGCGTGGCGCGAGAGCGTGCGCGAGCGCTACACGTCCGAAGAGGTGCCGGTCTCCATGGGCCGGCTCATGGGCGAGCTCAACCGACTGATGCCGGCGGACGGCATCCTCGTCGCCGACGGGGGCTTCGCGGCCCACTGGGGCGGGCTCCTCTACGACACGAAGCGGGCGGGCCGCGGCTTCGTGCCGGACCGCGGCTTCGCCTCGATCGGCTACGGCCTCCCCGGCGCCATGGGGGCGGCGCTCGCGGCGCCGGGACGGCAGGTCGTGAGCCTCACCGGCGACGGCGGCTTCAACATGATGCTCGGCGAGATCGAGACGGCGCGGCGCATGGCGCTCGACTTCGCCGTGATCGTCGTCAACAACGCCGCCTCGGGCTACGTCAAGGCGCTGCAGCACCTCATGTACGGCGAGGGCGCCTACCACGCCTCCGACCTCGCCGAGACGAACTACGCCGAAGTCGCGAAGGCGATGGGCTGCACCGGCATCCGCGTGGAGGAGCCCGGCGCGGTCGGCCCGGCGCTCGAGCAGGCGTTCGCGACGCGCGGGCCCGTCGTCATCGACGTGGTCGTGACCCGCGACCCGGCCAAGATGCTGCCCGCCGTCGACAACCGCACGGTGCAGGTGCGCAAGGGGGATAGGGTGGCGTGACGCACCGTCATTCCGGGGCTCCGCGCAGCAAAGAACCCGGAACCCACCCGGGTTCTCGCCTCCGGCGAGCCCCGGGATGACCGTTGGCCCGCCCTGCATCTGTTCAATCGGGCTGAAGAAGAGCTATCCTAGGCTCATGAGCCTCCGTCGCGCCACCAGCAGCATGCAGTCCCCGCCCGATGCTCCGGTCCGGCCGTTTGCGGAGCATTCGATGGTGTTCTTATTGTCAGGCGTCGAGCTCGAAGACGGCCGCCGGCTCCCGCCCAGAGCCGAGGGTGCCGTCGTCGGGATTTGGGCGGACGGGGCAGCCTACGAGGTCGAGTTCGACAAGCCGTTCCACGCCGTCGTCACGGTTCCGGCCAAGAAACTGCGTCAGGCGGAGAGAGCGCGTTGAGTTCCGGCGACAATCCGCTCGCCGATTGCACAGTCCCGGAAGCCAAGATCGCAGATTACCTCCTGAACCCAGCCCATCCTGTCGGAAGCCCCAAAGCAAAGTTCTTCACGAGTTTCGGCTTCTCGCGAACCGATTCTCCCGGGATGGCGGCTGCCCTTGCCGAGCATCCTCTCAGGAATGCGATCGAGGAGACGACCGCGACAAGGCATGGCGCGAAGCACCTCGTCCGATGCAGCTTCGCGACGCCCGACGGACGCAATCCTTGCATCGTCACCGTATGGATGAAGGAAGGCGATGCTCCTGCGCGGTTCGTGACGGCTTACCCGGCCTGACGGGTCCTCTCCTACAAAAACCCCGTCGAGATCCACGGCACCGCCGCCACGACGACGATGCCGACGAGCAGGGCGAGGAGATAGGGCCAGATCGGGCGGATGCCCTCCGAGGGGTCGACGCGGCCGATGGCGCAGGCGGCGTAGTAGCCGACGCCGAAGGGGGGCGCGAAGAGTCCGATGCCCATGGAGAGGATCACCACCATGGCGTAGTGGACCTCGTGGATGCCGACGAGCTTCGCGATCGGGAACAAGAGCGGCCCGAACAGCACGATCGCCGGGATGCCCTCGAGCACCGAGCCGAGGACCACGAAGGCGACGATCGACACCGCCATGAAGGTGGCGGCGCCGCCGGGCAGCCCGGTCATCGCGGCGGCGAGCTGGCGCGAGAAGCCGGACTGGGTCAGCGCCCAGGCCATGGCGGTCGCGGTGCCGATGATGAGGAGGATCGCGCCCGAGAGGCAGGCGGTGTCGACGAGCGCCGGCCACAGCCGCCGCCATTCGATGCGGTCGCGGAAGACGACGGCGGCGATGACCCCGTAGGCGAGGGCATAGGCGATGCCGATGGTCGAGACCTCGGTCGCGGTCGCGACCCCCTCGACCACGGCGGCCCGGATCAGGAACGGCAGCACGAGCGACGGCAGCGCGATGACGAGCGCGCGGCCGATCTCGCGCGGGCTCGCGCGCCGCACATGGCGCAGGTCCTCGCCGCGATAGCGCCACCACACCACGGCGCAGAGCGTCAGCGCCAGCACGAGGCCCGGCAGCATGCCGCCGGTGAAGAGCGCCGCGATCGACACGCCGGTGACCGAGCCGATGGTGATGAGCACGAGGCTCGGCGGGATGGTCTCGGTCTGGGCGCCGGTCGCCGAGAGGAGCGCGACGAGGTCGCCGGGCTTCGCGCCGCGCGCCTTCATCTCCGGGAACAGCACCGGCGCGACGGCCGCCATGTCGGCGGCCTTCGAGCCCGAGATGCCGGAGACGAGGTACATGGCGCCGAGAAGCACGTAGTGCAGCCCGCCGCGCACGTGGCCGATGAGGCTCGCCAAAAAGCCCACCATGGTGCGGGCCATGCCGGTGATCTCGATGAGGAGGCCGAGGAACACGAACAGCGGCACCGAGAGCAGGATGATGTGCGACATGCCCTCGTCCATGCGGCTCACCACCACGGTCAGGGGCGTGCGGGTGGTCAGCGCGAGGTGGGCGAAGGTGCCGAGCCCGAAGGCGAAGGCGATCGGGATGCCGGTCAGCACCGCCGCCCCGACGAGAAGGATGAAGAACACGATGAGGCGGTAGTTGCCGATGGCGGCGAGCGCCGGCTTCAAGAGCCAGAGCCCGGCCCCGACCGCGACCACGACCGCGAGGGCAAGCGCCACGTCGGCGAGGCGCACGGTGCGGCCGATGCGCAACGCGCCGAGCAGCAGCATCAGGCCGATGCCGACGGGCAGCGCCATGGCGCGCCAGACGTTCGGCACCTCGAGGGCCGGCGTCACGATCATGGCCTCGTCGATCGCGTATTCGAGCGCCGGGTGCATGATCAGGGCCAGGAACGCGAGCCCGGCCGCGAGCGCGAGCGCGTCGGCGAGCGCCCGCCGGCGCGGGCCGGCGCTGTTGACGAGAGCGCTCATGCGCATGTGCTCGACGCGCCGGTAGGCGACGACGGCGCCGAGCATCGCGAGCCACAGGAAGAGGATCGAGGCGAGCTCGTCCGACCAGGTGAAGGGCCGGTGGAAGACGTAGCGCGAGACGACGCCGCCGAAGAGGATCGCGGTCTCGACCGCGACGAGCACGCCCGCCGCGACCTCGACGGCATGGCCGATCGTCCGCTCGGCCGTGGCCGCAAACGAATGGGAGGACGCAGGGGCTGCGTCCTCCACGGCGTATTCGCTCGTCATCGGGCGTTTAGGAGACGGAGCCCGCGTGCTTCTCCAGGAGCTTCCAGGCTTCCTCGCCGTACTTCTGGCGCCACTCCTTGTAGAAGCCGGCCGACTGGAGCTTGGCCTGGAAGGCCTTGGTGTCGACGGTGTTGAAGGCGAGGCCCTTCTCGGAGAGTTCCTTCTCGAGCGAGGTGTTGAGCCGGAAGATGTCCTCGCGCTGGCGCACCGCCGCGTCGTTGACGTTCTTCTCGATCACCGCCTGCACCTCCTTCGGCAGCCCGGCCCACGCCTTGCCGTTCGCCAGGAACCAGAAGCCGTCCCACATGTGGTTCGTCTTCGACAGGTACTTCTGGACCTCGTAGAGCTTCGCGGCCTGGATGATCGCGAGGGGGTTCTCCTGGCCTTCCGCGATCTTGGTCTGGAGCGCCGAGTAGACCTCGGAGAAGTTGATCGACATCGGGGCCGAGTCGAAGGCCTTGAACATCGAGGTCCATAAGGGGCTCGGCGGGACCCGGATCTTGAAGCCCTTGAGGTCGTCCGGCGAGTTGATCGGCTTCGTCGAGGAGGTGATCTGGCGGAAGCCGTTGTCGTACTGCTTCTGGAAGGCGTAGAGCCCGGCCTTCTGGATCTGGGCCCTGACCGCCTCGCCGAGCTCGCCGTCCATCGCCGGCCAGACCTTGTCGTAGCCCGACCACGCGAAGCCGATGCCGGTGATCGAGGCGCCCGGCACCAGCGTCGAGAGGATCAGCGGCGACAGGGTGAAGAACTCGATCGCGCCGGAGCGCAGCTGGCTCAGCATGTCGGTGTCGCCGCCGAGCTGGTTGTTCGGGAACACCTGGATGTCGACCTTGCCGCCGGTCTCCTTCTTGATCGCCTCCATCGCCTCGACGGTGCGGATCGTCAGCGGGTGCGTCACCGGGGAGTTGTTGGCGTACTTCAGGCTGAAGTCGGCGGCGCCGACTTGCGTGACGCGAAACACCGCGGGCGCCGCGACCGCGAAGCCGGCGGTCGCCCTGAAGACGTCGCGGCGGGAAAGCTTCTTCATGGATCGTATCCTCCTCGCCCGCTTCGCCGCGGGCGCCTGTTTGGGGCCGGCCCGAAGGCGCGGCGTCATGATGGATCGTAGGCCGGGCCCCGATCGCCGGGCAAGGCTCTAGGCGCTCTTCCGCGGGCCGTCTAGGCTCGCCGAAAGTCCTTCGCCGGGCCGCCCTCCCAAAGCTTCCCGTCCGGCATGAGGAGGGTTGTGCCGCCCTCCCCTTGCCGGAGGCTCGTCGGCACGAACGATGTCCATGGCCGCGACACCTAGGCGCTCCTGCGCGGGCCGTTTAGGCTTACGAGAACCAAGCTGGAGGGCGACATGACGGAGATATGCGGAAGAGCGTGGGACTGCGCTCCATGACGGCGCGCGGGGCGTTCGTCACCGGCGGCGCGTCCGGGATCGGCTTTGCGACGGCGCGGCAGCTCCTCGCCGACGGCTGGGCAGTCGCGGTCGCGGACCGGGATTCCGAGGCGCTGGAGCGGGCCGGGGCGGAGCTGGCGCAAGCCGGCGGACAGGTCGCGGCGTTCCCGCTCGACGTGACCGACGAGGCGGCGGTCGAGGCCGCCCTCGCGCAGGCGGCGGAGCGGATCGGCCCCTTGCGCGGCCTCGTCAACTCGGCCGGCATCGCGCAGGACAAGCCCTTCGACGACGTCACGGCGGCGGAGTTCCGGCGCATCCTCGACGTGAACGTCGTCGGCTCGTTCCTCGTCGCCCGCGCCGCCGTCAAGGCGATGCGGGCGGCGGGCGGCGGCGCGATCGTCAACATCGCCTCGATCAGCGGCATGCGCGGCAACCTCGGGCGAACGGCCTACGGCGCCTCGAAGGGCGGCGTCATCACGATGACGCAGGTGATGGCGGTCGAGCTCGCCCAGGACCGCATCCGCGTCAACGCGGTGTCGCCCGGGCCCGTCGACACGCCGATGGTGCGCCAGATCCACAAGACCGCGTACCGCGAGGCCTTCGAGCGCCGGGTGCCGCTGCGCCGCTACGCCGAGCCCGAGGAGATCGCGAGCGTCATCGCCTTCCTCCTCGACGACGCGCGGTCGAGCTACGTCACCGGCCAGGTCCTCGGGGTCGACGGCGGCTTCCTCGCCGCCGGCGTCATGCGGGAGTGAGTCGGTGAGCGTCGCCCTCGTCTCCGTCCTCTGCGCCGACCGGGTCGGGCTCGTGTCGGCGATCGCCGACCACCTCTTCGACCACGGCGTGAACCTGCGCGACACGGTCTTCGCGGCGCTCGGCTCCGGCGCCGAGTTCACGGCGGTGTGCGAACTGCCCGAGGGCTTGGCGGTCGAGGAATTGGAAGCGGGCCTGAAGGGCCTCGACATTCTCGCTGAGGCGCAGGTCCGGGTCGTGCCCTACTCCTTCGACCCGCAGCCCACGGCCGGCGCCCGGGTGACCCACCGCATCGCGGTCTCCGGCGGCGACCAGCTTGGCCTCGTCGCGCGCCTTGCCGACGTCTTCGCCCAGTACGGCTCGAACATCGTGCGCCTCGAGGCCCGCAAGCTCGCCGAGAGCGAGGGCGGCCTCTACGTCACCCGCTTCGCCGTCTCGATCCCGCCCGAGAGCGCCGACATCTGCCTCGCCACCGTCGCCAACACGGCGGGCACGCTCGGGCTCGACTGCAAGGTGGAGGAGGGCGGGCCGTAACGCCTCTCCCCGCGCAGCGGGGAGAGGCCGACTCGGCGAAGCCGAGCGGGTGAGGGGCCGGGGGAGCGCGCCTTCGGCCTGGCGTGTAATCCCCCGGCCCCTCACCCCAACCCTCTCCCCGCGAGCGGGGAGAGGGAGCGCTCTGCGCGCACGCTCTCTCGTCTTTTGGCCGCATCCGCGCCCGTGATACCAACCGCAGGCGCAGGGCGCCGCCGCGCCTGCGTGGCGCCGCCACGCGTGGGCACGGCGCTGTTCCCGTCCCCTTTGCTCATCCTACGCTCGCTCGGACCGGAGGCCCGGCATGGCGGAGCCGGCGCCGGATCGCCATGTGAGGGGAGCCGCGTCCCGGCCTCTCCGAGGGCCCGCCGCGGGAGCCCGCTCCGGCCGGTGGAACACCGTGCAACGGGCGGCACAAGCGTGCCACCGTCCGGCCCGAGCGCCGTTCCGTTCGGAGGAGCGGATCGGGCCTTGCGGCACGCGCATGCGGCCGGCCGTTCCGCGTCCGAGACCCCCACATTCACGCAAGTGGGCGCGATGCGTCATCATGACGATGCGCGCGTCATGATGGGCGAGGACCAGCCCCGCTCCCCCGCCTAGCCCGGCTGCCATTGGCTTTGGCCGGCTCCTTTCCTAGGAAATGTTTCACGTGAAACATCCAGGCCAGCCGGGCTCTGCGGCAACGCGGCGCACGAATGTTGCGCGTGGTGCGGGCGCGCCCGTGCTAGAGGCTCGAATTCATTTCCGGTGGACCCCGATGCAGCCCGTCTCGATCTCCCTCCTCACGATCTGCGGCCTCGAGGAGCTCGACCGCCACGGCTCGCGCGCCGTCACGCACGTGCTGTCGATCCTCGACCCGGACTGGCCGGACCCGGAGGCCTTCTCGGCCTACGACCCGCACCACCGCACGATCCTGCGCTTCCACGACGCCGTCGAGCCGGGTCCCAGCGTGGCGCTGCCGCAGGTCGGGCACGTCGAGGCGATCCTCGGCTTCGGCCGCGCGCTTGCCCACGGCGCGGAGGAGCGGCAGGAAGGGGAGGGCCACCTCCTCATCCACTGCCACGCCGGCATCTCGCGCTCGACCGCCGCCATGGCGATGATCCTCGCCCAGGGCCACCCGGACGCGGACGAGGAGGCGATCTTCCGCCGCCTGCAGGAGATCCGCCCGCAGGCCTGGCCGAACTCGCTCATGATCGGCTTCGCCGACGACCTCCTTTCCCGCAACGGCCGCATGACGGCGGCGGCCGCGCGCCTCTACGCCCGCCAGCTCAAGGCGCGCCCGCACCTCGCCGACACCATGCGCGGGCTCGGCCGCGCCCGCGAGGTCGAGATGGCGGGCGAGGCGAAGAGCGCGGCCTGACATCCCTTTGCCGGGCATGATCTTTTCCGAAAACCGATTCCCGCTTTCCGGGATCATGCTCCAAGCCCCATGCTGATCGGCATCGACTGGGGCGGCACCAAGATCGAGGCGGTCGCGCTCTCCGAGGACGGCCGCACGCTCGCCCGCCGGCGGACCCCGACGCCGCAGGACGACTACGAGGCCTGCATCCGCGCCGCCGCCGGTCTCGTCCTCGGCATCGAGGGCGAGCTCGGACGGACCGGCAGCGTCGGCATCGGCATCCCGGGCGCGGTCTCGCCGGCGACCGGCCTCGTCAAGAACGCGAACTCGACCTGGCTCAACGGGCGCCCCCTCGACCGGAACATGGAGCGGGCGCTCGAGCGGCCGGTGCGGGTCGAGAACGACGCCAACTGCCTCGCCGTCTCGGAAGCCGCAGACGGGGCGGGCGCCGGCGCCGCCGTGGTCTTCGCCGCGATCCTCGGCACCGGCGTCGGCTCCGGCATCGCCGTGAACGGCCTCGCCCTGTCCGGCCGCCACCGCATCGCCGGCGAGTGGGGCCACAACCCGCTGCCCTCCCCCCGGGACGACGAGCGCCCCGGCCCGCCCTGCTGGTGCGGCCGCCGCGGCTGCATCGAGACCTTCCTGTCCGGGCCGGCCCTTGCGGCGGACCACGAGCGCCACACGGGGGAGCGGCTCAAGGCCGAGGAGATCGTCGCCGCCTTGCGGGACGGCGAGAGCACCGCCCGCGCCACGGTCGAGCGCTACCGCGACCGCCTCGCCCGCGGCCTCGCCCATGTCGTCAACATTCTCGACCCCGACGTCATCGTCCTCGGAGGCGGCCTCTCGGAGGTGGACGAGCTCTACGCCGACCTGCCGGCGCGCATCGCACCTTTGGTCTTTTCCGACCGCTTCGCCACACCCATCGGCAAGAGCCTGCACGGTCCCTCCTCGGGCGTGCGCGGCGCCGCGTGGCTGTGGCGGGATTAACCGCCGCCCCCTCCCGGCGTCGCCCCGGACCGCGCGACGGGCGGGAAGCATCAGCCCTGCGACGAATACCCTCCATCGACCGGGATCGCCGCGCCGGTGACGAAGCCGGACGCCGCGCTTGCGAGAAACACGGCGATGCCGGCGAAGTCGGCAGGGTCGCCCCAGCGGCCGGCGGGCGTGCGGGCGACGACGCGTTCGTGCAGGCCCTCGACCTGCTGGCGGCCGCGGCGCGTGAGATCGGTGTCGATCCAGCCCGGCAGGACGGCGTTGACCTGGATGTTGTCGGAAGCCCAGGCGGTCGCGAGCGCCTTCGTGAGCTGCACGAGCCCGCCCTTGCTCGCCGAGTAGGGCGCGGCGAAGGGGACGCCGAAGATCGAGGTCATCGAGCCGATGTTGATGATCTTGCCGCCGCCCGCCTGCTTCATCTCGGGATAGGCGGCCTGTGCCGCGAAGAAGGCGCCCGAAAGATTCGGCTCTATGATCGCGTGCCACTCCTCGGGCGAGTATTGCTCGGGACGTTTCCGATCGTTCACGCCGGCGTTGTTGACGAGGATGTCGAGCCGGCCGAAGCGCGCGACCGTCTCGAGCACCATCGCCTGGCAGGACTCCGGCTTCGCGATCTCCACGGCGACGAACGCGGCCTCCGGTCCGAGCTCCGCGAGCGCGCTTTGCGCCTTCTCGGCGTTGCGCGCGGCGATCATGACCGCAGCGCCCGCCTCTGCGAGCCCCTTCGCCATGCCGAGCCCGATGCCGCCATTGCCGCCGGTGACGAGCGCCACTTTGCCCGTCAGGTCGAAGAGATTCATCGCGCGTCCTCCAGGACCATGTCGGCGCCCTTCTCGGCGATCATCACGATCGCGGCGTTGGTGTTGCCCGAGACCACGCTCGGCATGACGGCGCCGTCGACGACCCGCAGGCCCTCCAGTCCATGGACCTTGAGCCGCGGGTCGACCACGGCGCGCGGATCGGTGCCCATGCGGCAGGTCGAGCTCGGGTGGTAGATCGTGGTCCCGACCTCGCGGCAATAGGCGAGGATCTCCTCGTCCGTCCGCACCGCCGGCCCGGGCAGGTGCTCGGAAAGCACGTAGGGGCGCATCGCCGGCATCGTCATGATGGCGCGAAGCCGCTTCATCCCCTCGACGTTGGTGCGCCGGTCGGTCTCGGTCGAGAGGTAGCGCGGCTGGATTGCGGGCGCCGCCGCCGGATCGGGGCTCTTGATCCGCACGAAGCCGCGGCTCTCGGGACGGAGCTGGCACACGGAGGCGGTGAAGCCCGGGAAGGGGTGCAGCCGCTCGCCCATGCGGTCGGTCGAGAAGGTGATGAAGTGGATCTGCACGTCCGGCGTCGCGAGGCGCTCGTCGGTGCGGAAGAAGGCGCCCGCGTAGCCGGCGCTCACCGTCAGCGGCCCCTTGCGCCAGAGCGCGTAGCGCAGGCCGACGCCCATGCGGCGCATGAGCGAGTTGATCTCGTCGTTGATGGTGATCGGCATGGTGCACTTGAGCACCATGCGGACCTGGAGGTGATCCTGCAGGTCCTCGCCGACGCCGGAGCTCTCGGCGACGACCGGGATGCCGTGCTCTTGCAGGAGGGCGCCGGGGCCGACGCCGGAGAGCTGGAGGAGCTGCGGCGAGTTGATGGCGCCGCCCGAAAGGATCACCTCGCGGCGGGCGCGCACCGCGAAGGTCTCCGTTCCGCGGCGATACTCGACGCCGACGGCCCTCTTGCCCTCGAACAGGACGCGGATCGCGAGCGCCTCGGTGACGACGGAAAGGTTCGGCCGCTTCAGCGCCGGGCGGAGATACCCGCGCGCCGTGCTCCAGCGGACGCCGCGCCGGGAGGTCGTCTGGAAGTAGCCGGCGCCCTCCTGGACCGGGCCGTTGAAGTCGTCGTTGCGGGGCACGCCCGCCTCGCCGGCCGCCGCGATGAAGGCGTCGCAGAGGGTGTGCGGCTCGGTCGCATCGGAGACGCACAAGGGTCCGCCGACCCCGTGGAACGCGCTCTCGCCCCGGGCCTGGTGCTCGGCGCGCCGGAAGTAGGGCAGCACGTCGTCGAATCCCCAGCCGGCGTTGCCGAGCTGGCGCCAGTGGTCGAAGTCCTGCGGCTGGCCGCGGACGTAGACGAGGCCATTGATCGAGGACGAGCCGCCGAGCACCTTGCCGCGCGGCTGGTAGATCACGCGGCCGTTGAGCTCGGGCTCGGGCTCCGTGGCGTAGAGCCAGTTGACCCGCGCATCCTTGAACAGCTTGCCGTAGCCGAGCGGCACGTGGATCCAGACGTGCCGGTCGCGCGGGCCCGCCTCGAGGAGGATCGCCGTGTGGCGGCCGGAGGCGGTCAGGCGGTTCGCCAGCACGCAGCCGGCCGAGCCCGCGCCGACGACGACGAAGTCGGCCTCGACGGCATCGGTGCGGCGCCCGAGCGGGGGCGCGTGCTCGGCAGGCTTCATCGCTTGCGGCCCGGCTCACGCGACCTCGCGCGCATCGCGGCGACGGTACAGAAGCAGCATCAGGGGCGAAAGCCGCCTCAGGAGCCCGTGCGCCGGCAGCGGCGCCGGATCGGTGAAGGGCAGCGCCAGGTCCTGCTCGGGCGCACCCGCGACGGCGCGGGCGAGCTCGCGCCCGAGCGCGACCGAGAGCGCGACCGCGCGCCCGTTGCAGCCGGCCCAGGCATAGGCGTCCGGGCCGAGGCGATGGATGCGGGGCAGATGGTCCGGCGTCATCCCGACGAGGCCGTTCCAGACGTGGTCGAAGGTCACGTCGCCGATCTCGGGCCAGAGCCTCTTGAGCCGCGCCGCGATCCAGGCTTCAGGCGCTCCGCCCCGTTCACGGACAAGGCTAGCGCGCCGCCGGTGACGAGCCGGTTGCGGGCGTCCCAGCGGGCGAAGTGGAGGTCGCCGTGCGTGTCGGACATCGCCTGCCGCCCCGGCAGGATTCTTTCGCGCAGGCGGCCGTCGAGCGGCGGCGTCGCCATCTGCCAGGACGGCACCGGCACGATCTCGCGGGCGACGGCCGGCGCCAGCGCCGGCGCGAACGCGTCCGAATAGGCGTTCGTGGCGACGACGAGCGCCTTTGCCCGCACGGTCCCTCCGCCGGTCCGGACGAGCCAGCCGTCGCCCGCCCGCTCGAAGGACAGCGCCGGCGAGCGGGCAAAGATGCGGGCGCCCGCCGCGAGCGCCGCCATGCCGAGGCCACGCGTCAGCGCCAGCGGGTTGACGTGCCCGCCGCTGCGGTTCCAGAAGCCGCCGTGCCAGGCGTCCGAGCCGGTCATGGCCCGGACCTGATCGCGGTCGAGAAGCTCGACCGGCGCGCCCCACCGCGACCACTGCCGGACGCGCGCCTCGGAAACCCTGGTCCGTCCCGGGCTGTGGGCGGGCTGGACCCAGCCGGTCTGTTCCGCCTCCGCCGCGATGCCGTGCCGGCGGACGAGATCGAACAGCGTCTCGGCACAATCCCGCAGGAGCGCGACGAAGCGCTCGCCCGCCGCCCCGTGCCGGTCGACGATCCGGTCCGGATCGGCGCGGGACAGGGTCGGGATCACCTGCCCGTTGTTGCGCCCGGAGGCGCCGAAGCCGGGCTCCGCGGCCTCGACCACGGCGGTGTCGATGCCGGCCGCGGCGAGGTGCAGCGCCGCCGAGAGGCCCGTGAACCCGGCCCCGATCACGGCCGCGTCGCAGCGCTCGTCGCCGGCAAGGGCCGGCAGCCCGGGCCAAGGCGGCGTCACGGCGTGCCACAGCGATCCCGGCTCGGCAGGGCGCCGCCGCGCCATGAGACCTCCGCCTTCAAATTCCCGGCAAATTACCGGTTGCCAGGGTGGATTAACCTGAGCTTAACTATGGACGGATGCGGGGTCGATGTAACGTGAGGCGTAAAGCGTCATGTCGCTCATCCGCGTTTTCCGGCCCCTTGCCGGCCTGATCCTCGCCGCCCTCCTCGGCACCCAAGCCCAAGCCGCCGTCACGGTCCAGATCAGCAACTCCGCGCAGCGCATGCGCGTCTACGTCGACGGCGGGCTCGCCTATGCCTGGCCGGTGTCGACGGCGCGCCGCGGCTACCGCACGCCGGCCGGCCACTACCGCGTCCAGCGCATGGAGCGCATGTGGTACTCGCGCAAGTACGAGATGTCTCCGATGCCCTACTCGCTGTTCTTCCGCGGCGGCTACGCGATCCACGGCACCTATTCGATCCGCCAGCTCGGGCGGCCGGCGAGCCACGGCTGCGTGCGCCTCCACCCGGCGAACGCGGCGGCGCTCTACCGGCTCGTGCAGTCCCGGGGCGGAGCGCGAGTGGTGGTGACCCACTGAGGCGCGAAAGCCGCCCCGGGACAGGCCCGGGCGGCTCGCGTGTTCGGATCAGGCGGGGCTCAGATGCCCCAGTAGGGCGTCGCGTTGTAGTAGCGGTGCACGTGCTCTTCCCACTCGCGGTCATAGGACGCGTCGCGGCCTTCCGACGAGCGGCGCGGCGCTCCGCGGAGCTGGTCCTCGGTGAGGTTGAGCTCGTAGGCGTCGAGCTGGGTGTTGTACTTCAGGACGCCCCAGGGGAGCGTGTAGTAGTCCTCGCCCAGCCCCATGAAGCCGCCGAAGCTCATGACCGCGTAGGCGACCTTGCCCGAGCGCTTCTCGATCATGACGCGCTCGATGGTGCCGATCTTGTCGCCGTCCGAGCGGCGCACCGGCGTCCCCTCGACCTTGTCGCTCGCGATGAGGTTATGGGTCTCGCGGACCTCGCTGGCCGCGGCGGTCGTGCTGCCCGCCCCCGTCGTCCCGAAGGTGGTGTTCGTCGCCATGGAGTCCCTCCTCTGGTGATGGAAAGGCAACGCTTGCCCGGGAAGGCGGTTCCGGACCGGAACCCCCGTTGCGGCGGCACGTTGACCGGGCATTCCTGAAGCGCGGGAGAGCCTCATGGCCGTTCAGCTGAAGCCGGTCGGAGAGCAGGTCATCGTCATCACCGGCGCTTCGAGCGGCATCGGACGGGCGACCGCCGAGATGGCGGCTGAGCGCGGCGCCCGCCTCGTGCTCGCGTCCCGCAACGAGGCGGAGCTCGAGGAGGTCGCCGCGGAGTGCCGGCGCCTCGGCGGCGAGGCCGTCTTCGTCGCGGCGGACGTCGCGAACCGCGAGGACCTGGAGCGCATCGCGAGGACCGCGGTCGAGCGCTTCGGCGGCTTCGACACCTGGGTGAACGACGCCGCGGTCACGATCTACGGCGAGCTGACGAAGACTCCGGTCGAGGATCAGCGGCGGGTCTTCGAGGTGAACTACTGGGGCGTCGTCAACGGCTCGCTCGTCGCGGCCGAGCACCTCGCGCGGCGGGGCGGCGCGATCGTCAACATCGGCAGCGTGCTGAGCGACCGCGCCATGGCCTACCAGGCCCAGTACTCGGCGACGAAACACGCCGTGAAGGCCTTCACCGACGGCCTGCGCATGGAGCTCGAGGCCGCGGGCGCGCCGATCTCGGTGACGCTGATCAAGCCCTCCGCCATCGACACCCCCTACCCCGAGCACGCCCGCAACGACCTTAACGCCCCCGGCCTCGCGCTGCCGCCGCCGACCTACGACCCGCACCTCGTCGGCAAGGCGATTCTCTTTGCGGCCGAGACCCCGAAGCGCACCCTCGTGGTCGGCCTCGGCGGCTACATGATCAGCCTCATGGGCACGCACTTCCCGCGCCTCACCGACTACGCCATGGAGATGACCGGCTATTCGTCGCAGACGCGGGACGAGCCGAGCCCGCGCGAGCGCCAGCGCCGGGACAACCTCTATCGCCCCCGCGAGGACGCCGAATACTCGTCGCTCCCCGAGACAAGCCCGCGCCGGACGAGCCTCTTTCTGGAGGCGCAGATGCACCCAATGGCGACCGTGGCCCTCCTCGCCGGCGCCGGCCTCGCCCTCGGCTACGTGTTCGGCGGCTTCGGAACCGGCGGGCGCCGGGACGGCGCGCGCGCCCGCGCCGCCATGCATCGACGAGGCGGCGAGCGCGAGGATCTCGCCCGCGTCGCGATGGCGTCCTACCCGACCCGGGACCACGACGCCCGGCGGGCTTCGGCCCTCGCCCGGCACTGAGGCTCGCACGGGACGGCCGTTTGGGCCCGCTCCGGGAAACCGCTAGCCTCTCCGGCATGCGGTCGATTCGCCTCCTCCTCGCCGTCGCGGCACTCGCGCTGCCCTGGCGCGCCCTCGCCCAGGACCCGGGCACGCTCAACCCGAAGCCCCTGCCGCCGATCGCCAACCCGGACGATCCCAAGGTGCCGGCGAAGGAGCTGTTCGGGCGCGCGACGAGTGCGGCTCCACTCGCGGCGCGCTCCATCGGCGGCTACGCCAAGGGCTGCGTCGCGGGCGCCGTCGCGCTCCCGGTCGACGGCGAGGCCTGGCAGGTGATGCGGCTCTCACGCAACCGCAACTGGGGCCATCCGAACCTCGTCCGCTTCCTCGAGCGGCTGTCGAAGCGGGTGCCCGAGATCAACGGCTGGCCCGGCCTCCTCGTCGGCGACATCGCGCAGCCTCGGGGCGGCCCGATGCTCACCGGCCACGCCTCGCACCAGATCGGCCTCGACGCCGACGTGTGGCTGACGCCCATGCCGAGCCGCAGGCTCACCCGGGCCGAGCGCGAGGAGATGTCGGCCACGAACCTCGTGCGCCCCGACCGGCGCGACGTCGACCCCTCGGCCTACACGCCCGCCCACGTGGCGCTCCTCAAGGCGGTGTCGAAGGAGCCGGAAGTGGCGAGAATCTTCGTCAACCCGGCGATCAAGAAGGCGCTATGCCGCGACGCCGGCGCCGATCGGGCGTGGCTCTCGAAGATCCGCCCCATGTTCGGGCACAACTACCATTTCCACATCCGGCTGTGGTGCCAGAGGGGCGAGGAGGGCTGCGCCGACCAGGAGCCGCCGGCCCCGGGCGACGGCTGCGGCGCCGAGCTCGACCGCTGGTTCACGGACGAGATGCTGTTCCCGAAGCCCGGCGGCAAGCCGCGCCCGCCCATGACCATGGCGCAGCTCCCGGCCGAGTGCCGCAAGGTGCTGGTGGCGAAGTAGGGAAGCGGGTGGGATGACGGCCGCCGCCGTCAGTGCAGGAGCGGGCCCTTCAGGAAGCGGTTGCGGTCGCCGGACGGAACCGTGATCTCGACCGTGCGGCCTTCGCGCCCGATCGCGAGCGGCACGTCGACGCCGGCGTGCCCGAGCGCCCACACCCGGCGGAAGAAGCCGGCGAGGTTGCCGACCTTCGCGCCGCGCACGGCGAGGATCGCGTCGCCTGCCCTGAGGCCGGCGCGGTCGGCCGGCCCGCCCTCGGCGAGGCCCGCCACCACGACCTTGTCCTCGGCCTCGGCCGCGAACAGCCCGAGCCAGGGCCGCGGCGGCCGGTTCGGGCGGCCGAGCGTCAGGAGGTCCTGCAGGATCGGCTTCAGGAGATCGATCGGCACCACCATGTTGAGAAGCGCCGGGCGTCCGCCCGGACCCATGTGCTGGAGCTGCAGCGAGCCGATGCCGAGGAGGTCGCCGGCCGGCCCGATCACGGCGGTCCCGCCCCAGTGGGGATGAGCCGGGGCGGTGAAGATCGCCTCGTCGAGGACGTATTCCCAGTAGCCGGCGAACTCCTGGCGGGCGACGATGCGGGCCGCGACCGCGCGCGACCGCCCGCCGGCGCCCGCGACCACCACCCGCTCGCCGAGGCCCGCGGCGGCGGAGTCCCCGAGCTCCAGGCTCGGCAGGTCGAGACGGCCGAGCGCCTGCACGAGGCCGAAGCCGGTGACCTGGTCGTAGCCGAGCACGTGGCCCTGGACGGCGCGGCCGTCTCCGGTCATGAGCCAGACCGATTGGGCCTCGGTGACGAGATAGCCGATGGTGAGGACGACCCCGTCCTGGATCTGGACGCCGTGCCCGGCGCGCTCGGTCCCGAGCGTCTGGGCCGTGAAGGCGTCGGGCGGGATCGTCGCCGTCACGCTCACGACGGCGGAGAGCGCGCGGTCGAGGTCGTAGGGATAGTCCTGGGGCTTGGGTTGCGCGCCCGGCGGCACCTTCCAGTCGCTCAGGCCTGCCATGTGAACCTGCCCGCCATGCCGGTGCCTCTCGCTCAGGCGGTGAGGAAGCGCGCGAACGCATCCTCGACCGTCCGCTTCAGGTAGGCGCGATAGCGCTCATGGCAAGCGTGCCCCGGCCCGATGCGGCCGAAGGCGGCCTCGCCGAGCCGCTTCAGCGGCACGAGGGCGATCGGGGCCGCCACCGGCGTGAGCTGCGCGCCGGGACCCGCCTGCAGGGTCGTCAGGATGCCGTGCATCTCGCCGCTGATCGTCGGCCGCGCCACCGTGATCAGCCGGTACTGCCCGTGCCGGTTCGTGATGAGATAGATGTGGCCGGACTGGTTCGGGACCGACACCGAGCCGTATTGGGTGAAGGCGGCGTCGAGGCGCTCCGATTCGCGGAAGATCAGGCCGGGACCGGCCTCGTCCCAGAAGATCTCGGTGCGGTAGGCATAGATCCCGTTCATCTCGCCGAAGGAGGGCCTGAGCGTCAGGTACGCGCCCTCGATCCAGGCGACGGCGGGGCGGGCATAGGAGCCGAGCTCGTCCGGCGCGATCGCGGGCGCCGGCGCGGCGCCTGGGGGCGGCGCCCCGTTCGCCCTGCGCAGCGGGACGCCGAGCGCTTCCTCCAAGCGGATCGTCGTCGCGAGGGTGAACGGCCGGCGGCCGGAAAGGGCCTTCTCCAGGGTCGAGAGGCTGATCCTGGCGTCGTCGGCGAGCCGCTGGCGCGAGATCCGGCGCCGGGCCAGCTCCTCCCGGACGAGGCTCGAGACCGCCCGGCTCTGCTCGTCCGAGAGCTCGGTTCCGGATGCGGCCGCCATCAGGGCTCCATGACCCGCGTCATCGCGCAAATCCCCATCGCGCACAAACCCTCACCGTTCCGCACAAGCCGGGCGGAAGCCGGCGGTTCCGGGCGCATCCTTGCCGGACAAGCTTGAACATCACCGTCGAGGACGAACCGCGAATGAGAGAGAACGGCGTGGGCTTTCGAAAAGCCATACAGGAGCCAGTTCCATGCGCACAGCACCCGCCGAGGCCGGAGGGCCGGAGGAGCCCTCGCCGTCCACTTGGTTCGCCGGAACGCGCGCGACCGCGTCCGCCGCGAACGTCGTCCTGCTGATCGTGGTCGCAATTGCGGCAATTTTCGTGATCCTGCCGCGGGCGCAGGCCAAAGGACCGGCGGAAGTGCTCGTCACCCCGGGCGAGATGCGCGCCGGGTCCCTGCTCCTGCGGAGCACCGAGCCCGACCGCTTCGTCGAGGCGCCGCGGCTCGGCACCGACGTCGACCTGACGATCAGCGGCCCGACCGCGCGGGCCCGCGTCACCCAGGTGTTCCACAACCCAACCGCGGGCTTCGTCGAGGCGGTCTACGTGTACCCGCTTCCGGAGGGCGGGGCCGTCGACACGCTCAGGATGGTGATCGGCGACCGCATCGTCGTCGGCGACATCAGGGAGCGCCGCGAAGCGCGCGCGATCTACGAGGAGGCCAAGGCCGCCGGCCGCAAGGCGACGCTCCTCGAGCAGGAGCGCCCGAACCTCTTCACCAACGCGGTCGCCAACATCGGGCCGGGGGAGACCGTGCTGGTCCAGATCGAATACCAGGAGCCGGTGCGCCAGTCGGCGGGTGTCTTTTCGCTTCGCGTGCCCCTCGTCGTTGCGCCGCGCTACAACCCGGCGCCGGTGGTCCAGACCGTCGACTTCGCCCAAGGCCGGGGCTGGGGCACGGCTTCCGACCCGGTGCCGGACCGCGATCGCATCGAGCCGCCGGTCCTTGACCCGTCGACGAGCCTGCCGATCAATCCGGTCTCGATCACGGTACGCCTCGCCGCCGGCTTTCCCCTCGGCGAGGTCAAGAGCCACCACCACCCGGTGCGGATCGAGAGCGGCGCGGACGACACCCGCACGATCAAGCTCGCCGAGGGGCCGGCCCCGGCCGACCGGGACTTCGAGCTGACCTGGACGCCGGCCGTGACGAGCGCGCCCGCCGTCGGGCTCTTCCGCGAGCGGGTCGGCGACGCCGACTACGTCCTCGCCTTCGTGACCCCGCCGGCCCTGCGGCAGGCCGAGGAGCGCCGTCCCCGCGAGATCGTCTTCGTGATCGACAACTCGGGCTCGATGGGCGGCACCTCGATGACGCAGGCCAAGGCGAGCCTCCTCTACGGGCTCGATCGTCTGACCCCCGCCGACCGCTTCAACGTGATCCGCTTCGACCACACCATGGACGTTCTCTTCACGGACGCGGTGCCGGCGGACGCGGAGAACCTCGGGCGGGCGAAGAGCTTCATCTCCGGCCTGCAGGCGCAGGGCGGGACCGAGATGCTGCCGGCCATGCAGGCGGCGCTCGCCGACCCGCGCCCGAGCGACGGCGCGTATCTGCGCCAGGTCGTGTTCCTGACCGACGGTGCGATCGGCAACGAGCAGCAGATGCTCGACACCATGGCGGCCATGCGCGGGCGCTCCCGCGTCTTCATGGTCGGCATCGGCTCGGCGCCGAACTCCTACCTCATGACGCGGGCGGCCGAGATCGGGCGCGGCACCTTCACCCACATCGGCTCCGTCACCCAGGTCGAGGAGCGGATGCGGGCGCTGTTCGAGAAGCTCGAGAGCCCCGCCGTCACGAACCTCTCGGCAACCTTCCCGGAAGGCGGGGCGGACGCGACCCCGGCGGCGCTGCCCGACCTCTACCGGGGCGAGCCGGTGGTGCTCGCGGCGAAGGTCCCCTCGCTCTCCGGCACCCTCGAGGTCAAGGGCCGGGTCGGCGAGCGGCCCTGGGCCGTGACCCTGCCGCTCGCGAACGCCGCGGAGGGCAAGGGCCTGTCGAAGCTGTGGGCGCGCCGCAAGGTCGCCGACGCCGAGGTCGCCCGGACGCTGCGCCGCATGACGCTGGAGGAAGCCGACAAGGCCATCCTGGCGCTCGCCCTCGACCATCACCTCGTGACGCGGCTGACCAGCCTCGTCGCCGTCGACAAGACCCCGAGCCGCCCGGACGGCGCGCGCCTGACCCGGGCCGACCTGCCCCTCAACCTTCCGGCCGGCTGGGAGTTCGACAAGGTCTTCGGGGGCGAGAAGCCGCGGAACGAGCAGGCGCCGCGGATGGACCGGGCCGACGCCTCGCGCATCCAGGTCGCGAGCGCCGCCGATCCCGCGACCGGCGGTCCGATCATGCGCAAGTCCGCCGTCGCGCCGGCCTCGGGGGTGGCGCTGCCGACGACGGCGACGGACGCGGAGCTGCGGATGCTCCTGGGTCTCCTGCTCTGCGCCGCGAGCCTCCTGCTGACGGTCTTCGGACGCCGGTCCAGGACCCTCGGGGCCTGACGGGATGTCTTCGACGCTGTCCTTGAAGGCGTCGAGGATCGCGCGGCGGCCGGCCCTTCCGGCCGCCGCGCTCCTCGCCGCAATCGGCCTCGCCCTGTGCGGACAGGGCTTGTGGATCCACGCCAAGGCGCTCCTCGCGCAGGTTCTTTTGCAGCGCGCCTTCGCCGAGACTCTTCGGACCGGTCGGGACGTGAAGCCCTGGTCCTGGGCCGACACCTGGCCGGTCGCCCGCATCGACGTGCCGCGGCTGGGCCGGCACGCCATCGTGCTCCACGGCAGCAGCGGCCAGGCGCTCGCCTTCGGGCCCGGCCACGTGGAGCGGACGCCCGAGGCCGGCGAGCCCGGCACCGCGGTCTACGCGGCCCACCGCGACACTCACTTCGCCTTCCTGGCCGACGTGCGGGCCGGCGACGAGATCCGCGTCGCGCGGCGCGACGGCGCCGCGTTCCGGTTCCGGGTGACCGGGACCGCGGTGGTGCGATGGGACGCTTCGGGAATCGACCCCGGCGCGCAGGGCCGCCGGCTCGCGCTCTCGACCTGCTGGCCGCTCGATGCCAGGACGCCGGGGCCGCTGCGGTATCTGGTCGAGGCGGAGCTGGCGGACTGAGGAAAAGGCGCGGCGCCTACGGCGTGCGCTGGTCGGGCCAGGGCTTGGTCGAGAAGTCGCCCTCGATGTAGGCGGTGACGCGCAGGGGCCGGTCGTCCCATGCCTCCTCGCGGCCGAGCGGCCCGCAAACGATCTTGAGGACGGTGCCGAACCGGTCGGGGCCGAGATCGACCATGCGCTTCACGTCCGGGCAGTTGTAGCCGTCGTCGCGGACCGCGGCCGCGATCACGCTTCGCAGCCCGACCATCAGGTCGAACTCGCCGGCGACGACCGTCACGGAAAGGACCGGGGCCGAAAGGGTCAGGACGGACAGGCCGGCTGCGGCAAGGACGGGGCGCATCGCGAGTTTCCTCATCTGGACCACAACGCAGTACTCCGACGTTCGGCCCATGCCTGTGGTTCAAAACTCGCCATGCGGCATCCGGCGCGCGGCCTTGCCATTCACGCCTAGTTCAGGCGGAGCGGCCCATCAGAGCCGCAGATCTTTCACATGGGTCATTTTTGAAGGCGGGCGCGGCGGGCTTTTCCTGTCGGCGCCGGTTTGCGCATGCACATTCTAAGTTCTTGAAAGCAAAGTCAAAATTTATCTTTCGGCCGAAACTTTCCCCATCGTAAAGCGTTGGACCCATCTCCTGGCGAACGTTCGCCACAACGGAGGTCCCAGACATGCGGTATGGATTACTCAGCACGGCGGCGGTCGCCGCCTTGGCCTTGAGCGTGGCCGTCAGCGTCGCGCAGACGAGCGGCGGCGGAACGAGCGGCGGCACCGGCGCCGGGATGAGCGGCGGCGGCTCGACGAGCGTCGGCGCCGGAACGAGCGGCAGCGGCCCGGGCGCAGGCTCGAGCGGCGTCGGCGCGGGTACGGCGTCGGGCCAGCAGAGTGGCGGCACCAGGGCTTCCGACACTTCGGGTTCCAAGCCTCCGGCCGGCCCAGCGACGGGGCAGGCCGGCACCTCCGACGGTAAGGCAACCGGCCAGGCCGGCACGTCGAGCGGCACCTCGGGCCAAGCTTCGGGCCAAGCTTCGGGCCAAGCCGGCGCGTCCGGCGGCGCCTCGGGTTCGACCACGGGCAACGTGCCGACGAACATCACCTCGGAGCAGCGCACGCAGATCACCCGCTCGTTCTCGAGCGTCCGCGTGAGCCCGGTGACGAACGTGAACTTCGCGATTTCGGTCGGCACGGTGATCCCGGCGACGGTCGAGCTGCACGAGGTTCCGGCCGAGATCGTGCGGATCGTCCCGGCCTACCGCGGCTACCGCTTCTTCATCGTGAAGAACGAGATCGTGATCGTCGAGCCGGGCACCCGGCGCATCGTCACGGTGATCGAGCGCTCGGCCTGACGGCAGAGCCGGCTTGCAAGACTGCAGAGGGCGGCTTCGAGCCGCCCTTTCTCATTGCGGCCTCGGCGCCTCAGGCGCCGAGGCCTCAGGCGCCGGTGCCTCCGGCGGCCGCGCCTCGGGCTTTGCGCCGTCGCTGCGCCGGAGAGGGGCCACGCGTTCCCGGATGAGCCACTTCAGCGGCGCCTCCGGCAGCTCGATGCCGACGAGTCTCCAGGTCGTGCGCACGAGGCGAAGACGAAGGCGCACCTGGTCGTCCGCCGGCGCGTCCGGAGGCAGCCTGACCAGCATGTTGCGGAAACCCCTGAGCTCCGACTGCCGGAACAGCCGCCAGGCGCTCCCGAGGGAGCCGGGCCGCATCGCCTCGACCATACGGCCCGGCCGTGCCGGCGGGGATCGATCCGATACGGATGCCGCGTCTTCGGCCGCCCGGACCTCGGGCCAGCCGCCGTTGAGGAGTTCGATCACGGCCTCGGGCGTGAGGAGCTGCGACACGATCGGATCCGCGACGGCCGCGCCGGCTTCGGCTGCGAGCTGGCGCTCGGTCGCGCCGAGCGCACGCCCGCCGCGCTCCTCGAGGGCGACGTTCAGGACCTGCCGCATGAGCGAGAGCCTCAGCGCGCGGAAATTCACGCGCTCGCGCACGGCCTCGACGTCCCGCGCCGCAATCGCCCGTCCGAGGCTGTGCAGCGCCAGGAACGGCGAGGCCAGGAACAGGAGCCAGGCAAGCGCGAGCGCGCCCACGATGCGAAGAGTCCAGCGCATGAGCTGCCGGCGATCCCTGACCTTCAGTGCCGCGGCGCCGCGCGCCTTCAGAACAGATGCACGGAATGGGGCGCGAAGAAGCCGATCCCAGCGAAGACGAGGCCGACCGCGCCGACCCCGATCGCGATCCAGGCCAGCACGATGGCGCCGGTGATCACGGTCGCCGAGGCGAGGACGATGGCGATCTGGAACGCCGCCGAGGAGACCTCGTAGTGGTGGTAGCGGGCGAGCGCCGTGTCCCGCTTCGCCTCGCTCTGCTTCGCCCGCGCCGACAGCTCCTTGCGGCCTTCTTGCGTCTCGGGCTCGGATTCCCAGCGCGCCACGGTCTTGCCCCACGTATCGAGGCGCTTCGCGATGGCGTCCAGGACGGTCGGGTCGGTGACCTGCGGACGTGTCAGCTCGACGGTCTCGGCGGCGGTCCTGACGGCGGTCTGGCGGATCGTCTTAGCCTGGAAGAAGGCCCACAGATTCGAGGCCTCGACATTGTAGCTCAGGCCCTCGGTCTGGGCGCTCTTGCCGAGCGTCTCGGCGATGGCGAGAAAGAGGGCGAGCACGGCGATGAGGAGCGCGATGCGCCTGTTGGTGTCGCCGCCGTGGTGGCCCCCGTGCGCCGCATGCTGCGCGTGCTCGGCGCGCTCGAGCTGCTCGTGTGCTCCCGCCATGGGACTCCCCCTCGGTTTTCCTCCGCCGCTCTTAGGGCAGGCGGGGGCGCAAGGGAACGGGGGGCGCCCGTTCAGGCGTTCTCGCCCTCCATCGGGGCGACGAGATGGCGGAAGGCGGCGACGACCTGGTCGTAGACCGGCCGCTTGAACGGGATGATGAGCGACGGCAGGAGATCCATGCGTTCCCAGCGCCAGGCGTCGAACTCGGGCCTCCCCCCGGACGGGTGCCGGATGTCGATCTCGTCGTCCCGGCCGGTGAAGCGGAAGGCGAACCACTTCTGGGTCTGGCCGCGGTAGCGCCCGCGCCAAGCGCGGCCCGCGACGACGGAAGGCAGGTCGTAGGCGTACCATTCCGGCGCCTCGGCGAGGAGCGCGGCCGAGCGCACCCCGGTCTCCTCGCGCAGCTCCCGGACGGCCGCATCGTACGGAGTCTCGCCCGGGTCGATGCCCCCTTGCGGCATCTGCCAGGCGTAGCCGTCGGCGACGGGATCGGGGCCGGCCTCGGAACGCCGCCGGCCGAGGAAGACGAGGCCGGCCCGGTTGAGGAGCATGATCCCGACGCAGGGGCGATAGGGCAGTTCGTGAGGGGAGCGGGCCTCCCGGCGCGCCATCATCGGCCCTCGGACAGGTAGGCGCTCGAGACCGGCACGAGCTGGATGTTGCGGGCCTCGAGCGAGCGCGACCAGCGCTGGATGCGCTCGACCGTCACCGGCAGGGCGCTCGCGGTCGCGATCGCGAGGCCGCGCTTCTTCGCCAGCTCCTCGAGCCGGGCGAGCTCCCGGTCGATGGCCTCGGCCTGGGGGCTGCCGTCGAGGACGGCGTCGGCGCGGGCGCCCGGCGCGCGGACGCTCGAGGCGACCGCCCCGGCGAGGGAGCGCGACGACGAGCCGTCGTCGAGGAAGACGAGCCCCCGCCCGCCGACCTCCTTCAGGATCGGGGCGAGCGCGGCCTCGTCCGCGGTCAGCTTGGCGCCCATGAAATTCACGAGCCCGATATAGCCCGTGAACCGCCCCATCGCCCAGTGCAGCTTTTCCAGGTTCTCCTGCGGCTTGGCGCGCGCGGTCAGCGTGTGCGGCCCCGGGTCGCTGTCCGGATAGTCGAAGGGCTCCATCGGGACCTGGAGCATGACCTCGTGGCCTTCGGCCCGCGCCGCCGCCGCGGTCTTCTCGAGGTCGGCCCCATAGGGAGCGAAGGCGAGGGTCACGGGCGGCGGGAGCTTCGCGAGCGCGCCGGCCGTGGCGCTCTGGCTGATGCCGAGCCCCGTCACCACGAGGGCGATGCGGGCGGGCGGGCGGGCGCCGGCGGGTGCGGCCGGGCGGGCGTAGACCTGCCAGGGCTTCGCCCCGTCCGGCCCGATCTTCGGCAGGAGGCCGTGGCGGCTGCGCTCCACGAGCCGCGGGTCGGGGGCGGGCAAGAGCTTCGTGCCCGCGGGCTCCGGCACCCGGATGATCACGGCCCCGGGCGCCGCCGTGCCGTTCGGGCGCATGATCGACACCCCCGAGGCGTCCTCGACCTCGGAGGCGGTGCGGCTGGGAGGCTCGGCGCCGGAGTCGGGCCTGGGCGCGGGAGACGGCAAGGCCGGCGCGGGCGCCGCCGCGATCTCGATCGGGACGATCGCGTGCGGCTCGCCGGCGAGCGGGTCGTCGACGAGGACGGCGTAGGTCGCGATCCCGCCGACGAGCAGGGCGAGGAGGCCGCACAGGATCGGCGCGACGGGCACCCGCCAGGATCGGAGCCGGTCCGGATGTCGGTCGAGGCCGAGGGGCTTCGTCAGATCGTCGGCCGTGACGTCCACGGGAACCCGCCCCCTGCCTGCCCTCGAGCACGTCGCGAAGGAGCCCCTCGAATCGAAAGGCCCGCAGCGTCAGGCGACACTGCGGGCCATCGTGGTTACCAAAGCTTTAACGGAGCGGCTCAGTTCGGGACGCCGGCCTTGGGAGGGGCCGCGGCGGCGCCCTTCTGGATGCCGCGCAGGTAGTCGAAGGCGGCGATGAGCTGCTTGTCCTTCGTGGCGTCGGTCGGCACGTAGGCCGAGGAGCCGCCGCGCTCCTCCTTGTCGTTCTTGAGGTGGCCGCGCAGGCCCGCCTCGCCCTTGGTCTCGTCCTTGCCCTTCAACTCGTCGGGGACCTCCTGCAGGATCTCGACGTCGGGCTCGATGCCCTTGGCCTGGATCGAGCGGCCCGACGGCGTGTAGTAGCGCGCCGTGGTGAGCCGGACCGCGCCGTTGCCGCCAAGCGGGATGATGGTCTGGACCGAGCCCTTGCCGAAGGAGCGTGTGCCAAGCACCGTCGCCCGCTTGTGGTCCTGAAGCGCGCCGGCGACGATCTCGGAGGCCGAGGCCGAGCCGCCGTTGACGAGCACCACGAGGGGCTTGCCCTTGGTCAGGTCGCCGGGCTTGGCGTTGTAGCGCTGCGTCTCCTCGGCGTTGCGCCCCCTCGTCGAGACGATCTCGCCGCGCTCCAGGAAGGCGTCCGAGACCATGATGGCCTGGTCGAGGAGCCCGCCCGGGTTGTTGCGCAGGTCGATGACGAAACCTTTCAGCTTGTCGGCGCCGACCTCGGCCGTGATCCGGTCGATCGAGCTCTTGAGGCCCTCGAAGGTCTGCTCGTTGAACTGCGTGATGCGGAGGTAGCCGACGTCGTCGCCCTCCTTGCGGGCCCGCACCGGGCGGATCCGGATGGTGTCGCGGGTGAGCGTCACCTCGAACGGCTCGGACTTCTCCTTGCGCTTGATCTTGAGGCGCACGGTCGAGTTGATCGGGCCGCGCATCTTGTCGACCGCCTGGTTGAGGGTCAGGCCCTGCACCTGCTCGTCGTCGATGTGCGTGATGACGTCGTTGGCGAGGAGGCCGGCGCGGGCCGCCGGGGTCTCATCGATCGGCGTCACGACCTTGACGAGGCCTTCCTCCATGGTGACCTCGATGCCGAGGCCGCCGAACTCGCCCCGCGTCTGCACCTGCATGTCGCGGAAGCTCTTCGGGTCCATGTAGCTCGAATGCGGATCGAGCGAGGTCAGCATGCCGTTGATGGCCGACTCGATCAGCTTCGCCTCTTCCGGCTTCTCGACGTAGTCCGAGCGGACCTTCTCGAACACGTCGCCGAACAGGCTGAGCTGCCGGTAGGTCTCGGCCGAGGCCGCGACCGCGCTCGTGCTCGAAAGCAGGTGCGTCTGGCTCACGACGGCGGTCGCGCCGGCGCCGGCCAGCGCGCCAAGGAGTATCAGAGGAATCTTGCGCATCATCCGCGAACCTTCTCGCCCTGCGATTTCGCCCACCACGGGCCCGGGTCGATCGACCCGCCGTCTTTCCGGAACTCTACATAGAGCACCGGGCCGCCGTTTTCGACGCCCCCGTTGCCGGCCGCCAGGGACGAAGTGTCGCCCATCGTGGCCACCGGCTCGCCGGCGAGGACGAACTGACCGACCTCTACCCTGATTTGGTCCATGCCGGCCAGCAGAAGATAG